>PMCC01000161.1:0-12753 GCA_003155275.1 Actinomycetota bacterium | reverse complement strand
ATGGTTATAAAGGCTCTGTTTTCGCAAACTATCATCATTTGTACAGGTGCCATTCTCAGTGATAAGCAGGGGCTTTTTATATTTCTCATGGAAAAACTTAAGCATCCTGTACAATCCTTCCGGATAAAGCTCCCACATATCATCATGAATAATACCAAGCTCATCAAGCCTTTTGCGTCCCCTCTCCTGATATGCCATAAGAGGAAATTTTTCAAGAAGTATCCTGCCGTAATAACTGAAACCTATATAGTCGGCCTTTTCGCCATTTTTTGTAAAAAACTCATGGACTTTTTCATGCTGGATAGAATCAATAAAATTCTTTATCATCTTTCCGGTAAAATTTGACCGGTTTTCGGGCTGTTCAAAGAGCATATGGGCTTGTGAAATTCCAACAAGTATTGCAGGATATTTTTCTTTTATGTAGTCATATAAACTGCAGTGCGCCTCAGACATATTGGCAAGCGCCATTTTTCTTAAGATGAAATTAAATCTCTTTGGGGGAAACCCGTTAAAAAGATAGGCCATATTTACATAAGCGTTCGGTTCATTGAAAGTATTGGCAATGTCTATATAATCCGAAAATGCATCAAGGATTTTTTTTGCATAGTCAAAATAGAAAGCAACAGAGTTTTTATTTGGCCATCCGCCGGAATCAAACATCCATAAAGGATTTGAGAAATGGTTGAACACCAGGAGTACTTTTTTATTATTACTTTTAAGGGTTTTTAAAATTATTTCATAATGCTTGAGCGCGCCGGAATCGAGGTTTCCAAACGGTTTGTCCTGGAGCTTGGACCAGTCAGGTGAAAATCTGTAAGAATTTCCAAGATAGAGTATGTACTCGAGGTCCTCTTCAAAGCGTCTGTAGTGGCCTGTTGCAGAACCAAGCCTCGTTCCATCCTCACCGATAAATCCTGTCCATTCTGTCTTTCCTTCACCTTCTATCTGGAATGCAGATGTTGCAGTGCCTAAAATAAAATTATCAGGGAACCGGTCATTGTCCATGCTTTACGCACTTTCGGTAAAAAATACTTAAGCTATAGTTTACCCCGTTTGTGTTGATTTTAAAAATATTTTAAGTTTTATCCCGGCAAAGTATTTTTATAAATATTTATAAAAAATATGACTTCTGTTAATATAGTCAGATAATGGATATGGATGACAAAATAAAATATGCTCTTGAGAATACAGAGATACTTAAAGCGCCAAAAAAGTACCTTTCGACTTTTGAGTCTACAACTGTGCATTACTATATGCTGACAACACCTTTCTACCTTGAATTTGAGGGCAAGAACGCTGACTCAGAGACCATTGTACGGGAAGGAAGGATAACTTGGCAGAAGCCGAAGATTATTACTCCTTATTATTTGCTGCGACTTGAGGGATTCAGCGAGGAGGCCAAAAAGGCTTTTTCCATTCTTGCAGGAGAAAATGCTGATATTGCAATGATGCTTTATAAATTGAAGTTTATAAAAGAATATGACCACATGGATATCGTTGCAAATTCTGTTGAAGAGATTACCAGGAAAATCGATGCTGAAATTGAGAAAAACGCCAACCCGTTCTGCGCAATCATTAAAGGGCTGGATGAATTTTGGGATGTATCACTGACAAAATTTATTTATGACCTTGCTTTAAAAAGCGCTTACTTTTCAAACATGCCTGAAATGAGCGCCAACCAGCTGGTAAATTTTGACTCTTCAGGTTTTCCTGTACTTTCACGGGATGCTTACGGCATACCTGTTGCGGCAAAAAATGAGATAGAAAAACTGTTTCAACTTTACGAAAAAGGCGACATAGAGGCAAAAAGGCTGAAAGAAGAGCTTGACAGCTGGGCATTGTTCGAGCATTATCAGGACAGGTTTTTTAACATGATTAAGCGTAAAAGGTAATATTTATATTTCAATAATTTTAAAAAAACAGGTGGTAAAATGGGAGATATGATTAAAACGGCATTGGAGATAGCACTTGAGAAAACGGCAATGCTCGATGACTTGACGGATGCAGAAAAAGAAGCAATTGCAAACAAAAAGAAGCTTGAGCCCGCCATGGCAGGTTTTTATAAAGGCAAATCGGGTCCTGAACAGCTTTGGCAGGAATTAAAGGATGGCAGCCTTTCACTTTTAAAGCAAGCCCAGGTAAGTCTTATTGAATCTTTAAAATTTAATCTAGATACCAAAGAGCTGCAAAGGCGCAGCAAGGGCGTAATTGCGGTGGAATCCCTGAAAAAAGAACAAAAGACATCTGTTCTCCAGCAGAGCCTCAAAATGCTTGAGACAATACAGCACAAAGCTGAAACTGAAAAAAACCAGGTGTTTAATGAATTCAAGAAAGCTGTTGAAGGAAATCCCCAGGCAAGAAACAAGGTCGTGGAGCAGGGGGGACAAAAGGTAGTTGTCAAGTTGTCTGTAGAGGACGCCATAATGCAGAATCCGCAATGGAGGCAATTTAACATGGACCTTGAAAAAAATTATGAGGACCAGTTTGAACAGGCACTGGCTGCGCTTAAAAACATTATTTCATAGCAAAGTCGTTGCCGGAAGTGCTAACTCACAAGGATGTTTTGGGGAACAGGTGAAGCTTTATTTAAATATATTTGTGAGTTAAATTCTGAAGTTAAAGATTTTCTCAGATTGAAACTGAAGGAAGACTGTATGGAAGAACCGAAAAACATAATGCCGGAGCACAGGCGAAAGATATCGGAATATGTTGGCGCCATTATTGCAAACGGATTTATTTTGTTTGTGCTTAATAATCTGTATAACTGGAGAGTACCTTTTTTAACTGAAAGCTACCAAAAATGTATATGGGCTATAGATGTTTCGCTCGGAGCTATGATTATAGTAAATTTTGTATTTATTTTCTTTGACAGGGACAGGTTTAAACATCTGCTGCAGATTTTTACAAGTGCAGCATCTTTTTTGGCACTTTATATAATTAAGGGGATTTTCCCTTTTGTATTTAACGAGCCTGCCTGGTTTATTGCGGTAAAAGTTTTATTGATTGTTTCAATGGTGGCAACAGGCGCAAGCGTGCTTTACAACATAATAAGGACCATTATTCCTTACAGGCTGAAATCATAAGCTATTTAAATATTGTATAGCCTTCCAAATGTTTTTTCAAAGTTTCTAAATTAGCTTTACTTTTAAAGAGACTATTTTTTAAACAATTCCTGCATGGGGTTCCAGTAGAATTCATACCAGCCATTATCAAAGTCATCAACGCATTCTTCAGGCACACCTTCCTGGAAAAGTGTTGCCCTGGTGCCGTCACTTTCTTTTTCAAATGTGATTGTAAGCTTCGAGTAATGCTCCTTGGGCCAGCAATCTTCTTCGCCGCGCCAGTTTTGGACTATTTTTTTATCCTGGATAAGTTCTATATTGGTACCTTCAATATATCCGTCATATGCTTCAAATCTGCCACCGATGGCCCTGCTTATTTTTGCAGTTGAATTTACAAGATTTGCGTGTTTGGTTTCATCCATAAAAATCTCATACAATTCGTGCGGTGTTGCCCCTGTTATTATAACAGTCTGTCTTATAGTTTTAGTCTTCATTTAAAATGGCCCCCTTTATTCTAAAAAGGTTCTATTTTTATAAAATAAGCCTAAACCTCCCCGATCCGGTCAGGTTGGCTGATTATTCGCCTGAAACCAAATTGGCTGATTAACATAAAAGTATTTATAAGGTTTATTTGGTTTTCTTTGCAGTAGTTTCGGCGCTGTCCCCAGAACCTGAAGTACCGCTTTCTGTTGCAGTAATGTCGCCTCCGTCAATGAATACAAGCGTACCAAGCGTGCCGGTATTATTGATATCAAATTGTGGGGAAGATGACATTGCAAGTTCTGTTGATTCCTGGTTATCAGTATCAAAGATAGTAGCCGTAAAGCCTAAAACATCCAGGTCTTTAGGAGCGAAACTTACAAAGTTCTCCCATGGAACACTTGCCTCAATAATATACCCCCCCTTGGGCTGTGATGATTTAACCACTATGCCTTTCGCTGTTTTAGAAGGAAAGTAGATAAATGACGAGGGTTTTATTGCTGAAAAATTTCCGGCTGAAAAATCCATCTGTGAATCATCGCTGTTATAAAAGGGAATGTTAAAATCACCGGATAGATCTGTATCAAAAACCAAAGTGACACTGTCACCGTTATTGATCTGGTTTCCGGTATATATTTGGCTATAGACATCGTCAGTGACCTGGACAGCGAAGTAGAAGTTTTTATCGTCCCAGCATGTATAAATTATTCCGGAACAATCTGCAATGCTTGTAAAATTTTCTTTCTTGATTGTCGGGTTGGCAATCTGGACTTTGTCATAAAGCGCCCATTCATCAATCTTTCCGTCAATTACAGGCGGCGTATAACATTTGAAAGAGAAAACAGGGGTACCGTTTTGTGACCTGTACTCAGATTTGGCAAGCGCCTCTGTTTTTTTTGTTTCTATATCCATACTTCGCGAAACAGTTTCCACTGTTTCGCTGGTATATTCCACTGAAAAGGCTACCTCATTTGAGCTTGCAATGATTTTGTCGTTGTTGTCCACAAGGTTTGCGACAATCTTGTAATCCCCGGCGCTGTCAGGGGTCCAGTTATATTCATAAGGAGGGGAATTAAAAGTTTTTATGGTATCTTTGCCATTCAATACTATTTTTAATTTGTAATCCGATGTTTCACTGTCTTTGGATTTTATGGAAATCGGGACTGCCTCATTTACATTGGCCAGTTTAAAGACCTGGTCGCTTAATGGAGAATCAATAAGTATGGAGTAGGCAGTTGTTTCCTGTGTCTGCACTGCGGCCTTTCCTGAGAAAAAAGGAAAAGGAAACTTTGTCCTGAAAAACAGCAGGAAAACTATTGCAATACCGATTATAAAAATTACTGTTATGAAAGGAAACCTGTCCAGTATTGAAGTATATTTATTGTAATTCTTTCTCATTCTTTTTCCTTTTCTTCTTTCTTTTTCTCTATCAAAGGCTGAGCCAGAAGTCCGGGCAGTTCATCATAGTGTGAGAATTTCTGGCTGAACTGGCCCCTCCCCTGAGATATGGATTTTAAATCAACAGAGTAATTAAAGGATTCAGATTGCGGAACAGTGGCCTTAATTACCTGCATCTTGTTTTCCTCCGGAATCATTGTAATTATCTTTCCTCGCTTGGCATTTATATCTCCAATTATATCACCCATGTATTTTTCAGGAATAGTCACTTCAAGTTCCATGACAGGTTCCAGGATTACAGGGGTTGCCTCGGCCATGCCTTTTTTAAATGCCATTGAACCGGCAATCTTAAATGCCATATCAGAAGAGTCAACTGCATGGAAAGAACCGTCATAAAGATTTACAGCAATATCAACTACAGGATATCCTGCAAGAATGCCGGATATCATTGCTTCCCTTACACCTTTTTCAACGCCAGGTATATAGTTTTTTGGTATGGCTCCACCAAAGACGCTGTCTTCAAATTTGAAACCTTCGCCGCTCTTTAGTGGCCTAAGTTCAATAAGTACGTGGCCATACTGGCCCCTTCCTCCTGATTGTTTTTTATATTTATATTCTGTTTTTACAGCTTTTCGTATTGTTTCCTTGTAAGCAACATCAGGCGCCCTCATTGTCACATCTATATCAAATTTTTCTTTTAAGTTTTCTTTTATAATTGCAAGATGCAAATCACCCATGCCCCAGACAATGCTCTGGTGAATTTCAGTGTTAAGCTCCATCTTTAATGTCGGGTCCTCCTCAACAAGCCTGGAAAGCCCACCGCTTATCTTTTCCTCATCACCTTTACTGACCGGAAGTATGGCTTTAGGAAGGGTTGGGTTTGGATAGGCAGTTTTATCCATGGCAAAAGGCTTTTCGGGTGAAGAAATGGTATCATCATTAGATATATCCATTATTTTGGAAACTGCCACGATATCACCGCACGTTGCTTCGCTTACATCCTGTTGGTCCTTTCCCTGGAGCCTGAAAAGGCTTGTGACCTTATGGCTTGTCTTTGCTCCTGAAAGCCAGTAATTTGAGTTTGTCTTTACTGTGCCTGAGAATATCCTGAATATGGAAAGCTTGCCAATAAAAGGGTCCGCCATTGTCTTAAACACATATGCAAGAACAGGACCATTAGCAGATGCCTTTAACTCTATTTCTGTATCCGCTTCTTTGCCGGCTTCCTTCGCCTTGACATTATTTATTTCCAGTGGTGAGGGCATGAGGCTGTTTATGTAATCCATTATAATATCAATTCCCACATTTTTACCGGACGAAGCTGCGAATGTAGGGACAACCTTGCAATTTAGAACGGCAGATTTTAATATATCATTAATACTGGATGTATCAATTTTTTCACCCTCAAGATATTTATTTAACAGCTCGTCATTAGTCTCCACAATTGATTCGACAAGGCCGTTATGGAAGTTTTCCGCATCAGATTTTTTTGCGGCTTCAACATCTGACTTTTGCCCCTGGCCGGATGCGCTGCTATAATTGTATTGCTGGTTGAGAAGAAGATCGATAACGCCTGAAAATTTTTCACCTTCATTTGCAGGGATGGTTATTGGTACAAGGTTTAACCCCAGATTGGCTTTTATGGTCTCCACAGAGGCTGAAAAATCGATATTTTCCTGGTCAAGTTTGTTTATAATGCAGAATGCAGGTTTTGGATTCTGCAGCAGGTACTCGACAATCCTTTCAGTTGCGGCTTGCAGGCCTGATTTGGCGTCAATAACCAAAACTACGCCATCGACTACCTTAAGTGTTGATATGGATTGACCTATAAAATCCATATAACCCGGGGAGTCGATAAAATTAATGTCATAATTTTTCCATTTGTAATGAAGAATGCTTGAACTTATGCTGAATCCTCTTTTGGTTTCAATGGGACTGTAGTCTGAAACCGTATTTTTGGATTCTATTTTACCCAGCCTGTTTACAGTTCCAGAGTTAAATAAAAAACACTCAGCCAGAGATGTTTTGCCTGAACCGTTTCCGGATATCAGCCCAATTACTTTCTTATTGCTGTTTTCTGCGCCTGCCATTAATTCCTCCTAAAATTACAGTATTAGTCTAAAAAAAATATCACAGAATTTAACGAATGCATAAAAAAAATTAAAAGAAATATACCATAAAAACACTATTGTGTAAAAATAAATAAGTCACTAAAATCAGCAAATATGTTATAATCAAGTTTTGCGGATGCAATAAATATTATTGGATATTAACATAAGGAGGAATTATGCTGGCAGCGATACTTGTTCCGATAATTGTAGTAATCGTGATTATAGTGATTATTCTACTCGCCGGAGTCGGTATTTACAATGGAATTGTCACTATGAGAAACAGGATAGATAATGCCTGGTCGCAGATTGATGTGCAGCTGCGAAAAAGGTATGACCTCATCCCTAATCTTGTTGAAACAGTCAAGGGCTATGCGGCGCACGAAAAGGAAACCCTCGAGAAGGTGATTGCAGCCAGGGGTTTAGGTATGCAGGCGCAGACAGTAGAAGATTCTGCAAAAGCCTCAAACATGATAACCGGGACCCTAAAGACACTTTTTGCTGTTGCAGAACAGTACCCAAACCTTAAAGCGGACCAGCATTTCACAAAAATGATGGAAGAGCTGCAGGGGATTGAGAGTAACATTGCGTATGCAAGGCAGTTCTATAATGACACTGTGCTTTCCTACAACACCAGGATTCAGACTTTCCCGGGAAATATTTTTGCCGGATGGTTCAAGTTTATTGCAAAACAATATTTTGAAATTGAAGAACCTGAAGCAAGAGGGCCGGTAAAAGTACAGTTTTAATATATAAAAAAACTTTGGGCCGGCATATAAGTCATTAAAAATATTTTTGCCTGACAAACTAAAAATGAAAGTATTCCCGATTTATTGATTATATTCCTTAAAACGGATGCTGTTAAAGAAGAAATGCAGTTGAAAAAGCTTTTCATTGTTCTTGGGCTTTAAAAGTGGGGTGATTTTAATGTATAAACGTATAGCCAGCAACAGAAGAAGAACAACTTTTATAATTATTCTGTTTGTAATGTTTATTGCAGCTCTCGGGTTCGCAATAGGATATTATATAGATTACCGTTATGGAGTAAGCCAGGAATATTCCATCCTTCTCATGGTCTTTGCTCTGATTATTGCTATTATAGCAAGTTTTGGAAGCTATTTTTACAGCGACAAAATAGTGCTTGGGCTTACCGGTGCTGCGCCGCTTTCGCGGGAAGAAAACCCAAGAGTATATTACATGGCTGAGGGCCTGTCTATTGCTGCCGGCATTCCAATGCCAAAAGTTTTTGTAATTGAAGAGCAAGGCATGAATGCCTTCGCAACAGGCAGAAACCCGGGTAATGCCGTTGTAGTTTTAACGCGCGGCATAATTAACAATCTGGATGATGAGGAGCTTAAGGGGGTAATTGCCCATGAGCTTTCACATATTAAAAATTATGATATTTTACTTGGCACTATCATTGTCATTCTAGTAGGTATGGTAACGATAATAAGCAATATAATGTTCAGGAGTTTCATATTTGGCGGGCGAGGGCGGTCTTCCTCATCAAACAAAAACGCCGGTGGTGGAATTTTCAGCCTGGTTTTTATGATTCTCGGACTGGTCCTTATTGCACTGTCGCCCCTTATTGCAATGTATATAAGATTTGCAGTCAGCAGGCAGAGGGAATATCTTGCAGATTCCAATGGAGCTTTAATTACCAGGTATCCCGCGGGGCTTGCAAATGCTTTAAAGAAAATCAGCATGTACAGTGAAGTAAGGACCGCAAATAATGCGACTGAACATATATTTATTGCATCACCATTCGGAAAGAATACAAAAGTTGCTTTCAGCGGCTTGTTTAATTCACACCCGCCTATTGAAGAAAGGATAAAAAGACTTCAGGAAATGTCTTTGGGGATAGGAGTAAAAAGTGAGGCTGAAATAGCCCTTGAAGCACAAAAAAATAATGAAATAAAACAGGAGGAAATAAGTTAAATGGAAAAAGGTACAATTAGAGTAAAAGCCGGGCTTGCAGAAATGTTAAAAGGCGGCGCAATAATGGATGTTACAACGCCACAACAGGCAAAAATTGCCCAGGAAGCCGGCGCAGTAGCCGTCATGGCGCTCGAGAGGGTGCCTGCAGATATAAGGGCAGAAGGCGGAGTGGCCAGGATGACGGACCCTGAGATTATTTTAAAGATTATGGATGCTGTTTCAATACCGGTAATGGCAAAATGCAGAATAGGCCACTTTGCAGAAGCACGTATACTCGAATCTATTGGCGCTGATTATATTGATGAAAGTGAGGTTTTAACCCCTGCAGACGATAAATATCATATAAACAAATGGGACTTTAAGGTGCCCTTTGTATGCGGAGCAACAAACCTCGGTGAAGCATTAAGGCGTATCGGCGAAGGAGCTGCAATGATCAGGACCAAAGGTGAAGCAGGCACAGGGGATGTGATAGAGGCAGTAAAACATATGAGGGTTATAAAAGACGAGATTGCAAGGATTGCGGTCCTGCCGTATGAAGAACTGATGACAGCCGCAAAAGAGATGGGGGCGCCATACGAACTTATTCTTTATGTTCATGAGCATAAAGCTCTGCCTGTAGTTAATTTCTCTGCCGGTGGGCTTGCAACGCCTGCAGATGCTGCACTTATTATGCAGCTTGGCGCTGATGGTATTTTCGTTGGTTCAGGAATATTCAAGTCAGAAAACCCTCTTAAAATGGCATCTGCAATTGTAGAGGCCACAACTCATTACAATAATTATGAAGTTCTGGCAAGAGTGTCAAGAAATCTGGGCGAACCCATGAGGGGCATTCATACAGGCACGATTTCAGAAAATGACCGATTGGCGCACAGAGGCTGGTAATACCATAATATAGTAAGCGCCAAAAGAATTGATATTTTAAATACTAATTTAGATACTAAAAATGTTAGTAATGGAAGTATTGAAAGAACATAACGTAAAAGCTGGCCCGGACATAACGGTAAAAAATACAGTAATAGGGGTGCTTGCGCTGCAAGGCGCTTTCAGGGAGCACATAGGTGCAATAAAAAAATGCGGCGCCATGGCACGGGAAATTAAGTTTCCGCAGCACCTTGATTCTGTGGATGGGCTTATTATACCGGGTGGTGAAAGCACCACGATTTACAAACTTATGCAAAAATATAACTTCGGGCCTGCACTTGAAAAATTTTACAATCAAAAAAAACCGATATTCGGCACATGTGCAGGGCTTATACTTCTTGCAGAAGAAGTAAAAGGCGACAGTTTCGGCTTTGGGTATATTGACATAACTGTAGACAGAAACGCATATGGCAGGCAGGTTGACAGCTTCGAGCTTCCCGTTGTGCTTAAACTTGGCTCAGCGAATGCAAATAATAATATTATTTTTGAATCTGGCGCTGAAACCGCTGCCGGACCTGATAAATTCCATGCAGTATTTATCAGGGCGCCAAAGATTGAAAAAGCAGGAGAAAAAGTGCAAGTCTTAGGCAGTGTCGATTCGGTGCCTGTTTTGGCTAGGCAGGAAAATGTGCTTGTGTGCGCTTTTCATCCGGAATTAACAGATGACTTACGGATTCATCAATATTTTATTGATATGGTCATTAAATCAAAAAATATGATAAAATCAGATGCGAATAATTAAGAAGTGAATATATAATAATTATGAAGTTATAAAAAAGTTCTTTAGAAACTATGGGATAATTATCAGCAAGTCATAGATTAGTGGTTAAAAAATTGTTTAAGGGTTAATTTAAGAGGGAGATTTATATGTCGGGTCATTCAAAATGGCACTCAATCAAGCATAAAAAAGCAAAAGAAGATGCAAAAAGAGGAAATATTTTTGGCAAACTGTCTAAAAGTCTGATGATTGCGGCAAGGGAAGGCGGCAGCGGAGATCCTGACAACAACTTTGCGCTTGCAAATGCGATTGCAAAGGCAAAAGAATATAACATGCCCCAGGATAATATTGACAGGTCCATAAAAAAAGGAGCCGGAGGGGATGATGGTGAAAAATTTGAAACTATCATGTATGAAGGCTATGGCCCCGGTGGAACAGCTTTAATGGTCGAGGCTATGACTGAAAACAAAAACAGGACTGCTGCCGAAGTAAGGAATATGTTTTCAAAAAGCGGCGGCAACCTTGGTGAAACTGGATGCGTTGGATGGCTTTTTGAAAGAAAGGGAATTATCCTTGTTGACAAAGATCTTATTAAAGATGAAGAGGCATTTATGCTTGATGTTATAGACTCCGGCGCCGAAGACATCCAGGAAGTTGACGGTATTTATGAGATAAGCACTCCTCCAACTGAATTCATGAATGTCAGGAAAGGATTAAGCGCAAATAAAATAGACGTAAAGTCCGCAGAAGTCACTTATGTCCCCAAGTCCAGCGTGGAAGTCTCAAAAAAAGAAGCAGAAAGAGTATTAAGAATGATTAATACCCTTGAGGATCATGATGATATACAAAACGTATATTCCAATGTGGAAATACCCGACGAATATTTCCAGGAGGAAGATTAATAACCTAAATGAACAGTGATTATACCAGAGTAATCGGTATAGACCCGGGGCTTGAGACCACAGGCGTGGGAATTTTGGATATCAGGGGAAACCGTTATGTACCTGTTTTGTGCAAGTGCATAATAACGAAAAGTAATCTTCCTTACCCTAAGAGATTTAAACTTATTTATGACGAACTTAACTTAATAATAAAAGATTTTTCCCCGGATTGCTTTGCCATTGAAGATATATTTTTCAGCGTTAATGTAAAAACTGCCCTGGCGGTTGGCGCTGCGCGGGGAGTATGTATCCTTGCGGGATGTAATAATAATCTTACAATTTATGAATACACACCATTGCAGGTAAAACAGGCCGTTGTAGGTTATGGAAGGGCAACAAAAAAACAAATGAAGTATATGCTCCAAATGATTCTTGGAGTAAAAGATGATTTCTTTACGGTTCGGGATGATGGTTGGGATGCAGTCGGTGTGGCAATGTGCCATGCGAGCATGAGCCAGTTTAACAATAAAGTCAGCGCAACCCTTAAAAGATGATTTGCTTAATAATTACAAGTTTAAAATATGATATTCTTAAGGCTTGTATTTTAAAAAAAGAGTCCCAAAAATAATGATAGCAAGACTTACCGGAAATCTTATTGAAAAATTGCCCGGTGCCATAATCCTTCAAACAGGCGGGGTGGGCTTTGAGGTGCTCATTTCAAGCAGGACATTGGAAAAACTTCCTGAAGTCGGTGAGGTTGTGACACTGAATATACATACCCATGTAAGGGAAGAAGAAATAAGGCTCATAGGCTTTTTAAATGTAAACGAAAAAGAGCTTTTTTTAAAACTTTTCAATGTATCCGGAATATCAGTCAAGATTGCCTTAAGCTCTCTTTCGATATATTCAGTAGAAGAGCTCAAGCGCATTATCTTAATAAAAGACGTCGATCTTATAAAGAGAATTCCTGGTGTAGGTAAAAAACTGGCAGAAAGAATGATTCTTGAACTTAAGGACACTTTTGAAGAAAGTGAACTTGAAGCCGAATACATAGGGACTTTCGGAGAAAATGAGAAAATTTCTGAAGTAAAGCAGGCATTAAAAACTCTCGGATACAGCATGTCTGAAATAAATAATGTATTAAAAAAGATTGATAAAAATATTTTACTTGAGAAACGTACAGAAGACATACTAAAGATTGCATTGAAGGAAATGTAGAATAGCATGGATAAAAATAAATATACTGG
>PMCC01000041.1 GCA_003155275.1 Actinomycetota bacterium | reverse complement strand
GATGTAAAAAATGAAGTGCTCATTGCTTATGTTTCCATGCATGGCAGTACTGAAAAAATGGCCGGTTATTTTACAGATGCGCTCAAAAAAAGAAAAATAGCCGTGAAAGAGTTTAATCTTGCAGACGCTGATATAGGTGAAATAGCAATGGCGTTAGTTGATGCAGCAACTGCAGTAATAGGCTCGCCTACAGTGTTGGCAGGCACTCATCCCAAAGCAATTTTTGCTGCGTTTCTGGTAAAAGCGCTTCGCCCAAAGACCAAATTCCTTTCAGTGATCGGTTCATATGGCTGGGGAGGAAAAATGGTGGAGCAGCTTGCAGATATGCTTGGAAGTGTCGGCGCAGAGATAATAGAGCCAGTTCTTGTCAAAGGATTTCCAAAAGAGGCGGACTTTATATTGCTCGACACCCTGGCAGACAAAATATTGCAAAAGCATACTGAACTCGGACTGGTAAAAATCTAGATGTAATTGGTTGGCCTGATACAAGCTGCCAGGACAGATCGGCTTTTATNNAATAATATACCCTTGAATGGATCAGCCTTAATATTCCTGTTTGGCTGAGAGTTTAAAGCACTATATCAATTCAATGATCTTTGTAAAGAATATCTGAAATTTAAAAAGGTGCGATTTGCTTGACAAAAAAACCCTTGAACAGCAGTACACTCTTTATAATGACAGGAAATATGTGCACCCCGACCCCCTGGAATTCCTTTATGATTATAAGGAAGTAAAGCAACGCGAAGTCGCAGGTTTGGTTGCTGCGTCCCTTGCATATGGCCAGGTAAAGCAGATTCTAAAAAGTGTTTCAAAAGTCCTGAAAGTCCTTGGCCCTGAGCCTGCAGAATTTCTTTTAAAAACCGGCCGCAAAGAGTTGGATTATCTTTTTAAAGATTTTAAACATAGGTTTACCACAGGTGAAGAACTGGCAGGTTTTTTGGCAAACACCGGACATGCCATAAGGAAATACGGGTCGCTTTATGAATGTTTTGTGTCAGGCCATGAAAAAGAGAAAGACTTGCTGCCGGCAATTTTAAATTTCTCGAAGGAGTTGAGGCTTGGAGATTGCAACGGTTATAATAGCCTGATGCCCATGCCTGGCGGCAAATGCGCTTATAAAAGGGTAAATCTTTACCTGCGCTGGATGGTAAGGAAGGATAATGTGGATCCGGGGGGATGGGATGGTATAAGCTCTTCAAAATTAATAATACCCCTTGATGTTCACATGCACCGGGTTTCATTGCTTCACAAGCTGACAGAGAGGAAACAAGCAGACATGAATGCGGCGCGACAGATAACGGATGCATTGAAAAAATTTGACCCCGAAGACCCAGTCAAATATGATTTTGCCCTGACCCGGCCCGGAATACATGCCAATAATAAGCCTGAAGAGACAAAAACCGGTGGATAATTATTTTTCATTAAGGATTCGGGTTATTAATTAATGTATAATTTAACATTGTCAGCTGGATAAATGGTAATAATTATAAGGATAATTAACTTATTATTTGACAGACAATAATTAAATTATTTGTTATAATGGCTTCTTAAAACTGTGCCAGGTAATTTATTTGTGAAAATACTATCGATAGAGCTCTTATATGTAAATATGCAGTGCACGTTTATTTAAATGGGTAGGGCGTTTTATATGAATACTTTTGATAATTCACTTTTTAGTTTTAACATATTTCAAATTAAAACTTTTTCAAAAGTAAAAGGAGGTTTACGTTGAAGCAGAAATTCGGTAAGTTGGCAGGAAAGTGGAAATACCTGGTGATTTTCACCAGCATCGTATTGCTTGTTGCAGTTCTTTCTCCCGCATACATCAGTGCAGGAAGCAGCGATCAGGTACAGGCTTTTGTGTCAAGGTTTTACCAGGTATGCCTGGACAGGCAACCTGATGAGGCGGGGCTTAACAAGTGGGTTGAAGACTTACTGGGCGGTGTAAAAACCGGGGCTGATGTTGCCAAAGGTTTTATGTTCAGCAAAGAGTTTACTGATAAGAATCTTGACAATGCATCATTTCTTACAATAGCATACAGGGCATTTTTTGACAGGGAACCTGATGCGGCAGGATATGATGTGTGGCTTAAAAAACTGAATAATGGCACAAGCCGACAGACTGTAGTCGACGGTTTTTCACAGTCCCAGGAATTTTCACAACTTTGCAGTTCATTCGGGATAACTCCTTATGCAGGAGCCAAAACAACTTCAGGAACAACCTCTACTTCAACGGGCTCAGGTCTGATATCCGGTACCGCTGCAGGCTTTTCTTCCGGAAATAAGGTCAATTTTATTATCTGGGGCGATGACAGCGGAATGGGCAGACCGGGCGGCAGGGTAAACGGCAGGACTGACCAAAACCTGTTTGTACATATAAATCTTGATACCAATAAAGCCACAATCACACCGATAGCAAGGGATACCTGGACAGCAATCCCTGGCCATGGTACCTCCAAAATCAATGGCGCTCATGCTATGGGAGGCAACGACCTTGCAGAAAGGACTTTTGAACAGTTTACCGGAATACCCATAGACTTTTATGTGATTACGGACTTTGATGGTTTTGTTCCTCTTATTGATAAACTTGGTGGAGTTACAGTCACTGTTGAAGAAAATATTTCAGATGATTTTTCAAATTGTCATATGGCTGCCGGAACATGGACAATCAATGGGGAACAGGCTCTGGCGCTTTGCAGGGCAAGGCATGGAAGATCGCTGTATGGAGGAGGAGCTTTTGCAAGGGAGACCCAGGCAGCAATGTTGATTAAAGGACTATTACTGCAGAAAAGAGACATGGTAAACTCTTCAAACCTGCCGGATGTGCTTAACATGTTAAGCGGATTTGTTTGGTCAAACATTTCACTTGATATGGCAGCAAGGATTTTGCCTACACTGCTTGCAATGGGAGACGGCGATATTTCAATACAAAAATTTAACGAGTGGCCGCAGAACTACGGGAAAGCGTCTGCAGTTGGTTATAATGCAGCAGAAAAGAATGCTTTCTTTGCAAATATAGCAGCTCAATAAGGCTGGGTTTATTGTTTGCTGATTGGTTAGAATTAGTTGTCCCCGGCGTTAAAGAGGATTTGGCTTTATAATAAGTCTGATATCCTTAAACCGGGGACAATTTTATATTGCTCTAAAGGTGTAATTTATTTTAAAACTGATAAAGTAAAGATATATTTTTCAATTTTGCTTAAGGGAGATGCATTTGTTGGGTTTTAAAGAAAAGTTGAACGGACTGGTAAAACAGGGGAAAAGCATTAATGTAGGGGTTGTAGGAGTAGGGCAGATGGGTCTGTCAATAATCTCCCATTTAAATAGTATTAAGGGATTTAGAGTCTGCGCAGTTGCAGACAAAAGTATGGCAAAAGTCGATCAAATATGCAGCAGCCTTGGTTTAAACAGGGCCGATATCTTTGAAGCTGAAAACAGCTATGCCGGAAGTGTCTTAAACACAAACCTCAAAGATATTCTTGCCGGTAATAAAATACAAGATTTTTCTTTTAAAAAGACAAGCGATGCTATTTCGGCAGACAAAATTGTATTTACAAATGATTTTACCATGCTTGCAGAAATTCCTGAAATTGATGTAGTCGTTGATGCAACCGGATATACTGATATTGGGGCCGGTGTTGCGCTTACGGCGCTTTTGGGCAATAAGGATGTTGCGACCTTAAATGTCGAAACGGATATAACAGTAGGGCCTATACTTAAAAAAATTGCAGACGAAAGAAAGCTTGTTTATACACTTGCTGCAGGCGATGAACCTGCAGTGCTAATGGAGCTTTTTGATTTTGCAGACGGCCTTGGATTTAATATTATCTGTGCAGGAAAAGGCAAGAATAATCCTCTTGATAAACATGCAAACCCGGCATCTCTCAAAGAATATGCTGCAAAAAAAGGTTCCAGCGGCAAGATGATGACTTCTTTTGTCGACGGGACAAAATCAATGATTGAAATGGCCTGCCTTTCAAATGCAACCGGCCTTGTCCCTGACTGCAGGGGAATGCACAGTCCCAGGGCAAAAATAGCTGAACTGCTGTCAGTATTTTGTCTAAAAAGTGGAGGGGGGATTCTTGAGAAAGAAGGAGTCGTTGACTTTGTAATCGGCGATTTGGCGCCGGGAGTTTTTCTTGTGTTTTCCACGCAAAACAAGCTAACAAAAGAGCTGTTAAATTATCTTCTAATGGGTGAAGGACCAAATTACCTTCTCTACAGGCCTTATCATATTCCCGGTGTAGAAACTCCTCTTTCGATTGCCAGGGCTTATTTTGAAAGAAAACCCTGGATCGTACCTAGAGGCAGACTTGTTTCAGAAGTAATAACGGTTGCCAAAAAAAGTTTAAAAAAAGGTGATATGATAGACGGCATTGGAGGGTTCAGTGTGTATGGACTTATTGACAGGTACGAGGCAGCAGCCCGGGAAAATCTTCTGCCTATCGGGCTTTCAGATAGCTGCGTTTTGAAATACGACAAAGCAGCAGATGAACCAATCTCAATAGATGATGTTGAATATGACTCAGTGACTTTGCTCGCACAATTAAGAAAACTCCAGGATGATACAATCCAGAACGCCCAAACTGAAGTTTAATTTAATAAAAACAATACAAAAATTTAACCAGAAACGGGTAATAAATTATTAAAAAATATAGTTGATTCAAAAGGTCAATCCAATTAGCCAAAGATATGATAGGTTAATAAATGTTGTGATTGCTACGGGTAACTTTCTAGATGTCGAGTAAAAAATAATATACAAGGATGGAAAAATGCAGGGCATAGAGCTTATAAACAGTGTAAAAGAGAATATTGAAAATGAGCCATATGCAAAATTATTGGGGATTAAAGTGCTTTTACTTGAACCCGGGCATTCCAGGGTGACCATGGAGGTGAGCGCAGATTACGGCAATATTTTCGGGATAGCCCATGGAGGTGCAATATTTTCACTTATGGATGTTGCTTTCGGGTCGGCGGCAAATTCATACGGGACAGTGGCTGTGGCATTAAATGCCAGTATAAATTATATTAAACCTGCAAATACAGGTGATGTTTTGACAGCCGAAGCGCAGGAAATAACAAGGAGTAAAAAGGTCGCAAGTTTTTTTATTAAGGCTTATAACCGGTCTGGTGAAATAGTAGCCACCGCGCAGTCTGTCGCTTACCTGAAAAATGAAAAATTGCCATTTCTGATCCAGTAGTCTGGAATATTTGCAGTATTTAAAAAAATTATAGCCGGACTACTGTAAAATTGCCGGCCGGTAAAGGGCGCAATATTAAATACCGCCAACTTTAAGCTATGTATCAGGAGCTTTTACATGAAAGAAAAAAATTTTGAATATACTCCGGAACTTTATGATCTCCAGATGAATTGGCCTCAGCGCCTTTCAAAAGAAAAAGACTTTTTTGAAAAGATCATAAAGGAAAGGAAAGTAAAAAATATTCTTGAGATAGGCGGAGGCATAGGGCGCCATGCCCAGATGTTTTCTGAAATTGCTGAAAATGTCACTTTTATGGAGCCTTCAGAAGAGATGCTACGGTATGCGAAAATCAATATAATAAAGTCAGAAAATATCAGGGTTCTAAATGGGGGATTTGAGGATCTCGACAGACTGGTATTTGAAAGTTATGACATGATCACTTGCCTTGGAAATACCCTGCCGATACTGGAAAATAGGAAAAACGTAAAAATGGCTTTAAAGCAGACAAGGAAAAAACTTGTAAAAGGCGGGCTGGCAATATTCCAATTTTTAAATTTTGAACCAAAAATAATGGAGCAAAACCGCTTTTATGCCCCAAGGATTTTTAAAAAAGACGAAAAAAAATACATATTCCTGAAGCACTTTGAATCTGAAAAAGTGAAAACTAGGGTTGACTTTATGATAATTGAAATTGATTCTGAAGATGTTATTTTAAGTTTTCACAGTCGCTCAACTTTGTTATGCACATTAAGGCAAAACCTGTTTTTAAGGATGGCTTACAACTCAGGATTTAAAAAAGTGGAATTGCTTGGCACAGGCGGCACTGTAGAGTTTGATAAAAACAGGCACATCAGTCTGTACGCGCTTCTTTATAATTAGTGGAAGCCTCACCCCACCGGTTTATTCTTTTAATTTGGATATCTTTATGGCCCCGCCTGTTTCCTGGCCGAACCGGCAGTAGGACAGAAGCCTGCAGACCGGACATTTAGGCTTTTTTGCATCACATATTGTCCTTCCAAACGCAATTAAATGATCTGAAAAAATAGTCCACCTGTCTTCGGGAACTATTTTCATGACATCAAATTCAATTTTTGCCGCATCAGTATTCACTGTCAGCCCGAGCCTTTGGGTGATTCTCTGTACATGTGTATCTACAATAATTGCCTGGACATTATAAATATTTGAAAGAACCACATTTGCAGTCTTTCTGCCTACGCCGGGAAGCGAAATCAGCTCCTCCATATTATCGGGCACTTTTGAATTAAAGCGCTCTACAATGTCCTTTGAACAGGCAATAATATTTTTTGCCTTATTGTGGAAAAATCCGGTTGAGTGTATGTCATTTTCCAGTTCAAATATATTTGAATAAGCAAAATCTGCAGGCCCCTTATATTTTTTAAACAGATTGGGCGTTATCTTATTTACCAGTTTGTCAGTACTTTGGGCCGAAAGAATTGTGGCTATCAATAACTGGAAAGCATCCATGTGCCTCAAAGTAGTATGAATAGCTTCAGGATATTCCTCGGCAAGGATTTCCAGGATTTTATCTATATTTTTAACCGCAGGCTCATATACGCTAATATTCGTTTTTTTCATTTCCTGATTTCCTTTTAATAGTTTTTACAAGTTTTAAAAATTTAATAAAGTCATTTTGGAGTTTTTATTATGCGTTTTTGCTTAAGATAATCAGACATTTTGTCAGTCTCCAGGGTATTGGCAATATCCTTTTTTTCAAGCCAGCCTTTTCTTGCAATATTTACACCAAACTTGAACTCTTCAAAACCCTCGATACTGTGGGCATCAGGGTCTATAAACATTTTAACCCCTTTGTCTCTTGCGTACCTGCAGTACCGCCAGTCAAGGTCAAGCCTGAATGGGCTTGAATTTATTTCAAGGTCCACATTATATTCAGAGGCTGCATCTATTATCTCTGTTATATTTACAGTGTAAGGGTCGCGGCTAAGCAGAAGCCTTCCGGTGGGGTGGGCAAGTATGGTGGCAAACCTGTTTTGCATTCCTTTTATTATTCTTGATGTCATTTGTTTTTCAGCCATATTAAACTGTGAATGTATGGCAATAATTACAAAATCAAATCCGGATAGTATTTCATCACTGTAGTCAAGGCTTCCATCAGAAAGGATATCGGATTCTATGCCTTTAAAAACCTTAAAATAGGGGTTTAAGCTGTTTACCCGGTCAATTTCTTCAAGATAGGACTGTATGTCACCATCCTTTATCCCACCGGCATAAAACGCAGTTTTTGAATGGTCAGCAATGCCGCAATATTTAAAACCCAACCTTTTTAATTCCTGTACAGCCGACTCAAGGCTCATATTGCCATCAGATAAAATTGTGTGAAAATGAAACAAACCCCTAATGTCTTCTTCTTTGAGTAACCGGGGCAGTGTCTTGTTAAGAGCTGCCTGGATTTCTCCGGTGTTTTCCCTTAGTTCTGGTTCAATATAATCCATTCCGAAGACTTCAAAAATCTCCCTTTCGTTTTTGCAGACCACCGGTTCGTCGCCATTAAAAAGGCCATATTCATTCATTTTCATATCATATTTTTTGGCCAGCGACCGCATGGCAGTATTGTGTTCCTTGCTGCCTGTAAAATGATGCTGCGCATATGGGTACTGGAAATCTTTTATGGCCCTGATGTCAACACTAATGCCTGATTTAAGCCTGATGGTTGACTTGGTTTCGCCTTTTGCAATTACCTGGGCTGCCTGTTTAATTCCTGTAAAGAAATCCATCAGCATAGCAGGGTTCTCTGTGCTNNACAAACTCGATGCCTTTTAAGATATTTTCCTGGGTTTTCAGGCCAAAATTCGGCAGATTTATAAGCTTATTTTCAAGACATGCGTATTTAAGCTCATCGATATTGCAAATACCCAGGCTGTCATAAAGATATCTGACCTTTTTTGAGCCAAGCTTTGGTATTTTAAGCATATCAAGAAGTCCAGGCGGAATCGCCGACTTAAGATCACTATAGAGTTTTAAATCTCCCGTTCTAATGAGAGTGGAAATCTGGTTTGCTATGCTTTCTCCTATACCGTTTATTTTCTGCAATTCTTCAACAGAAGTACTGCTGTCAATGGCAATATCAGTAACTTCAAGCGCTCTGGCAGCCATCTGATATGCCCTTATCTTGAAAAAGTTTTCACCTTTTAATTCCAAAAGCACGCAGACCTCATTTAGTATGCTGACTATTTCTTTTTTATCCATCCCNNTTATATATATTCGGACTGTCTCTTCTTAATCCATGTTGGCTGTTACTTTTTTATCAATATTCATATATTTTATCAGTCTTTTTAATAGTATTCATACAGAAAAATACAACATTTTAAAGTTTTTATAAATCAGACATTTTTTATCAATTATTTTTATTTACTTTTAATTGACAGAAAAACGTTTTTCTGATATATGTAGTATTAATATATTTTATAGAATTTGTAAAATGATTATTTTTTTAAAACCGGCAAAATAACAGCTGTTATAAGTTGTTAATAGTTAGAAAAAGGAAACAAAATGAAAAATGAAGCCGTAAATAAAAATGAACGTACTGCGCTTCGCGATTTGGCCCAAAAGGTTGCTGACATTGCCAAAGGCGATTTAATGGCTGAAAGAAAAAAACTCTGGAAAGCGCTTCATGATTTGAAACCACAAAGGCCCATGATACTTTTTGAACCTTTTTCCATTGAGGGATACCTGTCTGATTACGAATTTCAGTGCAATGAACCATATCTTCGAAATGTTGAGACAAGGCTGATTTTTTTAATAAAACAATACGAACATCTCGATGACGACGTTGTATTTGAACCATACTTCAGGCTTCCTTGGTGGGGGAAAGGACTGACTGCCACAGGGAAAGAATACGGAGATATAATAATAGAGGAGCATAAAGCACAAAAGGAGTCTTTGGCCTATGTGTCTAATTTTCCGATTAAAACTCCCGAGGATCTCAAAAAGCTAAAGCCAAGNNAACGATATTTTCGGTGACATACTTCCTGTAATGCCAGGCAATTTTGATAATTTTGATGTTGGCCCCGGAAACCAGCCGTTTACGGGAAATAATTTTATTGGGATCACCTGGGATGTTTTTAAGCTTATTGGAGCTGAGAATATGATGCTATGGGCATTTGACCACCCTGAGGCCTTGCATGAATTATGCAGGTTTTTAGTTGCTGACAGGAAGAGTTTTTATAAATTCATGCTTGAGAACAAGTTTTTGGATTTTAATACCGACAGCCAGTTTGCAGGGCCGTCTTCCTATGGGTATGTTTCTGATCTTCCTGCGTGCGGTACAGGTAAAGAAGTTGAACTTAAAGATTTATGGACCTGGCCCGAATCCCAGGAATCTGAGCCATTCTCTCCTGCAATGTTTAATGAGTTTTTCCTTCCTTATATCGCAGAGATTGCAAATATGTTTGGACTGAGCTACTACGGCTGCTGCGAAAGAGTAACAGACAGGCTTGAATATATACAAAAAGCAATTAAAAATTTAAGGGTTGTTTCCATATCAGGATGGTCAGACTTTGACAGGGCGGCAGAACTGCTTGGAAAAAGGTATGTATACAGCAGAAAACCTGTTCCTGCTTATGTAAGCAGTGAGGCTGNNAAACTGCTGTGTTGAAGTAATCTTTCGGGATGCATATTCAGTATACTGCACCCCGGAAAGGTCTGCGCAATGGATAAAAATATGGAAGCGGGCATTGGGAATCTAATAAAGAGAAGGCTGGCATTGGGCATTTAATAAATATCAATCTGGGAAATAAAAAATATCGCATTAGCGAAAGCGTAAAGGAAATTGATAGAACAGGTTAAAAAAACTTCAATAAAAGACATAGCGAGGGAATCAGGCGTTGCAATTTCTACAGTATCCCATGTTATAAATAATACGAAATTTGTTGCTGACGGGACTCGTGAAAAAGTCATGAAAGCGATAAACGAGCTTCATTACCGGCCGAACCTGATTGCAAGGGGCCTAAGGACAAAAAGTACAAGGACAATAGGGCTTTTGCTTCCGGATATATCGCAACCGTTTTTTGCCCAGGTTGTTAAGGGGATTGAAGCAGTTGCCCGCCTAAGGAATTACACCCTTATAATGGGATGCGCTTTTTATGATATCGAAGAAGAAAAAAGGCAGCTAAATTCAATGCTTGACCAGAATACTGACGGGATAATATTTTTCTGCGGTTATGATTCATATGATCATATCAAGCGGGTTCATGATTCAAATATCCCGGTTCTTGTCCTTGACAGGGAAATAGACAACAAGGACATCCCTTCGGTGCTGGTTGATAATTTCGCCGCTATGGAAAAAGCTGTGCAATATCTTTATGATTTGGGGCATAGAAAAATCGGGTATATTACGTTTCCATTTGAAAACCAGACTACCATCAGGAGAAGATACGAAGGGTATTGCAGCGCATTGAAGAAAAACGGCCTCAAATATAACCCTGATTTTGTAATAATTGATGACCAGATGAGGCTTCAGGAGCTAAAGGGTACTTACGCGGTAATCAAGCAAAAAGTTGAGGAGAAAAAAATCCCAACCGCAATAATAACCCTTGCAGACTTCCTTGCCATTGGTGCAATGAAAGCCGTAAAAGAGTTTGGGCTGGCAGTGCCGGATGATATCTCCATAATGGGCTTTAATGATGAAATGATCTGTGCATTTTCAGATCCGCCGCTGACAACTGTAAAACAACCTAAAAAACTTATGGGCGAAACCGCAGCAAACCTGTTGATTGACATTATTGAACGGAAAAAAATAGAGAATAAAAATATTATTTTAGATACAGAGATAGTAAAAAGGGAAACGACTGCCCCGCCGCCAATTGCTAAGAAGTAAACAGGCGCTAAAAATAAAAAAAGGTAAGGACTTCTCCGCCAGCGGCAGGAAAGAAAGTAAAGTAATGAGACCAGACATTAAAAACTAAAAAGTAAAATAATCCAAGATATTTAAAACTAAAAAATATAAGGATAAGTGAAAATAATCCTGCAGCGGGGAATTTTCGCGGTCAGGTGTTATTACTTGGACAAGAAAGTTGGATAAGAAAGGATAAAATGCAAAAAGGATTTAAGCGAGGCTTTGAGCCGGTTAAAATACTTACTGAAAGCCAGGTTGAGCAAATTCATAACGCCAGCCTCAGCGTCCTGGAAGAGGTGGGTTTTAAATTTGAATCTGCCAGGGCATTAAAACTTCTTGAAGAACATGGCTGCAGTGTTAACCAGGAAACTATGATTGCCAAAATACCTCCAAGTCTTGTAGAGTGGGCAATAGCAAAAACACCTTCAAGTTTTATGGTAAGGGCAAGGGATGAAAAAAAGAACGTTCGCTTTGGCGGGAATACCTTATATTTTTTAAACTCTGTCGGCGCCAGATATGTGGACATTGATACCGGTATAGTAACTATGCCGACAATACAACAGAATAATATTGGAGTCCTTGTATCAGACGCTCTTGACACCGTCCATGCATTCCCGTCTTACATGCCTTATTTTGAAATAGAGGGTGTTCCGCCTGTCATGTCCTGCCCGGTTTCATGTGCTCAAAGGCACAGATTTTCATCCAAGCCTTCCCGTGGGGCACAACCTACAGATTCATTCATATGGGAGACACAGATAGCTCTTGCCTGCGGAGCACAGCTGATGGGCTGTGTGGAAGGCGCAGCGCCTTTGTCGCTGGCTGAAGATCCCTGCAATGCAGCATTCTACTACCTTGAAGCGGGTTTTCCAATTTATATTGCGTCAGGCTCTATAATGGGAGGCTCACATCCTGTGACAATTGCCGGCGCTTCAGTGAGCCACAATGCTGAGCTTCTTGCGATAATTGTGCTTCTGCAGTGTATAAAGCCCGGCTGCGGCGTAATAGCGAACAATTTTGTGTCCGCTATGAATATGTCAAACGGCGACCTGAATTTTGGAACTGCAGGCATTGCGCTTCACCAGATGGCATACAACCAAATATGGCACTCGTTTTACAAAATACCGATAAATAACACCGGTTCAGCATTTTCCAATTCAAAACTTATAGATTACCAGCTTGGGGCGGAAAAATTGCCTCTGGCCACTGCATCAGCTCTCTCAGGAGCAAACCTTATTGTGCTGCATGGCGGAATCAATGCTGAGCTTGCTTATAATCCCATACTTGCGATTATCGATGACGATATTGCAAACACTATCGGTAAAATAGTTGAGGGTTTTACCATAAACGACGAGACAATCGGGCTTGACCTTATAAAGGATGTCGGGTCTGACGGCACTTTCCTTAATTCAAAACAGACAAGGACAATGTGGAAGACCGAAGATTACATGCCAAAAGTGTTTGATAAATCTCCCTACCAGGAATGGACAAACAGCGGCAGGAAAACAGTTTTGGATAAAGCGAAACAGCGATATGAAGAAATAATTGCAACGCACAAGCCACTTCCTTTAACGGATAGACAGGATGAGGAAATAGAGAATATTTTAAATGAAGCTACAGGGTATTATAAGAAGAAAGGGCTGATTTAAAAGGGTAAATAAAATAACAGAAATGCAGTTGCAGGCATTAAATAATTTTGGAGGATCTATTAGCGGAATAATAAAAGTTTTTTAAAATAAAAAAAAGTATAATACATAAATAATGCTCATATTAAATAGTATTGACAAAAGTTTTTCGGTATGGTATTTTTAAGAAAATCGTTTTTCTGTTTTTTATACATAAATATTTAGTAAGAAAAACGATTGTCTATTGATAAATCATTCAGGAAAGGAGGTTTCNNTACTTATAGCAACGGTGATTACAGTAGTCCTGGTAGCATCGATTACACTATCCGGATGTACTGTTGACCAGCAGGCTGCAGTTCAGTCTGCAGTAAGCTCTGCACTGGAATCAGTTGCCGCTGCAACAACAGCAGCGCCGGCGACTACAGCAGCAGCTGTAACAGCCGCTGAAACCACAGCAGCTCCTGCAGGCGCATATGATTACTACGAACTGCTTAGAGCTTCTGCAAAGAAAAATGAAGCATACCCTGACGCACCAGCAAAGGGCCATACTCTTGCATTCACGAATATTATGGGAGGCATACCATTCTGTGAATCAGTATGGAAAAACGTACAGGACCAGTGGGCGCTTGCCGGCGGGGATCCTGCAAGCCTTTATTATGCAGACAACCAGTATGATGCAACTATAGGACTTAAGAACGCCGACATCATGCTTGCTAAAAATCCAAACGTTCTTATAAACTTCCAGTTTGACTCAAAGGTCAACAGCATTATTTCCATCAAATTCGGCCAGGCAAATATTCCTATCATTGCAGTTGACGTTCCAACACCGAACGCTCCATTCATGGGTGTAAACAACTTTAAAGTTGCATATGCAGCAGGGCAGGAAGCAATCAAATATGTTGAAAAAATGGGCGGTATCGATAAAATTGATAACATCATCCTTATGCAAATGCCTTCCGCAGGTGAAGTAGTAATGCTTCGATCAGAAGGTTTTTACCAGGCATTTGCTGACAAATATACCGCTGCTGTAGTCGATCCCAAGACCATCAGGGCTGATGGCGGCGCAGGTGAAGCAGAGCAGGCAAATAAAGCTATGACCGATGTGCTTGCAAAAATTCCGAATGCAAAGAATTGCGTTTTGACTTCAGTCAATGCACAGACGATGAGCGGTATTCTTTCAGCTATCCAGACTGCAGGCAGATGGGATCCTGAAAAATGGATCGTAATCACCCAGGGTGCTGACGAGACAGCAAACCAGCAGATCGTTGACGGCTTGGTTAAAGCTTCTATCGCTTACTTCCCTGAAAAATATGGGGAATACCTTATTCCTGCAGCAGTAGCATTGATGAAGGGCAAGGTTGTTCCACCGTTTATGTATGTTGATAACGTAGTTATCTCAATGGATAATATGAAAGACTATTATCCTCAAATGCTTAACAAATAAGATGTTTTCAAATTCATAAAATGAGTTAAAACTATTAAAAATTGAGGAGGCTGATGCAAAATTTTAGCCTCCTTAATTTTATTATAAGGGTGGTGGTATCGTGTCAAATGATAATGGAGTTGTTTTGAGTATGGAGAATATTACTAAAACATTCCCGGGAGTAGTTGCGCTTGATAATGTTTCTATCGATTTAAATAAAGGGGAAGTCCTTGGAATCCTTGGTGAAAATGGTGCCGGAAAATCGACCCTCATAAAAATCTTAGCAGGTAATTATATTAAAGATTCCGGTGAAATTTTTGTAGATGGACAGAAATTTGAGATAAAAGGCCCCGCAGAAGCAGTTGCTTCAGGTATCAGGGTCATTTATCAGGAATTAAATACTATCAACAATTTAACAGTTGCTGAAAATATATTTATTGGTGAGCAGCTGGTTAAAGGACCCTTTAAGGTTGTTGACTGGAAAGCAATGACAAAAAGGTCTCTTGAATTGCTGGACATTTTAAATGTTAAACTTGATCCCAATGCTGTTTTAGGGGATTTAACGGTATCTGAAAAACAAATTGTGGAAATCGCTAAAGCTATTTCAAAAGAAGCAAAAATATTAGTAATGGACGAACCAACCGCGGCGCTTTCAGAAGAGGAGACCCAGTCACTTTTTAAAATAATAAGAACCTTAAAATCAAAAGGTGTTTCCATAATCTATATTTCACACAGGCTAAAGGAAATTTTTGAAATTACAGACAGGGTGACAGTTTTGAGGGATGGCAAAAAAGTTGGGACATTAAAAACAGTTGATACCAATGAAAACGGACTCGTAGAGATGATGGTCGGAAGGGATATAAAAGACATGTATCCTAAAAGAGAAGTAAAAATTGGTGATATTGTAATGGAGGTTAAAAACCTTAAAGCTGATGGTTTTAAGGATATAAGTTTTAAGCTTAAAAGAGGGGAAATCCTTGGAATATTCGGGTTATTAGGTTCAGGAAGGACATCGCTTGTCAAAGCATTGTTTGGCGCAAACAGGATAAAAGCAGGAGAAATGTCCGTTAACGGTAAAAGGATTTTTGTTAAAAGTCCAGGCATTGCAAAAGATGGAAAAATAGGGCTTGTGCCTCTTGACAGGAAAACAGAAGGACTGGCACTCATTATGGGAGTCAAGGAAAACATAACACTTGCAAATATTGGTGATTTGGGGAAGAGTTTTCTTATTTCAAAAATACAGGAAAGAAAAAAAGCCCTCAAATGGGTCGATGAGATAGGAATAAAGACTCCTTCTGTGGACCAGGAAGTAAACAGCCTATCCGGGGGCAATCAGCAAAAGGTAGTGCTTGCAAAATGGCTTGAAAGCGGTTCCCAGATAATAATATTAAACGAGCCCACCAGGGGAATTGATGTAGGGGCAAAAATAGAAATATATAAGCTTATGCAGGATCTTTGCGAAAGAGGCTCTTCAATAATAATGATAAGCTCCGAACTTATGGAAATAATGTCTATCGCTGACAGGATAGTTGTGATGAGCAAAGGAAGATTTACAGGTGAATATACAAGAAAAGAAGCTTCTGAAGAAAAACTGCTTCATTCAGCTTGTTTATAAGATTTTAAGGGGGGATATATGGCAGAAATAAAAGCAGCGGAGGTTTTGGGCAGGAAAAAGTCGAGACTAAATAATACTGCTACTCTTTTTATAATTCTGGTTGCAATGTTCGGTGTATTTTCTTATGTGGGCCGGCCATTTTTCTTTTCCAAACTAAACATCATTCCCATGTTAAATAACCTGTCGTTCATAGGCATTATTGCAGCAGTGCTTACCATGGTCATGGTCTCAGGAGAGATAGATTTTTCAGTCGGAGGTAATATCGGGCTTACAGCATGCCTGGTTGCCCTTCTTCTTAGTAAGGGCTTGCCGGGCTGGCTCGTAGTGATAATTGCACTTAGCGGTGGTCTTTTAATGGGCGCATTTAATGGTATGCTTGTAACTGTTATTGGAGTTAACTCAATAATAGCGACAATCGGTACGATGTTCATATGGCGCGGAATCGGCTATACCTTAAGTAACGGTGAGTCAATGCTGGCGATAAATCCGGTTATTGACTTTATCGGCAGGGGTTTTATTTTTAAAGTGATCCCTTTTCCAATCGTACTGCTGGTAATAATTTTTGTTGTGACATATGTGACTATGAGCCACTCAAAATGGGGCAGGAAGATTTATGCCATTGGGGCAAATCCACTGGCATCTTACCTTTCCGGGATAAATGTCAAAAAAGTCAAGTTTGTTAGTTTCTTATTATGCGGTCTCACCGCTTCTTTAGGCGGCTTGATACTTACATCGCTTTCAGCGGTAGGAATGCCCCAACATGGCCAGGGCCTTGAACTTGTGGTGGTATCCTCGATTATTTTAGGAGGGACCGCACTGGGCGGCGGCAAAGGACAGATACTGGGAACCCTGGCGGGTGTCCTCATTTTAAGCATACTTTATAATTTCCTGACTATAATGAATGTATATTATTTTTATATTCAGATAGTCCAGGGTTCTGTTCTTATACTTGTTGTTTCAACTTATGAAATAAGGCAGGCTATGGCAAGGAGGAGGATCTGATGGAAAAAGTTGAAAAAAAATACTCAGCGTTTATGAATTTTTTAAGGACACCGACTCCTACTCTGATAGGGATTTATCTTGTTATGCTTATACTGTTTTCTCTTACAAGCAAAAATTTTCTTGCAATACAGAACATCAAAGGGATTTTTAATAATTTTGCAGTATACGGCATCATTGCAGCAGGTGTAACGGTAGTAATGATTGGCGGAGGTTTTGACCTTTCCGTTGGTTCAACAGCAGGTCTTGCAGGAATAGTAAGCGCAGTGCTGCTTATGAAAAATATAATGGTCCCTACCCCAGTGGTGTTTTTGATAGCAATTGCAATAGGGTGTCTGGTCGGGTTGATTAACGGGCTTATTATAACAAAGGTTGGTATTAACCCCATAATTACAACTCTTGGCACGCTTGCAATAATAAGGGGGGTATGCTATTTCTGGGCCAATTTGAATCCCAGGATATTGAATGTTTTTGTTCAGAACCTTGGAAGGATTTACATTGGAAATGTTTTTCCGATAACCACTGTTTATATAATAGTTGCTTTCGTTATATTGACTTTGGTGCTTAAATTTACACGTTTTGGAAGGGATCTGTTCACTATCGGGGGCAATGAAAACCTTGCAAGACTTGCCGGCATTCCTGTTGACAGGATAAAGATAATTTCTTATGTGATTTCCGGGTTTTTCTGTTCGATAGCAGGATTGCTCCTGATATCACAACTCGGTTCAGGAAGGCCTGAATACGGAACCGGCGCTGAGCTGGAAGTCCTGACCATAATAGTTTTGGGAGGTGTTGTCGTAGGGGGCGGCAAAGGGAATTTTTTAGGAGTATTTATTGCACTTATCATAATACAGACGATCTCAAACGGTATGGTTCTCTTGGATGTGCCGGTGTTTATGAGAACGGTTGTAAAGGGCGCCCTCTTGGTTTTGGTAATTTCAATTGATGCAATCCGAAACAGGAAAAATTTGCAGCTTTACTAATAAAAAGCATAACAAACTTTTGGTAACAATTTTAAAGAAATATTAATTACAGCGGCAAAGGAATGAAACCTGTAAATATTTCTTTTAATTTCGTTGCAGGCAAAGAATGGCCTCACAAAATCTAAAATTTTGGATGCCGGAATTGGAAATTGGCAAAATATGGAAAAAGAAGTCGTTTTTTATAGCAATAGAGTAAAGTTACGAGGCAGGGTCTGCATTCCTAACGCTTGTGCAGGTATAGGTAATGCCGGTTTTCCTGTAGCTGTATTAGCCCACTGATACGGCGCCTCAAAAGATGAATTTGGGGATTTTAAATTGCTCAGCGGTATCCTAAACGAAATTGGAGTTGCTGTACTTGCGTTTGATTTCAGGGGCTGCGGAGATACAGGATATCCATTAGGCAGAATGTTATGCAGCAGTGAATGGGTGGAAGATTTGACCAATGCGGTCTCCTTTATCTGCAGCTTTAGTGGTATTGATAAAGGCAGGGTTTGCCTTATTGGAGAGAGTATGGGGGCTTCGGTTGCAATTCTGTCTGCAGCATTGGATATGAGGGTAAAATGCACAATAGCGCTTTCTCCAATAGCAAACGGATATGAATGGGTCAGACAGAACTGGATTGAAAATAAAGGCATTAAAGAATTCGAACTATTTCTGGAAGAATTGAGTGAGGATAAAAAAAGGGAAGCCATTTATGGCCAGTCAAACCTTCTCAAGATGCCGGATGCGCTTGCATATAAAAAAAGATATCTGGACCTTATTGAAGAAATAAGAAAAGTCTTTGATGACAGAAATTTTACTTATTATATCCAGTATTCCTCTGTTTCTTCAATTATGCAAATGAAGCCGATTGAAGCGGTAAATGCAATCAGTCCAAGGCCTTTGCTTCTGCTTGCAGGCAAGAAGGATGGCATAGTTCCGTGGGGGAAAAACTCACTAAAGCTTTATGAAAATGCAGGTGAAGTAAAAAAAATTGTGGCCTTTGATAGTGGTGACCACGGTCTTTTGGCTGAACCCACCAGGCCGGGCGCAATAAAGGAAATAACTGGCTGGCTTGACCGGTACCTGATAAAGGCTTAAAGTACTATAACTCACCGGATTGGCCGAATGGTAGAAAAATTTACAGTTATTTATTTGGTTTTTAAATCTACTTGAAAGTATTTATAATTTTATTCTTTAACTATTTTATTCTTTAACTATTTTAGTAATTATTGTTTTTCAGTTTTAAAAGAAGAGAGAACAGGATCCAGATAGTATGAACTCGAGAGAAAAATTTTTATCTGTAATGCGTATGAAGGATGGAGATTACAACGGGGTNNCTGTATTGACCCCGTACCTGATAGTATTTCAGATGGAATTGCCATTATGGCTAATAAGAATATATATTCAAAGATGGAAAAAGCAGGGGATGTAAACGTCCAGCCGGTTTTTGGCCTTGATCAGTATTTGACAAAATTTCCTGTTGATTACAGCCCGATGTTTGCCCATGAAACCATTGAAAAGACCGAGACCCATATTATTTACAAAGATGAATACGGTGTTTTAAATAAGAACGATATTAATATTACTTCACTGCCCATGGAACTGGAGCATCCCGTAAAAGACCGAAAGAGTTGGGAGGAATATAAACAGCATTACAGCCCGGGGAGCATAAAAAAAAGGCTGCCGCCCGACTGGAATAATTTAACGGAAAGGCTTAAAACCAGGGATTTCCCTATAAGGCTTGGCGGGACCAACGGTGGGTTTCTCGGTTTTCCAAGGCAGATAATGGGGCTTACCACTTATATGATGACGATGTATGATGACCCGGCGCTGATTGATGATATTTGTGAAACATTCTTAAATTTCCTGCTTGAATACTATAGGGCCATAGCAGCAGATATAAAGATTGACTGCCTTCTTATATGGGAAGACATGGCCGGCAAAATGGGTTCTCTAATATCACCTGCCCACTTCAAGAAATTTCTTACTCCAAGGTATAAAGCCATGGTTAATTTTGCAAAAGATGCTGGAATAGATATTGTAATAACCGATAGTGACGGGTATGTTGAAGAACTTATTCCACTGATTGTAGAGACCGGCGTCACCGGAATGTATCCATTTGAGAGGGCCGCCGGGAATGACCTGCTAAGAATAAGGAAAAATTTTCCGGATTTTCAACTCATAGGGGGCTTTGACAAAAGAGTACTTTTTGCAGATTCCGGTAAAGACAGAATTGATGCAGAGCTGGCAATAACGGCCCAACTTTTAAAAAGTGGAAAATATATACCGCATATGGACCATTTTGTATCCCCGGATTGCACATGGGCGAACTTTACCTATTACAGACAGGCATTAAATTCGATAATTGAGGAGATAGGTAACTGACGGTATCTGTCAACAATACTTGTGCTTATTTCGTTTAATAAGAATTAGCTGGCAGGATATAATATGTTAGTTTGGATTCTGGTTGTTTATATGTGTTGATGTTGATTTTATATATAAATTTAAAAGGAGAAAAGAGGTAAAAAATGAAACTAAATGTGGATGCCCATCTATGGTGCCTTGGGACATATGCGGAAAGATATGTGCCCGGCGGGTATTTCGATGAAATGAATGTTGACCAGCAGCTTGATGTAATGTCAAAAATAAAAGGCCTTACAGGTCTTTTTACATTTTATCCTATTGCACCCCTGCCAAATGATCCTGACAAACTGGTAAAAAAAATTGGAAATTATGGCCTGAAAGTATCCAATATGGCGGTTGAATGCTGGGGGGACAGGAAGTGGAAACATGGTTCTTTCTGCACAAATGATGAAAAGATAAGGAAGGAGGCAGTAAAAATCTTTAAGGAAGCAATTGATTTCGGGAAGGCAGTAAATGCGGGCAGCGTTCTTCTCTGGCCGGCCCATGATGGATATGACTATGTGTTCCAGGTAGATTATGTGGAAAGCTGGAAGTATATGGTTGAAACTGTAAGGGAGATAGGGGAATATGCAAAAGACATGAAAATTGCAATTGAAGCAAAGCTGAAAGATCCCAGGCAGAAGCAGTATATCGGTGATACAGGGAAAGCAATGGCGTTCGTTAACGAAGTGGGCCTCAAAAATGTAGGTTGCGCGCTTGATATCGGGCATGCCCTGGTCGCATCCGAAGGAATCGCCGAATCAGTAGCTCTACTGGATTACTGGGGAAAGCTTTACCAGATACATATAAATGAAAATTACAAGGATGCAGACCCTGACATGATATTTGGCACCGTTAATTTCTGGGAAATACTTGAGTTTTATTATCACTTAAACAAGACCAGCTATGAGGGCTGGTGCGCAATAGATATAATCTCTCCAAGAGATGACAGGGTAAAATCTCTTACTCTTGGCGTAAAACTTATGTGGAAATTCCAGGAGATGGCTTTAAAGCTTCTAAAGCATGAAAAAGAGATTGACAAAAATCTAAAAGGTTACAGGTTTGCAGACAATATGGATATGATCGCTGACCTGATTTTGTAAAATGGGCACTCTACGGGAGCGACTAATCCACTGGCTAAAGGTAATCGTTAAAGGGATGCAATTAAGGAATGTACACATATACAATGGATAACAAATTGAAATGAAGCAGGGATAGATGTAAACCCGAAACAGGCTGTATAGAGCGATTATCAGGGAAAATAAAGTTTTGCTTGGTATTATTGAAGCACCAAATGATAATAATTAGAAAATGGAGGTTCGGCAATGGGAAGGTCAGCATTTGTATTTAAGATTAAGCCTGAGCTAAAGGCTGAATATAAGAAGGCACACGATGAGATATGGCCCGAATTTGCAAAGGAAATAAGTAATGCTGGAATAAGCAATTATTCCATATATTTCAGGAAAGACGGGACACTTTTTGCATATTGTGAAGCCGATGATTATGATAAAACCATGGGCGAGCTTGGCAAAACAGAACTTAATAAAAAGTGGCAGTTATTCATGGACAGGTTTTTTGTAAAAGCAGACACTTCAGTCCTTGGCCCTGATATGGAAATGCTGGAGGAAGTTTTCCATCTGGATTGATGCATAAAAATAAGGCTTAAGGTATTGCCGGCGAAAGGAAATATATGCAAATTGGGCAGATCTTAAAATGGTTTCAAAAAATAAACTTATAAAAGTGAAATTATAAAGTTGGTTATAATTTGGTCTGCCCCGCTTTTTTTGTGAAGACCTTTTTTGCAAACAAAGCAACCGATCTTCAGATGCATTAATTAAAACTGCGGGTATTTCTAATATGATTAAATATTGCTTTTAATTTTTCAGGGTCGATATCAGCAGGTATGTCATTAAAGTAAAGAGTAAAAGAGCCATTAACGGCCAGGCCGGCTTTTATATAATCTGATATTTTTTTATTTATATTTTCAATATCGTTTTCTGCAAGAAAACTTGCTTCAATGCCGAACAACAGATCCATTTTGTTTTTATCTGCAAACTCACTGAAGAAGTCTGCCCCCAGGGCATCGATGTCAAAACCTGTGCCCTTTACGAGGAAAGGGTTCATTATTTTCTGCATCTCAAGATATTTTTCAGGATGTTTCAGGTGCCTGGCTCCGCCAAGAAGTGATAAATAGATGTCTCCTGAAAGGCCCTTTAGCTCTTCATATGATGGAATTATAACGTTTTCAATTATCTCAAGATTTACATTTGGAATTGATACCCAGGCATCTGCGCCGGAAGCTATTGCTGCGGCGTTGCCGGTGTTTTCTCTCTGCATGGAAATCCATGGAGACAGCAGCTCATAATTAATAACACTAAAAAGCTCTTTTATAAATTTTTTATCTTCATAAATGTCATTTATTAAATTGCCATATCCCCTTATGTTGGCGGCAAGGGAAAATGGCGCGCAAAACCTTGGTTTGTAATTGCCCCCTGTTTTATCCTTATAAATATCTATAAGTTCAAGTACAAAACGGCAGCGGTTATTATTTTTAAAATCTACATTTTTTATTTTATATATATCTGACTTTTCCTTAATAAACGGCGTACTTACATCAACTGATGGAAGTTCATTTTTAAAATATATTATTTTTTGGCCAAGCGCTGCCGCTTCAATATTATACACATCGTATACTGTACAGATTTTATCAAGGCTGTAAAAAGAATAGACATACTCCTGCATGGCAAAAAATTCAGCAGCATTATTGACTACAGCTGCAGCATAGCGCCCGGTAAGGTGCAGGGCATGAGTCGTTATCTGTGTATCAAATATAAACTGCTTTTTTAGGGATTCTTTTAAATTCATATTGCGGTATTATACACCTATTTATAGGATTTATTTATTTACTTTTTATTAAAGATATATTTAAATTTTTAGAATATAATTCATATAAATAAAATCAATTTTATACAAACTCCGGAGGACCAATGACTTTTAAAAGCTATCTTATTTTTGACTTTGGCGCCAGCAATGGCCGCGCAGCAGTTGCAAATTTTGATGGCAGAAAGTTTGATATCGATGTGGTTCATAGGTTTGAAAATATTCCTGTATATGCAAACGGGATATTATACTGGGATTTCCTGCGCCTCTTTTCTGAACTTAAATCCGGGATTTTGGCCGCATCCAAAAAGTATAAAGATATAATCTCACTGGGAATTGATACCTGGGGTGTTGATTTTGGCTTGCTTGATAAAAATGGAAGGCTTATTGCAAATCTTGAACATTACAGGGATGAAAAAAGGCTGACAGTTGAAAATGAGATTTATAAGGTCCTGCCGAAAAGGCAGTTATTTGAATTAAGCGCGGGCCTGCTTATTCCCTTTGCCAGTCTATTTCACCTTTTTGAGCTTAAAAAAAGAAAAGCGGTGCAATACGAAAAAGCATCCCACTTTTTAATGTTTCCGGACGTGTTTAACTATTTTTTAACAGGAAATAAATTTAATGAATATACTGAAGCTTCAACCAGTCTTATGGTAAACCAGGTTGAAAAAAAATGGTCCCGCGATATTTTAAAAGCCATGGGTTTCCCTGAAGATATTTTTTGTGAGATAATCCAGCCTGGCAAAGTAGCCGGAAACCTTCAAAAAAGTATTATGGATGAGCTTTTTGTAAAAGGTATCCCTGTGGTTGCCCCCGCGTCGCATGATACTGCTTCTGCAATCGCAGGTTTTCCGATAAAAGACAGATTCAAAAATACACTTCTTATAAGTATGGGGACGTGGGGCATCATTGCGCAGGAAACTGAAAGCCCCATAGTAAATGATGCAATGTTTTCTGCAGGTTTTGCAAATGAAGCCGGTGTCGAAGGGACAAATTTCATCGTAAATAACATAACCGGATTGTGGATAAGCCAGCAATGCATGATAAAATGGCGCAAAGAAAAAGGGGAAGACTTCTCCTGGAAAAATATCGACTCAATGTATCCGGAAGCAAAACCATTCCAGGCTTTTATTGATGTTGATGATCCTGTGTTTATTCCTTCATCTCTTGATATGAACAAAACCGTAAGTGATTATTGTATAAAAACATCCCAGGCCCTGCCGGAAGGCGCAGGTGGAATTTCCAGGATGCTATATGAGAACCTTGTATTTAAGGTAAGGTTGAAGCTTGAGCAGCTTGAAAGCGTAAACGATAAAAAGATAGAGCGTATCCACATAGTCGGCGGCGGTTCGCGAAACGGGCTTTTATGCCAGTGGCTTTCCGATGCGACGGGCCTGACGGTTGACTCGGGGCCGGCAGAGACAACATCCATAGGGAACCTTTTAATGCAGCTTAAGGCTTCCGGAGATATTAAAACTCTTCAGGAGGGAAGGGAGATATCCTTTAATTCATCTGAGATTGAACATTTTCTGCCGCAGGCCTCTAGCAAGGATATTTGGGAAAATCAGTACAGGCAGTATTTTAAATTTATCTCCCGCATTTAAAATTTAAGTGTCTAAAGTTATATTCCATATCCACCGGCAGATTTCTTTTCCTGGCTGCATACCTGTTTTAATTTTAAGATGAATGTTTTTTTCACTTATCTGTGTAAGCGTTACTTCCGGTTTAAGTTCCTTTGATATTGCAGGTTAAACTAATATTTTAAATTTTATGCCATAAGATTTGCCTGCTTTTTATTACAGGTTTTTAGCATGAAATGCTATTTGTTATAGAACATGGCAAGGCGCCTTATAGCGCTGATTTTTTCCGTCCTGTCTATTTTACTTTCCCTGACCGCCTTATGCAGGATTTCTATTGATCTGTCATAATTTTCCCTGTCAACTGGGTAGGGAATCCCATCTTTGCCGCCGTGTGCAAAACTAAACCTCGCAGGATCTTTTACGCTGTATTTTACTCCATAGACAAGCTCTGATATAAGCGCAAGCGCCCTTATGGTTTTTGGCCCGACACCCTGCATTGCAAGCAGGCTCTCAAAATTTTCGGGTTTTCTTTCATAAGTGGATAAAAGTATTTTTGTAAACCTTGTCCTTTCAATATCCCCGGAAAGTATATGATGCCTTACCGGGAGGGTATAGTTTTTATCTTCTATTTCAGTTATCCTGTCAAGGTCTTTGACAAGTTTTTCTGGCCTCTCCCATGACAACTCTGCTATTGTCTTCCTTGAATCTGTGCTTTCCCTGTCAATTAAATTTAACACATCCCCTGTATTGTCACAGCAGATTGCAGCGTGGGGCTCACAGACAAAATCACTGACCCTGTCGCTTACCCAATGGTACCTTCTTGCCATACCGTTGCCATCATTCATTCCCTGCTGTATCACTGCCCAGTCCTTGCCGTTCTTTGCAAAGAAAAAATTATGGTGATAAAGCTGGTAGCCATCCTGGAGCGCATTACTATCCACTTTAGCAGTTATTTTGCTGTTATAGACAAGATGGCTCAGATCTGTTCCAAGGTTCTCCTGGACCTTTAATATTTCTGAAGGGGTTTTGCGGCTTGTTGCGCCTTTTCCACCCGCGATATATAATCCAAGTTCCTTTTCAAGACCCTTTATGCCCTCTTTTAAAGCTCCGCAGACAGTAGTGGTAACACCGCTTGAGTGCCAGTCAAAACCCAGAACGCACCCGAGCGCTTGAAACCACATTGGATCTGATATGCGTAAAAGGACTTCTTTGGTCCCGTATTCAGAAACCATCAGAATCAAAATCTCGCGGGCAAGCCTAGACATCCGCGAAAAAAGCCAGGCTGGCGCCTTTCCCGGATGAAGCGGCAGATTTACAGTTCCAGTTTTCATTATTTAAAGATTTTTAGATAGTTTAGTTTATACTTATTAAGATTAACAAAGCTTGGAATTTATTTTTAAAAATCATCACAACCAGGCTTCTAATTATTAAGATTAGCACAGTTTGGCATTAATAACTTCCTATTATTCTAATATATTTAAACAGGCAGTAGTTCTTCAGGGCAAAATATTATTTGTCAGTACTGCATTACTTCTCATTACCTCTATTTCTGGTAAGGGGTACAAATGAGACATCACAGATTTTTTCAGTGATAAGCCTGCCTTTTTCTTTACTGGCCTTTAGCAGTGACTGGCCCTGTCCGGAAGGCCCCAGAGGAATAACCATGATGCCTCCTTCTTTAAGCTGCAAAATAAGAGGCTCAGGTATATTTTCAGGTGCGGCGGTGATAATTATCCTGTCAAAAGGCGCAAACTCTTCCCATCCAAAATAGCCATCCCTGAGAGCAAGCTTGATGTTTTTATATCCTGCCAGGGTATTTTTTGTTATTTCATATAGGGGCCTTACAATCTCAATGCTGAATACTTCTTTTGCCATCATGGAAAGAATTGCCGTCTGATATCCGGACCCTGTTCCTATCTCCAATACTTTCTCATTACCTGAAAGCCCGAGAAGCTCTGTCATAAGAGCAACGATATAGGGCTGTGAGATTGTCTGCCCGAACCCAATAGGAAGCGGTCTGTCATCATAAGCAAAGCCTGCCATGTCTGGGCTGATAAATGCTTCCCTAGGTACCGCCCGCATTAAATCAAGGACTTTTTTATCTCTGACTCCACGAGCCTCTATCTGCTCTCGCACCATTTTTTCCCTAAGGCTTAAGTATTTTTGGGCATCAGCATGCATTAAGGGCATATTGTCTTTATTATATTTTGTTATGCTGACATTAATATCCGTCTTTTTCTTCATTGGAAGACCTTTAAGTTTTTATGAATCCATATTTTTTATATCAACCAGACTATAATGATCTTATCATGCAATCCAAATAAATTTCGACAACTTTTTTAATGACTATGCATATTTTGTCGACTTTAATTCTGAGTAAATTTTAACAAAACTTTATGGATTTATGCTATAATTTTTTACTTTATAACTTAAAAAGGCAATGATCAGTAAAACTAAAAATGATTAATTTTAAGATTGCAACAATATTTGGAAATCTCGCCGAGCTTTCCAAGAGAAAAGATGGAAATGTCGGGCTTGTGATTGATTATACAAGGGCTTCCAGGTCTGTAAGGGATTTTCCTTTAGATATCCATGAAGCCTACAATTCGGGTCTGCTAAAAAATATTCCGGGCCTCACAGAGCAAACCTGTGAGATAATAAAAGAGTATTTTGATACCGGAAGCATAAAGCTTTACGAAGAACTAAAATCAGGCTATACAGACGAGCTTATAAAGCTTATAAGAATAACAGGGCTTGGAAGAAGAAGGGTCTTTGCAATATATGAGATTTTAAAGGCTAAGGACCTTCCTGATTTAAACGGGAAAATAAGGCAGGATGGAGCTTTTTTAAAGATTTTAAATAATGCGAGCCTTGAAAAAGACTTTATAACCGAGACACATCTTAAAAGGCTTGTTTTCTCCCTTGACTATTACGAAAAAACATCAGGCCTGTTTCCAAAAGGATATGTGGATTTATTTATAAAAAAAATATCCGATCAATTTTCAAAAATAAAAGATTTGGAGAAATTCAGCGTCACAGGTTCCTACCGCCGTAAAAAATCTTTTATACACGATATTGATTTCCTGATATTGCCTTCGTTTAATTTAACCACATTCGACATGGCGAGGAGCAACCGGCTGCTCGACAAATTGGCAGGGCTGGATTTTGCAGGCGAGGTCAAAGGCCGGGATAAAAAAAATGAGAATATGAGCATAAAGTTTGCCACGACTTTTGGATTGGATGTGGAGTGTATTATTACAAGCGGTCCAAGATGGGCCTTTGACTTATTTAATACGACCGGCAGCAGGTCCCATATAAAAAAAATTGAGGAGATAACAGGTGAAAAAGCAGAGTTTGGCAATTATAGAAACCTTAAAAACATTAGAGAAACTGTAAATTCCAATAACCTCGTAAGGGCCGGGAACAAAGAAAACCTAGGGACCACCATAAATGCCAATAGTTCCGCAAACACCGGGAACTCTGCAGACTCTGGCAGTGTTTCAGTGGAAGTACGCAGCCTTAAAAATTATGACAGTGAAACCGATTACTCCGATTATGAAATTTACAGCAGCCTTGGCTTTGAGTGGGTGCCTCCTGAACTAAGGGAGGGCTCATGGGAAATCGAACTTGCAAAAAGATTTGCCCTGCCAAAACTTGTTAAAGCGAGCGACATAAAAGGTGACCTGCATGTGCACTCTTTCTGGAGCGACGGACTTATTGAAATTGAAGATATCAAGGAGAAGTGCAAAAAATTTAACTATGAATATCTTGCAATAAGCGATCATTCGAGTAGCAACAATTATGGCAACGGGCTTAACGCAAAAAGGCTTATGGAAAAAATCGCCTATATGGAAAAGGTAAGACAGGGAATACAGGGTTTTGAGCTTCTTTTTGGCAGTGAAGTGGACATAACGGGTGCGGGGCTTCTGGATTATGATAATGAACTACTTGCCAAAATGGATATTGTGCTGGCGTCAATGCATTCAAGTTATCTTAATACCAAAGATGTAAATACTGAAAGGATAATCGGAGCATTAAAGAATCCCATGGTTGATGCTATAGCGCATCCCACAGGCGTGGTTTTTGGGGCAAGAGCTCCATATGCGCTTGACATGGACAGCATCTTTGAAGCTGCAGTAAAATATGATAAGGCCCTGGAGATAAATTCATATTTTTTACGGCTTGATATTAATGAATGCCTTGCCGCAATGTTTAAAGATTTGGGCGGCAGGATTGTAATAAACACCGACTCACACAGGCCCGCAAATCTTGACATGATGAAGCTTGGAGTGGAAGTTGCCAGGCGGGCAGGGCTTGAGAAGAAAGATGTAATAAACACAGGCAGTCTTTCAGAAATGAAAGCCTGGAAAAAATCAAGAAAAATACCTTATTCATCCTCATAATACTTAAAAACTTTTTCATTTTTAAAATCAGGGATAAAAAGATCCTCATCTTCAGACAAAGACGAATATTCCTGGGTCCAGCCATTATAAAAACCAAGTTCTTCGGCATAATCAGTGACTTTATAATATTCTTCCTCAGATATCCTTCTTGAGATAATGGGAATACTGCGGGCATTATATTCCGGATGGTACTGCGCCATAATACTTAAGTGTATGTCAACAGAAAGTTCATTTTTTAAAAAATCCAGTGTTTTGTTTATTCCTGCAATGTCCCCCGGCATTACAAGCAGCCTGATTATTAACCCTTTTTTTGCAATGCCGCTTTTATCAAGTTTTAAGATTCCTGCCTGCCTGTACATTTCACTGATTGCGGCACGATTAAACTCAACATAATTTTTTATGTGAGAATATTTTTTTGCCATTTCACTGCTGCTGTATCTTATGTCCGGCATGTATATATCAATAATGCCGTTGAGCATTTTTATCATGTCCGGGTCATCATAACCGCCGGTATTGTAAATAATGGGGATATTAAGCCCGGATATTCTTGCGAGAGCCAAAGCCTCAATGATTTGCGGTATCCATATGGAAGGGGACACGAGGTTGATGTTGTGGACGCCTGACTCCTGCAATTTCAGCATCGAGTGCGCAAGTTCCGGGGCCGTATAAAGCATGCCTGTGTGTTTCTGGCTTATCTGGTAATTCTGGCAATAATCACATTGCATATTGCAGTGAGAAAAAAAAATTGTACCGGATCCCCTGGTCCCTGAAATAGGGGGTTCTTCACCATGATGAGCCATAACGGATGAGACAACCGGAATATAACCGGCCCTGCAAAAACCTGCAGCACTTTGCTTTCTGTTTACCCTGCATTTATGGGGGCAAATAGTGCAGCATTCCAATAATTTATCTGGATAAACTGCCGGAAAATCAGTTTTATTTATATTATTCATATTAATAAGCGATTTTATTTCTTTTTATTTATTAAAACAACTTTGCCCGGCATGACGTCTTATAATAAAACTATTATTTTTCCGGCCGCCATGAAAGCGGGCAGGTAAATTATATAAGTATTTTTACTTATCAGGTTCATTTTAATAATTGTTGCATTTTTATTGACAGAATCTAAAACTATCAGTATTGAAGGTTTTACATATAGTTTTTTCATGATAATATTTCAATTATTTCTTAAAAAGAGAATTTATAAAGATAATTAAAAGATAAATCAGGAAGGATCATTATGTCTAAAATAATAAGAGAAGCATACATGGCGAGCCTTGGGGTGGCAGTTCTTACTTATGAAAAAGCTGAGCGGATAACTAATGAGCTGATAAAAAAAGGCGAACTGGCAAAAGAGAAGCAGCAAAAATTCATACAGGAACTCATGGAAAAATCAAAGTATAACAGTGCTGAACTTGAGAAGGTGGTTAAGGCAAAAGTAAAATATTTTGCAGAAAAAGGGGGACCGCTGAAAGACAGGCAGGACAAGCTTATTGAAGACTTAACAGTCAGGGCCAAAGTCACAGGCAGGATAGCAGAACAAAAGATAAGGGAAATTGTAAAGGATACTATCAGGATTGGAAAACAGACAGCAAAAAATCAGCAAAAATCTTTTGGCAAGCTGAAAGACAAGATTACAAAAAGCGATGAAGAGAGAGTGGAAGAACTGCTAAAAAAACTGGACATTCCATCAAAGGAAGAGATAGATTTGATAAGAAAGAAGCTTGATGAACTGGAAAGTAAATTAAAATAAATATTTATTTATGCATTTACATAAGTACATAAATATACTATAATCAGCTTCATGATTTTAAATTTCCTTTAATTCTTATTGATTTTACAAAAGGCGGCTGGTTGTATTGATAAAAACAGAAACTGGTTATCTGTCCATAAAGAACTGGCCCGAAGATGAACGTCCTCGCGAAAAACTTATTAAAGCTGGCAGCGTAAGCCTGACCAATTCAGAACTTCTGGCAATTGTTTTAAGAACAGGATTTGGCGGTCCCACACGGAAACAGTCAGCTTTGGATCTTGCAAAAAACCTGCTTTCCCAATATGAGCATTTAAATGACATTTCTGAGCTGGAAGTTACTGAACTTGCTGAAATGAAGGGAATTGGTTGGGCAAAAGCTGCACAGATAATGGCATCTTTTGAACTTGGCAAAAGGATGGCTGCTGAAAGAAACGGCAGTAATATCAGTTTCAGGTGTAGTGAAGAAGTCGCCAATTATTATATACCTCTTCTCAAGGATCTTAAGAATGAACAATTCAGGCTTGTAATGCTCAATATTAAAAACAAAATAATCAGGGAAGTTATGATATCCCAGGGTTCACTGACCTCATCAATTGTCCATCCAAGAGAAGTATTAAAAATTGCAATAAAGGCCTCAGCTGCATCGGTGATATTTTTGCATAACCACCCAAGTGGGGACCCGGAACCTTCAATAGATGATATTGAAATCACGAACAGGCTATGCAAATCATTCTCTATTATAGGAATAAATGTTCTGGACCACCTTATCATAGCAGAAAACGGGTATTTCAGCTTCAAACAAAAAAACATGTTGTAAAAACATAGATTGAAAACAATTTGACTTATAAAATGATTTTTAATAATATATGCATGCTACATTTTCGATTTCATTTCCAAAGGGCCCATAGCTCAGCTGGTTAGAGCAGCGCACTCATAATGCGGAGGTCCCTGGTTCGAATCCAGGTGGGCCCACCATCGACTTAAATTACTAATTAAAATAAAATCCTATGGTTTTAATTAAAGTAAGATGAAAAAATCTTTATACGATAAATATAAGGGGGAATAAATAAATAAGATTTCTAATTTATTAGAAAGTGTTGATAGAATTGAAAGAGAAATTGGAAAGATAAAAAGTGATTTTAATGAATACCCTGATAAATTTTATGAATTTATTATTAAATTAAAATATTTAAGTGAAATTCAAAGATATTTTCAATTAAATGATGGAGCAATGGGTTATGATATATTTTTAATAAGATATTTATTATTTGATATTTTATTATATCTAAATATTTTAAAAGATAAAACCCTTAATGAAGATGAAAAATATACATGTGCACTAGAAATAGAAGTAAGATTCTATTTCTTTTTAAATTGTATTTATAATTTTAAAGAAAAATTCACAAAATATTTTAATTATAATCAAAAAAATAAAACTATTGAAAAAAGTATTTTAAATGATTGTGGACAACAGAATGTTTTAAAATTGTTTGATGTATTTTATAAGAAAATAAAAGATTATTGTATTGCTAGAAGTTATATCGTGCATGATATTTATAATATTAAATATAATGATAAAAAAAATGAAATTTATATTTCTTGTACCAGTTTCGATCTTTCAGATGATAATTTAAACGGTAGGATAAAAAATAGATATGTTATAAGTTTAGATGCTAATAAGCTAGTACAACTTGTTGAAAATATGCAAACAATAAGGAAAAAAGTTATTGAATTAGTCTATGATATTAAAAATAATATTANNAAGTTTATAATTAAAAATGCTTGACAAATATTATGACAAAACATATATTAAATTTGTCAGTAAATTTGTCAAGGAGAAATAGTTGGAAAAAATCTCACAAAAATATTCTCATATTTCATTTCTTCCAAAGTGGGAAATAAAAGTAGATTCAATATATGAATTGGGTCAATGTGATTCGATAATTAGAGCATTACGCGATATTCCAACCAGACCTGAATATAGAAGTATGTTATTAAATGTATCTTTAATAAAAGGTGCCCAAGCAACAACTGCTATAGAGGGCAATACTCTTACTAATGAAGAAGTTGAAAAAGTAAACGAGGGTATTAAATTACCGCCAAGTAAAGAATATCAAGAAATTGAAGTTAGAAATATTTTAAATGCACTAAATGAATTATTAAATGAAGTAACAATTAACAATAAACTTGAAATAATTTCTGTAGATTTAATTAAAAGATTCAATTATTTAGTTGGGAAAGATTTAGGAGAAAATTTTGAAGCTATTCCTGGAAGATTACGTAATTATAATGTTATTGTTGGAGTAAAATATCGGCCTCCCGATTATAATGATGTTGAATCATTATTAAAACAATTTTGTGATTGGAGTGTTAAAGAATTTCATTTTGCAAAGGGACAAGATTTTAGGGACTCAGTTATACAAGCAATTGTTTCACATGTTTATATTGCATGGATACATCCCTTTGGCGACGGGAATGGTAGAACTGCAAGGTTGCTTGAATTTTATATTTTACTACGCTCTGGAAATCCGGATTTTGCATCGCATTTGTTATCGAATTTTTATAATGAGACAAGAAATGAATATTATAGGCATTTAGAAAAATCAACAAAAACAGGAAACTTAAGTGATTTTATTGCTTATACAATAAAAGGATATAGGGATGGGTTAAATAATATTTTAAGTCTAATTCAAATAGACCAGTTTAAAACTTCCTGGATTAATTATGTGCATGAAACATTTCAAACAAATAAAATCAAAAGTAAAAATGAAAATTTGAATAAAAGAAGAAGAAATTTAATGCTTAATATTCCAATTTTTAAAAAATTAACTATTGAGGAGATATTAAATTTAAATGTCGATATTGCTTCAACTTATAAATTATTATCACAAAGAACACTTATGAGGGATATTAAAGAATTAATTGATCTAGACTTATTAAAGAACGAGAAAGATACTTATTGGGCAAATATCGATCTATTAAAAAGTTACATCCCAAAAAAAATTAATAAGATTAATAATTAATCTAAGCAAATTTTAGTTTGCTAATTAAACAAAATTCTCTCAAAATATGGTTCCAATTTTGGGAACAATGGCCCACCAAACTTGCATTGAGGGTTAGGCTCTTCGGCTCTTCACCAATTACGGGGGCAT
>PMCC01000117.1:2834-4068 GCA_003155275.1 Actinomycetota bacterium | reverse complement strand
ATAAAATAACCTGTTACTGATAATAAAAAGGAAAAAAATCCGATTACCAGCACTGAATATGCAACAGGGACTTTAAATATGGATATTCCAAGGCCTATTATCAGCGCATCAATGCTTGTTGCGATGGCAAGTAAAAATAGGGTATGGTTAGACAGGATATTTTTTTCTTTTTTACCTTCTTCTTTTTTAAAAGACTCAATTATCATCTTAATGCCGATGCCAAGAAGCAGCGCAAATGCTATCCAGTGGTCAAAGTTTTCAATATATCTTTTAAAACCAAAACCTATGCCCCATCCGATAAGCGGCATTAAAGCCTGGAACCCCCCGAAAAACCCACCGATTTTTAGGGCATTTCCGAGCCTGGGTTTTTTAACAAGCGCTCCGCCTGCGACCGAAACGGCAAAGCAGTCCATTGCAAGGCTTATTGCGACTAGAATTATTTCCAGGAAACCTGACATTTTTTCTTTCTTTTTTTCAAGGATTTTGGTGTTGCGGCTAAAAAAAACTTACAAGTATTTTTTAAAAAAAATCAAATTATGGTTTCAGCCGATTGACAGAGTTTAATTAAAATATGCAGTTTTTTCAATAAACAATTTATCAGTGGAAAATGATTATTTTAGTCAAGGTTATTCATTATTTCTTCCTTGATTTTAATAAATTCCGGCGACACAAATACTTTATTGTCACGGGGCCTTGAAATTTTTACATCGAATATTTTTTTTACCACTGCCGGCCTTTTTGACAGAAGATATATCCTGTCGGACAGAAAGATAGCCTCATCTATATCATGGGTGATAAAAAGAATTGAAGCCTTTATCTTTTCCAGGATTTCGAGAAGCCACATCTGCATCTTATGCCTGGTAATTGCATCAAGGCTCCCGAATGGTTCGTCAAGCAGCATTATGTCATCCGCAAACAAAAATGTCCTGAGCAGCGCTGCCCTCTGTCTCATCCCTCCTGAAAGCTGTGCCGGGTATTTTTTTTCAAATCCATCAAGCCCGAATGTCTGAAAATATGGCATTGCTGTTTCCCGGGCTTCTTTTAGGCTTCTGCCCTTTACAAGCAGCGGCAGGCAGACATTTTTTAATATCGAATACCAGGGAAAGAGCAGGTCTTTCTGGTGCATATAACTTACCCTGCCAGTTTTTCCCGTAAAGTCTTTGCCGCCAATTTTAACAAAACCAAAGTCAGGTTTTTCAAGCCCGGCTATTATATCAAACAAAGTGCTCTTTCC
>PMCC01000117.1:0-2799 GCA_003155275.1 Actinomycetota bacterium | reverse complement strand
CTTCATATAACCCCATCTTGCAGAATCTGCAAGGTACTGCCCTGAAAGGTATTCCTGGCTTGCGACTATCAGGTTTTTGTCAAGCCCCGGGACTTCTTTTACAAGGATTTCTGCGGCTTTGGCCGGGTTTTTTATCGCATAATCATATCCTTTTTGAGTGGCTTTCAAGAATCTTTTTACCAGTCCGGGATTGTTGTTTAAAGTGTCCTCACTGGCAATTATAACAGGAGTGTAGAAATCAAGCCTGCTGTCAAGATCCTGCAGCAGCATGAAATTAATCGGATAATCCTTTAGCTTCGCTGCGATGCCGTCCCAGCCGTAAAATATCCATGCAAAATCAACATCTTTTGAAACGCTGGTTAAAAAATCTGAGGCCCCGATATTTACGATTTCGACCTTGTTAAAATCCGCTCCATATTTCTGCATGAGACCTTTAAGCATTGCATCTTCCATCGGAGATCCCCATCCGCCGTATATCCTGCCTTCAAAATCCTTGGGGCTTTTTATATTCCTGTCAGAAGGTGAGGCAAAACCTGAAGTATTGTGCTGAAGGATTGCGGCAATGGCAACAACCGGCAGGGGTTCGGCTGCGGTCCTTGCATAGGTGACCTGCTCCTGGTAGCTTATTCCGAACTCGCCTTTTCCGGCTGCAATCAAATCCGCACTTCCTCCTTCAGACGGCTGTATAATATCAACAATAAGATTTTCCTCTGCATAATACCCAAGCGCCTTTGCAGCATAAATCCCTGTGTGGTTTGTATTAGGCACCCAGTCAAGTACAACTGTTATTTTTTCTGCCGCAGGCTTCTCTGAGATGCTGTCTGATGCGGCAGTTGACGGTTTGCAGGATATAAACGCAGCCGACGACACAGTGCAGAATATAATGGCTGCCGCAACAGCGGCAAGCATCTTAACTAAAATCTTTTTATCTTCTTTCATTTTTAACTCACCTGACTTTTATGCTATTTTAATTTTTATAATCATCCCCGCTGCATTGCCGGTTCACTTAATGATTCACGATAAAACTTTAACACTCACAACACATTCCTTAAAAATCGCCATGCAAACTTTAAGAAAAATAAAGCTTCAGTTAAAAAATCACTCTATATATTCTTCCTCCCGTATTTTCTGCCATGGCATTGATTTTTTTTCAAAGTATTCGATTAGTTTTAAAAAGATTATACTAAGTACAGTAATTACTATTATTGCTGCAAAAACCTTGTCAGTATTAAATGATTGCTTTGCCCTTATCATATATACCCCAAGACCGTTCTTGCCTCCGACCCATTCACCGATTGTCGCCCCCATTATGCTGTATGCAGCAGCTATTTTCAGCCCTGAAAAAAATCCGGGTAAGGAGGATGGTATTTTTACAAACCTGTAAATTTGAAATTTTGAAGCCCCCATTGATTTCAGCAGGCTTATCAGTTCTTTGTCTGCGGCAGCAAGGCCCTGCAGAAGGCTTACTGCTACAGGAAAAAAGCAGATAAGAATAACTATTATTATTTTTGGCAGGTATCCGTAACCAAACCAGATAATAAAAAGTGGCGCCAGGATAATGATGGGGATAGTCTGAGATATTACCAGAAGCGGATATAATGTCTTTCTTATCCCGGGGATTGAATCCATCAGGACCGCAATAAGTATGGAAAAAATAATTGAGATAAAAAATCCAGTAAAGGTCTCATAAAGTGTTATCAGGATATGGCTGCTCATTACTTTAAATTCTTTAAATAAGGTCACAACCACCATGCTTGGCGCAGGAAGTATGAAGGCCGGGATAGCATTCAGCCTTGAAACTGTCTCCCAAACGGCAAGCAGGACAATAAAGAAAGCTGCCGGATACAACATATTTGTAAATGCGCTCTTTTTCATTTTAAAATACCGTCTTTAAGTCTTTTTATAAATCTTTTAATTCCAGGAGTCTTATAATTCCGGCCGCACGCCACAACTCAAAACATTTATTTCACAAACTCATTATTCAAACAATCCAATAATTACGGTCTCTCCACAACTCAAAATGCCCTATACTGACGGCTGCCTTCACAATTTAAGGCTGTCCTATAGCTCCCTGACAATAAGAAGCCAGCCTTCGGATATATTTATCTTTACAGCATCTTTTATAAATTCATTGCTAAGTCCCCTGGCCGGGCTGAAAACCAATTTTTCATTTTTTAATTTGTATTTCAAGCCAGAAGTCTTTTCGAAGAATGTGAAAGGGGTAAGCGAAAAAATTGAGATATTCTTTCCGGTCTCACCTTTTATAATGCATGAATTCTTTAAAACGAATATCTCGCTGTTTTCAGTGATAATGCTGACTTTGACATTGTCATAGGCTGGCGATGAAAGAAGCGACAGGTTTGCATAACTGTGGTCGGCCCTGCTGCCAAAAGCGCCGATGATAATTATTCTTTTATACCCGTTTTTAACAAGGTAGTCCAGCGCAAGTTGCGTGTCGCTCTCATCTTTGGCCTGGTTAAAGCTTATAAACTGGATTTCACTGGCGGCGATAGTGCTGTCAGCGCCGCCGGCTGCGCTCCCAAGCTTTTCTACCATCCCTTTGGTGATGCTGTCCATGTCGCCTATTATTACATTTGGTATAATCTTTAAATTACTGCAATGTAACGTTCCGCCATCAGCAGCAATTATAAAAGTATCACTTAGGGAGTGGAAGTTTTTTACAAGTATTCTGTAAATAAATCCATAATCCTTGATGCTGCCATTTGTGACCAGGATAGCGTTGTAGTTAAACAGTTTTGCCGGTTTTAAATTTGCTTTGCCGCCATTGCTTTTATTACT
>PMCC01000178.1 GCA_003155275.1 Actinomycetota bacterium | reverse complement strand
TTGCTCCGTGCCGTATCCACGCCAGTTCATTTATATATAAACGCCTGCGTTTCTCATCAATTTGGTTCTGCGCTTCTTCCCGCAATGTTTTCTTTTCCAGGAAATATTCAAAATTACCGTCATAGCAGTAAAGCTTGCCCTTGTCTATTTCGATGATACGGTTAACGACCCTATTGAGAAAATAGCGGTCATGGGTCACCAGCATAAGAGCGCCTCTAAGCTGGCTTAAATAATCTTCCAGCCATTTAATAGTTTCCAGGTCAATATGATTTGTAGGTTCATCCAGTATAAGCAAATCTGCGGGGTGTATCAAAGCTTCTGCAAGAGCAATTCTTTTTTTCTGGCCGCCGGATAAGTTTTTTATTTTCACTGTGACATCAGATATCCCCAGTTTGTTTAATATGCTCTTTGCCTGTGATTCAACTTTCCATGCATCTGACTGGTCCATTTTTACAGTAAGCTCAGTAAGTTTTTCCTGGAGATTTTCATCATCCGGATTTTCTGAAAACAGGTGCGCCGCATTTTCATATGAGGTGATTATTTTCATCAACGGGTGTTCACCGTGTAATATAGATTCAAGGACATTGGCGCTTTCTTCAAACTCTGGCGTCTGCGAAAGAGATTGTACAGCAAGGCCGGATGAGCGGACTATTTTTCCAGAATCCGGCTCAATATTGCCGCTGACCAATTTTAAAAATGTTGATTTTCCGGTTCCGTTAATCCCGACCACGCCTATGCGGTCGTTATCATTAATGCCAAAAGATACATTTTCAAATAAAATCTTTTCCGTAAATCCTTTTGTCACATTTTCCATTGAAAGAATATTCATGTTGTTACTATATCATAAGTCTGCGCTAAGTTTTCTTATGTTCTTAAAAATTTTATTTCTTTGACAAACAGTTATAGAAAATCTATTATTGTTGAAATTTTATTGACAAGGAGTAATGCTGACATGGCTGACAGAGGTTTTAAGGTTTACCCATACCGGTGGACGATACTTGCTGTATTTATGCTTGTAAATATAGCGATCCAGATTTTATGGATATGTTTTGCTCCGATAACAGGTCCGGCCGCCCAATTCTATGGAGTGTCTGACTTACAGATAGGGCTTTTGGCAATGCTTTTCATGATAGTTTATGTTCCGCTTTCCATACCGGTATCATGGATGATAGATACATTGGGATACCGAAAATCAGTAAATATCGGTGTAGGCATAATGGCTGTTTTTGGCTTGTTGAGAGGCGTTTTTGCAGCCAATTACACAATCGTTTTACTCACTACCATAGCCCTTGCAGTATCGCAGCCTTTTATGATGAACTCGATAAGTACAGTGGCAGCCAAATGGTTCCCGATACAGGAGCGCGCAACTGCTTCCGGGCTTGCCCTCGTCGCCAACTTTCTTGGAATAGCTATAGGCCAGGTTCTTTCTCCTATCCTTTTCCTTCGTTTCGGTATAGCCGGAATGCTGTTGATATATGGCGGCATTGCAGCATTTACCGCAATTATATTTGTTATTTTTACCCGCGAAGCGCCGCCCACCCCGCCATGCCCGCAGGGGATGGAAACGCGGGCGCTTATGCTTGATGGATTAAAAAGCATGCTCAGGATGAAGGATGTGTGGATAATGCTTGGATTGTTCCTTGTAGGGATGGGTATATTTAACGGAATTTCCACCTGGATAGAAAGTATTGTCAGGTCAAGGGGCTTTTCAATTTCCCAGGCCGGAAATCTTGGCGGAGTATTGCTTATTGGCGGGATAGCCGGGGCAATAGTCCTGCCCATTTTTTCTGACAGGCTTCACAAGCGCAAGATATTTATGCTCCTCGGAATGGCTTTGGCCATCCCCGGGATGATAGGTGTGATTTTTGCAAACCAGTATTGGCTTACTATGGTTTCAATGTTTTTTCTTGGATTTTTCCTTATAAGCCTTGCGCCGGTAGGTTACCAGTATGTTGCAGAAATAACGCATCCGGCACCGGAAGGCACATCAAACGGGCTGCTGAATCTGGCTGGGCAGGCATCTGTGGTCTTTATATATGGAATGGAAGCGCTGAAAGGAAAAGACGGCTCTTTCAGGCCTTCACTGCTGGTCCTTGCAGGCTTAATGGTTTTGTGTGTTTTCCTGATACTTTGGCTTAAAGAGTCTGCCATGGTGCAGTCCCAGAAACTTTCAGAAGAACCATAATAATTATTAAATATAAACATATCTTATAGGCCGGGGAATTGCATCAAACTTTAAATTTGATTAAAATATCACTGCCCAAAACCTTGCAATATTACAGGACTTTGGGCAATCTTGTACAAAAATTTGTGATATTAAAATAAAGACACTCTTTTTATGGCCGCTCTTTGATAGGCAAAGATTTTATTTCTTGTCTACCTTTGAAGCATTCATTTTGCTTACTCCCCACAATATTTTATTAATTATTCATATTTTGCTAAAAACTGCCGATAAAATTGGTAGTTACAGCAATAATTGCAAATATTAATAATAGGGTATCAAACAGAAGGATTAAATGTCAGACATAACTAAAATTAAAACTGTTCTAATCAGCAATTCTGAAAGAAAAAATGAGCTTATTGTTAAATCTCTTGAAAAATTTCAGGATATACATATAACAAAGACCATGACAGGAATCAGGCATTTGGAGCATATTCTAAAAGAAAATAAACTTGTGATTGCTATCCTAGGCCCGGATTTAAATTTCGAGGATATTGAAAAGATCATACAAAATAATGAAAATAGTCTGCGTTTTGTCATGGTTATTGCCTTAGTCGCTGAAGTCACTGGAAATCTATTAAAAAGAGCTCTTAAGCTTGGAATTTCTGATATTATACAATTTCCATTTGAATCGGATGATTTTAAAGATGCGATTGTCAAAATAACAAAAATACTGGGGCAATATGCTTCTTATGATGAAGAAAATAAAGCTAATGTGGAAAATAAATTAAAGCTTTTATGTAAAAATATAATGGTTTTCAGCACAAAAGGTGGAGCCGGAAAATCTTTTGTTGCAACGAACCTTGCAATTAATTTATTAAAAAAGAGCTCAAAAGATGTGGCATTATTTGATATGCATTATGATACTGGTGATGCATCATTGATTTTAAACATTTACCCTAAACAGACAATTTTTGACTTGACTATGATAAAGGAAATTCTAACTTTGGAGTTTTTAAATGGTTTTTTATCCACTCATCCTTCCGGGATAAAAATATTGCCTGCGCCAACGGATCCTTCGCAATCTGAGTTGATAGATCTTGGTACTACTATTAAAATGTTTGATATGCTTAATAAAATTTTTGATTACTTGGTTATTGATTGTCCATCCAGATTTTCAGAAGAAGTTCTTGCTATGCTTAAGAGATTGGATTGGCTTTGTATGGTTTCAAGCATGGATGTTGCAAGCATAAAAAATTTAAAAGTTTCTTTAAATCTCCTGAGACAGTTGAAATTTCCAGACCATAAAATAATTACTATCATGAACAGGGCGAATACCAAAGTCGGCATAGATTTAAATGAAATAGAAGCAACAATATTAAGAAAAATCGACATTTTTATTCCTAGCAGCATAATGGTTCCTATATCTATGAATAAGGGCAAATCAGTTATCGAACTTTATCCTAAATCAGCTGTTGCAGGCAGTATAGACAAACTTACCAGCATGATAATGAAAAAATAATTTTCGAAAAATCCTTCTATAAACTTTATATAGATTACATATTCCTGCAATTATTGAAACTTTTCAGCACAATAAATAATACAAGTGCCCATAGTCATAGATTGTGTAGTTATTGATTTCCACCCCGCTATTTTTAGTTTATCCACAATAATTTCGGGGTTCGGGAATTCCCTTATTGACTCAGCAAGGTGCCGGTAGGCATTTCTTTTTCCTGTAATAATTTTCCCTATGTTTATTAAAATCCTGTTTAAATAAAACCTGTATAATTTGCTGAAAATCCCTCTTTGCGGCATATTAAACTCCATTATCAAAAGCCTGCCGCCCGGGGCTGCTATCCTGTAAAACTCCTCAATGGCTTTATCCCTGTCTATAATATTTCTTAACCCAAAAGCCACAGTTATCAAATCAAAATAATTATTATCAAAGGAAGTATTTGCCGCGTCGGCTTCTGAAAAACTTATTTTGGGGATGTGTTTTGACCCTCCAAGTTTTAAAAGCCTCTTTTTGGCTATTTCAAGCATTTCTTTTGAAAAGTCTATCCCAAAAATCTCAGTTTGCTGAAGATCTTTTTCGGGTATTTTGTTAAGCACAGAAAAAGTCGACATGCCTGTACCGCAGCAGGCATCAAGAATTCTTCTTTCAATGCCTTTGATGTGGGAGTTAAATCTTTTGCGCCAGTATTTTTCAATCCCGAAACTTAATAATGTATTGGCCATGTCATATTTTCCGGAAATGGAACTGAAAATTTCTTTTACTTTTTTTTCATGCATAAAATTTCTTCAGGAAATAAAATTTATATTTAAGTTAAAATAGAATAATATCTTTAATATATATTTTTACAAACAAAATAAGTATTTTTCAGCAAAAGCATATAAAATAATATTAAAATATGCGGTTGGCTTTAAGAAAGGTTTAAAAAAATGAAATGGGAAAAACCGTCTGCTGAAATTATCAGCACTTTTGAAAAGATAGTGCCGGCCATTGCTGGAGTCGAAAAGCGAAAGATGTTTGGCCTTCCCTGTGTTTTTGTAAATTCAAATATGTTTATGGGTGTCCACCAGGATAATATAATTTTAAGGCTTTCTAAAAGTGACAGGGAATCATTTCTTAAACTTGAAGGCGCAAAGGAATTTGAGCCCCAGCCGGGAAGGATTATGAAAGAATACGCAGTTTTTCCTGAATGGATGCTTAAGCAGGAAGGTGGAGATATCCTGAATGATTGGGTTTACAAATCATTCGAATATGCCGCTTCTTTACCGCCAAAAGAAAAAAAGTAATATACTACAAATTATTAAAAACCTTAAATGATTACGGCTTTAAATCAATAAAATATTATTGTCTTAAAGATAGCGGAAGAGCAATTTAGTGAAAATATCAAATATATGGCGGCTTTTGAGGATTTT
>PMCC01000045.1 GCA_003155275.1 Actinomycetota bacterium | reverse complement strand
ATTAAGTGTTATTTTTATTAAAAAGATTCAATTATTCCTAAGTAATCTTGCAGGTTCATTTTTAAGTTTTTTTAAAGAAGTTATTACAAAAGTTAAGATTTTTGCTACCGAAGAGCATAAAGTCCATTTAGTTTCTTTAGTCATAATATTTATTTTTTCTTTTGTTGTGAATTTTAATTTGGTAAAGAGTGGAGGGTTTTATGGTACCCTATAGCAGTCTGCTGTTCTTTTACATATTAATACTTGCACTAATACTGGCAGCAATCCTGGGAGTTTTTGGAAAAAGTATAAAAATATACGGTATGATAATAAATATTTTTATACTTTTTATCATATTCTACAATTCACTGCAGCAGGTAATTTATCTTGTGTTTTTTGTTATATGGGGATTTTTGCTTATAGAGAGCTGCTTATTTTTAAGGCGAAGATCCTTGGTTGGCTTCAGACGCACCTTTTTGCAATCTATCATGATACTACTATCTCTTTTGCCCCTGGCATTTGTTAAATTCGGAAATGTGCTGCTGCACCAAACAGTAATAGGGTTCCTTGGAATATCATACCTTACTTTTAAGATCATTCAAATGCTCGTGGAAATATATGATAATTTGATTGATAAGGTAAATTTATTTGACTATTTATACTTTCTTCTATTCTTTCCCACCATCAGCTCAGGTCCGATTGACCGTTCCCGCAGGTTTAAAAGTGATACAATAAATATACCTTCACGTAAAGAATACATTGAAATTCTAGGAGAAGGCATATGGAAAATATTTAAAGGAGCAGGGTATAAATTCATTTTAGCTTACCTTATTTCAAGCTATTGGATGGATAAAATACCTCCTGCCCATAATCTGATGAACACTTTGAGTTATATGTATGCTTACAGCCTTTATCTGTTTTTTGACTTTGCAGGTTATAGCCTGATTGCAATAGGTGTAAGTTATATCCTTGGGATAAAAACACCGGAGAATTTTAATAAACCTTTCATAAGCCAGGATATCAAGGAGTTCTGGACCCGATGGCACATGACACTATCCTTTTGGTTCAGGGATTTTATTTACACAAGGATTGTCATGAATGCATTAAAAAATAAACGATTAAAAAAATTCAAGTATGTTTCTTCCTATGCAGGGTATTTTATAACCATGGGCTTAATGGGATTATGGCATGGCACCAGTGTCTATTTTATCCTATATGGGTTATATCATGGGTCTTTGATTGTTCTTACAGATTTGTTTCAGAGAAAAGTACCATGGTACAGTAAGGTCAAAAATAATATTGCATGGAAGTGTTTTTCTATTTTTGTGACATTTAATCTTGTTTGCTTTGGATTTCTCATTTTCTCAGGATATTTATTTATAAAAACAAAGAGTTGAACTTATGTTACCTCGTTGGAGTGTGTCATGAAAAAAATTATAGCATTTTTTATTTCTTTAATTTTGATAAGTCTTATTCTTATTGGGACTGAAATAACTTTTAGTAATAAAATTCAAACCAACTATTATGATCATATAGGCGATGATAATTCACTAGATAAGTTTAAGAGCCTTCCTTTACAATCGGAGGCAGCAAAAACAAAAGACAACCTTTTTATTTTTGGTTCATCCGAAGTGGGCGGACTTGTAAAACTGCCACAACATGCAAGAAATTTTTTTAAAAATAAAAAAGATGGATTCCAGGTATATTTAATAGGTAGAGGAGGCTTCCAATGTCTAGTTCATGCAATTGATTTTGGAGCTATGGGCAGTCAATTAAAGAATCAGAAAGTTGTGTTTTTCCTTTCTCCCCAATGGTTTACACCCTCAGGCATAGACCAGGGTAGGTTAATGGCAAGTTCTTCTGAAGAAGCAATCTATACATTCTTGCTAAAATCTAATGTAAAACAACAGCTCAAAGTCCAGCTTGCCCGTAGAATATCAGAGGTTATCAAGGACGATACGGATTTTAAAACACTAAAGTTTTTCTGCGACTTGTATGGTACGGACTATTGGTGGTCTAAGGCAGCTGTTTTTATGGTTAAACCGTTCTACCGGTTCGAAGATTTTCTTTTATTTATTAAAGATCAAATTACATCTAATAATTTGCTTATTGACTCGCAGAAAAAAAATATTAAAAGTAACCCGCAACCATTCCCGCAAAATATAACACCGCAGCACACAAGTTTTGATTGGGCCAAAGAGAGAGATAAGGCTGTTACCTATGCAAAAACCCAAGCGAATAACAACCCGTTTTATTTCGATAACACATTTTATAACGGGATAAAAAAAGATTTGGTCAAGAAGCATAAAGGTTCATATAAGAATCGATCTTTTGCGGTTTCTACTCAATACGATGATTTTAAGTTACTTCTGGATATATGTAAGGACCAGGGAATTAAACCTTTAATAGTCAATATTCCTGTAAATGGTTGGTTCTATGACTATGCCCAATTCAGTATCACAGATAGACAGCAGTATTATAAAAAAATAAATAATATGGTTAAATCCTATGGATTTGATCTTGCTGACTTCTCAAACTATGAGTACGAGCCTTATTTTTTACAGGACAATTCTCATCTGGGTTGGTTAGGGTGGATCTATGTTGATGAAGCAATCGACAAATATTATCACAGCTAAGTGTAAATATTTTATATCAATTTAATCGATGAAAAGGGAGGGATAAAAATTCCTAAAACTGATTATATATAAATGTAACCTTGTTAACTACAAGTAATAAAAATATTAAAATAATGCCAAGTATAATCACCGTATATTTAAAGACCATAAAAGGAATACTTGTTCTAATTTTCATTACTATATTTGATAATCGCTTCAAATACAAACACCAAACTTTCTTATTTTAAAAAGCTATATTTCTCTGAATAAACCATTTTATTTATCATAGTCCTTTTTTGGTTTTAATAAATTTTATAATTTTATTTGGTGTATCAATCTGTTCCCTCTGAACTTCTGTAGGTCCCACTATTAAGCCGAAATCAGCTTCTATTGTAAGCAGAAGTTCAATAAATCCTAAAGAGTCAAGCAGAGAAGTTTCAAATAAATTAATATTCCAGTCATTTTTAACCTCATCAGTTTCACATAACTTTACAAGCATATCAATTACTTTTTCTTCCATAGTATAAAACCTTTATTCCTTTAATTTATTGCGATTCCTTGATTTGCTCTATTAGGAGTTTACGGTTTACCTTCCCATTAGCAGTTACCGGAAGATTCTTACGGACTATGATTTTTCTAGGAATCATATATTCAGGTAAATAATTTTTTAATTCTCCTTTAATCATTAAACCGATTTTGAATTCTCTTTCATCCAGTACTTTATCCAGAACCACAATAGCTGATAAATATTGAATTCTCCCATTTTTATTTATTGGCACTATAACTGCATTTTTAACAAAACTTACTTTTCTTAAGTTGTTTTCGATATCTTCCAGTTCAATTCGATAACCATTCAGCTTAATCTGGGAATCAATCCTTCCACAGTAATAAAGCAGGTTATCTTTCAGAAAACCTTCATCACCAGTTCGATAACATCTTTTTCTGATGTCATTTATCAGGACCTCCGAGAACACCTTTTCTGTCAACTTGGAATCTTTTAAATAGCCTGTACCCACACTGTCTCCAGCAATTAGAATTTCGCCTTTGTTTCCTTGGGGTAATTCATTTCCATTAGAGTCAATAATCAAAATATTACAATCTTTCTTGACGTAACCGACCGGCAAGGGCTCATCACCGGAATACATTTTTTTATTGATTTCTATAGCAGTAACCGCAACCGTTGCTTCTGTAGGACCATACATATTGATAATCCTGGCCTTGTTAAATCTTTTATACAGTCTTCCAGCACAGGATTGTGTAAGAACTTCCCCGCAGAAAAGAAAAAGTTTTACTCCATGCATAAGCTTTTCTGAAAAGCTTCTGTCTGCCAGACATATTTCAGCAAAGGAGGGCGTTGAAACCCAAACGCTAATATTTGATGTATGAAGATAATCAAATAGCTCTTTAAAATTTTCTGCCATTTGCTTATCAACACTGAATAAGGTAGAACCTGTTACCAATGATAGGTATAAGTCCATGACTGAAAGATCAAAAGAAAAAGGTGCCTGATTCAAAAATACACTTTGAGTTGTTAATACCGATTTGCACAGAAATAAAGCCCATATTAAGAAGCTTTCAAGGCAAGCTAGGGTAATTTGGACTCCCTTTGGCTCACCGGTGCTGCCGGAAGTATATATGACATAATATGTATCTTCTTTTACAACTCTATATTTTTTATCTGGAATTATACCCACATATTTGTTAATCCAGTAATTGATTTGTGCCAGGTCTAATACAGTACAATTTTTAAAGAAGCAGTTTGAAGAGTCGATATTAAGAATTATTTCAGCTTCCGAACTATTTACAATGTCTTTGATTCGCTCAGTGGGGATAGAACTGTCAATTGGGATATATGGAT
>PMCC01000159.1 GCA_003155275.1 Actinomycetota bacterium | reverse complement strand
CCACAGACGCCTTGCCTGATACAGAAGATATGCACCAAGACAAGCTCATAAGTATAATCCCTGATAAAGCCCGCCAACTGATCCCGGCCCGCCTGGAAGTCAGGGGAGAGGTCTATATTGCAAAGGATGAATTCAAAAAAATAAACCAGCAGCGCGAGGAAGACGGACTGGCGACTTTTGCAAACCCGCGCAACGCCGCTGCAGGTTCGCTCCGCCAGATAGACCCGAAGGCAACGGCGGAAAGAAAGCTAAATGTTTTTCTTTATGGGGTTGCCACAAACAATGAACTTATGACCGCCGGCATTGATAACCAGTACACAACGCTTGCCTGGCTTAAAAATGCAGGGCTTAGGATAAACCCCAATATCTCAAAGGCAACAGGCTTTGCCCAAATCAAGGATTACATAGAATACTGGCGCGAAAGGCGCCACAGCCTGCCCTACGAGACCGACGGCATTGTCATTAAAGTAAACAGCTTTGAGCTCCAGCAACGCCTTGGCCAGACATCCAAAAATCCCCGTTGGGCCGCAGCATTTAAATATCCACCCGAGCAGCAGATAACACAAGTTCTAGGTATAACTGTAAATGTCGGGCGCACAGGCACACTGACACCTGTCGCGGTCCTGGCGCCGGTCCTTATATCTGGCTCAACAGTCTCACATGCCACGCTGCATAATGAAGATGAGCTAAAAAGAAAAGATGTCCGCATCGGTGACTGGGTGGTGGTCCATAAAGCTGGTGAAATAATCCCGGAAATCATAAAGCCCCTTACTGAAAGGCGCACAGGCAGTGAAAAAGAATTTAACATGCCTGATAAATGCCCTGTCTGCGGCTCGCCTGTTGAAAAGATAGCCGGGGAAGTTGCACTCCGGTGCAGCTCTTTTGCCTGTCCGGCCCAACAACTTGAGCGCATTGTGCATTTTACATCCAAAGGCGCAATGGATATTGAGGGCCTGGGGCCCGCAATAGTTGAAAAACTCTTAAATAATAAAATAATTAAGGATGCCGCAGATATTTATTATGTCAAAAAAGACCAGGTATTGGGCTTGGAAAATTTTAAGGAAAAGTCTGCGAAGAATCTATTATCCTCAATACAGGCAAGCAAATCCAGGCCTCTTTCACGACTCCTGTTTGCACTGGGCATAAGGTTTGTCGGTTCCCATATTGCAGATGTTTTGGCGGCAAATTATCCTGATCTGGATTCTCTTATGTCGGCAGGCATTGACCGGTTAAGCAGTATTTTTGAGATAGGCCCCCGCATAGCCGAAAGCATAGTGACATTTTTTTCTGTCGGGCAGAACCGGGATATAATCGAAAAGCTTAGAGCAGCAGGTGTAAATTTCAAATCCGCCAGACCGGATATAGAGGACCGCCCCGGATTTTCCGGCAAGACTTTTGTGCTTACCGGCAGGTTAACCCAATTTACACGGGATGCTGCAAGCCGGCTGATAGAAAAATTCGGCGGCCGCGTTACATCAAGTGTCAGCCGCAGCACAGACATGGTTCTGGCAGGGGAGGATGCTGGCAGCAAGCTTGACGATGCCCACAAGTTTGGGGTCAAAACAATCAGTGAGGATGAATTCAAGGACATGATAAAATAAAAAGTATTAATTTTAGATTTTCAAATCTCTATATTAATTTTAGATTTTCAAATCTTTCAATAATAAAATTACAATACTAAACAATGCCGATAAAAAAAAGAAGCCAATTGAAGCACACAGCAGATGACACCAAAAAAAGATATTCTCCAAACAGGTTTCGTTTTTTGGATTCAAGGCTTGGCAGCTCTTTTAACGCGGATAACACGGGAGAACCTGCTAAATTCAGCAGGCTCCGGAAAGCAAAAGTTTCCGGCAGGGAAAATAGCGGGGAAAATAACGGAGGAATTACCGCAAATAGCCAGAAACAGAATATAAAATGGAACTGGATTGACGGCCTTATTTCTGTTGTTTTTTTAGTTGCCATCCTTACCGGCATCTATTTTGGTACATCAAAACTTATTTCTGTTTTAAATGGCAAACAGCTGTTAAATTTAAATATCTCAAACATAGATAACCTGACCTTTTCAATTTTTTACGGAGTACAGGTTCTTTTGATGCTCGGGGTCGTGTGGTTTTTTGCAATTTACTGGAGGCGTTCCGGCCTTCGCGACCTGGGATTTCGCTATTACAGCATAGCCAAGACTATATGGTATACTTTTTTATCCCTGATTCTTATCTTCCTGGTAAGCTTTATCTATGTGATTATATTGCAAAAAGTTTTTGGGATAGAAGCTCCAGGGTCAAAAATAGATGAGCTGGTGAGAAGCGGTAATGTTTCAGGCACTATTCTCATAGTAGTGACTGCAGTTATCGCCCCCCTATGCGAAGAAGTCTATTTTCGCGGATTTTTATATCCTGCGTTCAGGAAAAGTTTTGGTGTGGTCATTGGCATTTTCCTGTCATCTGTTGTCTTTGCAGCGGCGCACCTAGACCTGTTCAGCTTTTTTCCGATAATGGTGATAGGCTGGATACTTGCTTTTATGTATGAGAAGACAAAGTCTATTTTCCCTGTGATTTTTCTGCATTCAATATACAATCTCACTCTGATACTGATACTTTTAGGCAGGATGCAGTTTATAAAGATGTACTAAGTAACTTCAATATCCATTATTTACAGCAGACAATAAACTTTGCGAGGCTGCCGGAGCAAATGGATACGATGTCTTTCATATTTCAGATTACAGGCAATTTTTTTTAATAAAGGGCAAATGACTTCTAAAACTCTTTAAGGTAATTCAAGTATTTCTCTGCTGCCGGATGGCTCATCCTTTTCTAAAGTACTCCGCCTATTATTGTCCCGATAGGAAAATTAAACATGGATATTATAAGCATTACTCTTTAAAATATAAGCATTACTCTTTAAAAAAACCACAGACTTCTTAAACCACACTCTATTTAAACCACAAGCCGACAACCTTCATTTGGCCGTTTATCTTCTTAAAGGTGACCTCAACAGTGGTNNCCTTCTTTATAGCTGCCGATTACTCCGTTTATTTTGGCCAGAAAATCAGGAAAATTAGCTTCAGTTATTTCAGCTTTCATTGTTACGTCAAAATCTTTTGAAAAACCGGCATAATCAGCTTTATTCATTGCTATTAAGAGGCTTTCTGTTATGGGATCAGCGTATGCTGCAGTTTTGCCGCACCCTGTAAATGTCGGCAGGGCAATAAGGATTATAGCCGCTGTTATGGCTAGAATCAAAATCAGTTTTTTGCTTTTCATTTCTTCCTCTTCCTTAGTTATGGCTATTGTATTTTATTTTTTTATTATTCATATAAACTAACGATATCATTTTTAATATTTTATTGCATCTTTTATTACAATTAAATCAAAAAATTTATTTTATCTGTTTAAGTGTTGACCTATAATCTATTATTAGGTAGTTTTCTTAAGAATAGACTGGTAAAATTAATACTTAAAAAACAAAGATGACTATTTAAAGGATAGTTATTTAGGCACGGCTATTTTAAAGATTTAAAAAAATGACCTCTTAAGAAAAACTATTTAAAGATAATGGAGGGTCCGGCCAAATGAGTATGATATCAAAAGATGATGTAAAGCATGTTGCAAAACTAGCAGAACTCGAATTTAATGAGGAGCAGGCAGATAAGATGACTGAACAGCTCGACAAGATACTTGCGCACGTCGCAAATATCAGCAAAGCCGACACATCTGCAGTGCTGCCGACGGCCCATACTATTGAAATCAATAATGTATTTCGTGAAGATATTGTAAAAAAACAGCTTTCAGCCAAAGAGGCGCTGTCTAATGCCCCCGAGGAATACAAAGGAGGGTTTTTAGTACCAAAAATAGATTAGGGAAAAACCTTAATCTTCGGGATTAATGTAAGTACATTTAAGATTATTTTATCAAACAGAATAAATCCGGTAAAACTATGATAGAAAGCGCCAAAAAGATATGGTAAAAACAAAGGATGTGCCTTTAAATTTTCTTCCGGCTCACACCCTCAACAGCCTTTTAAAAAAGAAGCAGGTCAGTGCCGGCGATATTGCAAAATCTGTAACGGATGCCATCCAAAAGGTGGAACCGGCAATCCATGCTTTTTTAAGATATGATGCCGGGCACATCTTAAAGCAAGCCGCAGAAATTGATAAATACATAAGCAGCGGCGGCCCAATAAAAGATTTTACCGGCATTCCGGTTGCAGTAAAAGACAATATCTGCACACTGGGAGTCACCACCACGTGCGCCTCAAAAATATTATCAAATTACNNAACATGGACGAATTTGCCATGGGCTCATCCAATGAGAATTCATTTTTCGGACCCGTAAAAAATCCCTGGGATATAAGCCGTGTCCCCGGGGGGTCAAGCGGCGGTCCTGCTGCTGCAGTTGCTGCGGGCCTCTCAATCTGTTCCATCGGTTCAGATACAGGCGGCTCCATAAGGCAGCCGGCATCTCTCTGCGGTGTCGTCGGCCTTAAACCTACATACGGCCTTGTTTCGCGCTACGGGTTGATTGCTTTTGGTTCGTCCCTGGATTGCCCTGGCCCGGTGGCGCGCAGTGTGCGCGACGCCGCAACCATGCTGCGGATCATCGCCGGACCCGATCCGCACGACAGCACATCGGCTGCCCTGCCCACGCCGGATTACCTGGCCAACCTGGAAGCCGGGGTGAAGGGGCTGCGCATTGGCCTGTCGCCGGAATA
>PMCC01000084.1:14419-14867 GCA_003155275.1 Actinomycetota bacterium | reverse complement strand
AGGGATTTTATAAATTTCGGGTGATAGTCAAGGATTGTGGCTCCTATCTGCAGCGGCCGGCTGTCAAAAGGCGACTGCTTTAATCTGCCAAACATAAACTTTAAAATATTTTTTAAATTCCTCTTATTGGCAAACTCAAGCAGGAAATAGCCGCCCGGCTTTAAAATCCTGGAAACTTCATTTATAAACTTTTCGACATTATCAATATGGTGCATAACCCTGACTGTCATTGCAGCATCCGCAAAAGATGATCTAAACGGCAGGCATGTCACATCTGCAGCAGTATAAATGATTTTTTTCATCAGGGCTTCATTGTAATTCAAGAACTTTTCTACTGCCTCTTTGGCATTTTTTAAATTACTGACTGAATAATCCACAAGGATTATTTTTTCAAAATCCTTATATTCAGAAAAAAGCCTCCCGAAACCGCAGCCCAAATCAACAAAAA
>PMCC01000084.1:4669-14368 GCA_003155275.1 Actinomycetota bacterium | reverse complement strand
AAAAAGTCCTGTATTTTCATACAGGACTTTTATTTGTATAGCGGAGCTATTTCTTCTTTCCGCCTTTTGCTGCTGCTTTTGGTTTTTCTTTTTTAGCTGGCATTTAAACCTCCTTAACATTTAAATTATAATTCTAGTTAAAATATTAATTCTAAAAATAACAAAATGCAATAAAAATACTATAAATATTTATTTCAGGTATTTCTCAATGTTTACCGTGTGTTCTTCGTAAGTCCTGGCAGAGTGGATTTGCCTTTCACAATAGCCAGCTTCTCTTTTTTTCGGGAAACTGGCTATTGCAGATTTTAGTGTGGCTTCCAGGATTTCGCTCAGGGTGCATCTGAAGAAAATTGTTTATTTGCTGGTGACTTCCAGTGAATAATCTGCTGCCAAATCCTGTGCAATCGAAACGCTATTATTCTTTTTTTCCGGTTCTTTCCGTTTATTTTTTCCATACTGCCGGCTGCCGCTACTACCCATTTTATCCGGCCCGGTGACGACCCTGTTTGCTCTATCCAGCATGTTTTCGCTGCTATTTGCTCTATCTAACGTGCTTTTGCTGCCGTTTGCTCTATTCGGTGTGTATTCATTTCCGTTTGTCCTATCAGGCCCAATGCTGTTATTTGCTCCATCAAACTCATTGCTGCTGTTTGCCCTGTCAGGCCAGCTTTCTTCGCTATCTGTTTTATCTGAGCCTACACCGCTATTTATTCTTCCAGGCCTGCCCTCATAGCTATTTGCTCCATTTGTTCTGCTTTCATGGTTATTCGCTTTATTAAACTCAAGGCTTAATGCCGCCACATCAGCAGTGATGTTTACAATATTGTATTTTTTCCCGTCTTTGTTTTCCCAGCTCCTTAAGTTCAAATGTCCGCCTACCATTATCCTGTCGCCTTTTTTTAAAGAGCCGGAACAATTTTCGGCAAGATGATTCCAAACAGTAATGTTAAAAAAATCCACAACGCTGTTTTCATCTCCATTTGCATCCTTCCACCTTTTATTAACAGCCAAACCCATCTCTGCAATGGCCATGCCCTCATTTGTATACCTTAATTCTGGATCCCTTGTTAAATTTCCAAGTAAATAGATTTGATTTAAATTAGCCAATTTTCCCTCCTTTAAATAGTGTTTAATTATTTTAATTACAAACTTTTTTCCAAAATAATATCAGTATCCGAACCTGTAGGATTTGCATAATCCAAGAGAATCATCCCAGGGATATATTACTGCTGCTTTTGAATAAGAAGTGATTTCACAGCTATTAAAACCTGCGAACTTTAAGAAAATAAATTTAACTTCTTTTTTTGCAAAAACAGTCACCTGGTCATATCCGATATAGATCTCTTCCAGATTACATTTGTTTTTTTCTACAATGCTTTTTGCCAGGCTTTGCGCTGAATCCACATCAAAGAAAAGCAGGTTTTGTGATACTGCAAGGGCTGCTGAATCTGCAGCTTTTTTTGTTTCTGACCTGGCTGTAAAAATCCTGCAAAAATCACTTAAGACTAAAAAAACAAAGGCAAATAATACAATCAGCACCAAAGCCGGAATCATTATATTGCCTCCCTGGCTCATAAGTGATAAGTTGTGATTCCGGCTTATTCTTTGCATTCCATCCTCATTACACATGCGCTTTCAAGCAAAAGGTCTTTCTTTATGGCTTTGCTGATGAAATTAAAAATGCCCGCATTTTTATAACTGAGCTTTACAGTGAAAAAATCCCCGGTAATCCTTTCAGCACCCGATGAAGGACTTATACTGATATCAAGATTGCCGGAGTCAAGACCGGAGCAGATATCGTAAATCTGGCCATACGCCAGGTTTACTGAATTAGTTGTCGAAACAACCCTTGCAGCTTCAGAAGCAGCATGCTCGAGGACATTTTTAAGATAGGTGCAGTAACCTAACTGGAACATTGCCAATACGATTATTACAAGTACCGGCAGTATAAGTACAAACTCGACTGATGCCTGCCCGCAATCAGGTTTGCTGCACCACCTGTCGTCATTCCCCTCGACGCACTTTATATATTTTTTTAATTTTAATGTTTTTAATGCCATTTAAACCTGTTTTATAAGATATGATTTATGAAATTATTTAATCTTGCTGATCGATTAAATTTTTGCTGAAATAATTGTTAAAATTTTGCCCGAAAACTTTTTACTTTTAGCTGTTTTAGCCAATTATTCAACAGAAATTATTTAGTTTTAGCAGGACTCAATATTACTGAGCAAGACCTGCAGTGATTTTTAATATAAATAATGATTTAATAGTGATGATAATGTAATAGTCATTTCAACAAACCGGATATTTGCCGCCTGATGGTTTTTACAGCGGCCCACCTGGCCTTAGTGCAACTTTAAATTTTTTATTGAGATCCAGCTTTTTTTACTGCCGCCAGCCTCTCTTTTAGACAAGCCCGGATATCTTACTGAAAACCTTTGAAATAAGGTCAATTATCATAGGTTTCCCCACTGCAACAAGCACTGCACTGATTATGCCTGCAATTACAAGCACTAGTGCATATTCTATTGTTGACTGTCCCCGTTCATCTGACAGTCTGAGTTTTTGCCTGATTTTTAAAATTATTTTATTTATCTTAATCACCTCCTTTTTTTTATTTTAATCGACTTCAAATCACCTCCTTTTTTTAAATTTAGTTATCAGCAAATCACCTCCTTTTTAACCTTACACAAATAAATATTTAATCCACAAACTAACCAAAACTTAAAAAGCTGCCTGCAATCGAATAAATAAGCGGGCCCCCTACAAGTAAAATAAAGGCAGGAAGTATTAAAAAAACAAGCGGGAAAAGTAGGATGATGGAACTTCTCCTGGAGGCCGCCTCATGCTTTTGTGTCACTTCAAACCTGATATATCTTGACTGTAAGCTTAATAAATCGCTTATTGACGAACCATACTTTTCAGCCTGTATAAGAAGGAAAAGAAAATTCCTGAAATTGCCGGGGTCAGTTACATTAACCATATTATTAAAAGAATCTATCCTGCTTACTCCAAAATCTATTTCCTTTAAGAATTTTTTCAGGGCCATGCAAATGCTTCCGTTATATTTCTCGGATACTATTTTTATAGAGTTATAAATATTCTGCCCTGAAATTGTGGCAATATGCAGAAGGTCTATTATGTGAGGCAGGTCCTTGTTGAATTCTTTAATTTTGCGCTTGCTTATGTAATTTAATATAAGATCAGGCACAAAAAATCCGGCGGCAGCAGACACTGCTCCGATTAAAACCATAAATAGAATATTTCGCATAAAAAACACCGGGGGGAAAGCCGCCAAAAAAGCTGCGAGGAACTTATAGCCTATCAAAGTATTTAATCCCTTTTGGGAACCGGCCTGGAAATCGTCCCGGAAACCATCGCTATAAAATGCACTGTCTGCAAGAACCTGGTATTTTTTTAAAGCCCGGCCATTTAAAAATACTTTTAAGGCTGCCCCGGTTCTTTCTGCGGCTCTGCTAAGGATATTTATATTTTTTCCCCGTATAGGACCCTTTTTATCAATCATTTGAACCAAGCACCTTTCTTATAATAACGATACCTGTGATTTCAAGCAGACAGCCTGTTATAAGGCAAATATTGCCCACCCCGCCTGAAAAAAACCGGGATATGGAAGCATTCATGAAAATAAACATCATGGCAAGAATTGCCACAGGCAAAAAGCTGATAATATTGCCCGAATACCTGCTTTGAAGTGTCAGTATTTTTGCATTTGAAGCCAGTTTCCTGTTTTCATTTAACGTTTCTATAATTTTTTCAATAATAAAGATAAGGTCGCCGCCAATTTTATTATTAAGCTTTAATGCAGTGCTGAAAATCAGGGATTCTTTGTTTGAACATTTTATGGCAAAATTATCAACAGCTTCATCAAAGGAAATATTCATTTCAAGCTCATCAGACAGTGTTTTCAGATAGGACTTTAAAGGCTCTTTTGCCCATGTGCAATATTCCCGGATAATGCTTCTTATAGACCTACCCGCACGCAGCATAATAATGGAACTGGTAAAAAATTCCACAAGCTGGCTGTTAAGCAAGTCTGTCTTTTTATTTTTTAAAAAATAAAGAATCTCTGAAAAAACAAGGAATATACAAATGGATATAAAGATGCCAAAGATATAGTTTTTAAAGACCATGTAAAAGAATACATCAAGAAGTAAGAACAGTACTCCCGCTAAAATTCTTTTGCTTATATTGTTTATGCTGTTTAAATAATCAACTATCTTTATAATCAATTTGTTTTTTCCTTTTATCTTTTTTTGTCTAAAAAATCGCCAATGCTGCCTTCCGGGATAAAATCATAAACATTTTCCGTTCCGGTCCTTGAGAAGATATCTTTTACTTCCAGAGTTGCGCTGCTTCCAAGCCTGTTTTTTGGCGCTGAAATACTGCATATTTTAGCCAGGGTCCTGCAACCGGTCGCTTTTTTTTCAAGGTGTATTATTAAATCAACTGCCGAAGCTATTATTCGCCTTGCCGATACGGGGTTTAGATTTAGCGCTGATATCAGCAGCAATGTCTCAAGCCGTGAGACAAGGTCAAATGGTGAATTTGCATGAAGGGTTGTCATTGAGCCCTCATGGCCGGTGTTCATGGCTGAAAGCACATCAATCGCTTCGTTTCCCCTTATTTCACCGACCATAATCCTGTCAGGACGCATTCGCAGTGAATTTCTAACAAGACTCCTTAAAGTGATCTCCCCACGGCCCTCAATATTGGGGGGCCTGCCTTCAAGGCTGACAAGATTGTTTGCGCTTAAATTAAGTTCCGGGGTTTCTTCAATGGTTATTATTCTTTCATCTGCAGGAATAAAATTGGAAAGTACATTTAAAAAAGTAGTTTTCCCTGTTGAGGTCGCACCGGATATTATAATATTAAATCTTCTTTCAACGCATCCTCTTAAAAACTCCGAGATTTCCCCGGTTAACGTATTCGCCCTTACAAGGTCATCCATAGCCAAAAGATTCTTTTTAAATTTTCTTATTGTAACGACAATATTTTTTACTGAAGCGGGGGATATCACTATGTTTAACCTTGAACCGTCACTCAGCCTTGCATCAACCATGGGGCAGCTTTCATCTATCCTGAGCCCAAGTGAGCTGATTATTTTTTCAAAAACATTTCTTACATGCTGGCAGTCCTTAAATAAAACGCCTGTCTTTTTCAGTGTTCCTTCAACCTCTACAAAGACCTCGTCCCAGTTATTGATCATAATCTCTGTTATACGGTCATCCTTCATAAGGCAGCTTATGGGCCCAAACTCAAAAGCATCTTCATATATTTTTCTTACAATGTCTGAAATTTTTTTGTCGTTTATAATAAGCCTGTCCTCTTCAGTAATTTTTTTTACTGCGGCATTTATAAATTCATATTTCCTGCCGGAAGGCATGCTCATCATTTCATTTATATCAACGGTCTGGATAATCTTTTTGGCGACATAATCAGAAACCCTGTCACTGTAATTGCTATTGCTGCCGGAGGAAAGGTTACTTTTGCTTTTTTCATCAATCATACTCATGTTTATATTTTTATTTGAATGGTTCATTTAAACCCGTGTTTATAATTTGTTTTTTTATATTTCTTTTGAATCTATTTTTATGGCCTCAAAATAATTTTTCAAACAGGCTTTCCGCAAAATCACTTATTGCCTTGGTTATTCTTAAGTTATAATCAAACATAGGAGCCGGCCCCCTGGTCAGATATAAAAGCTCAATGTCCCTGTCATATGGTATAAAAATACTCACCGGGGCCTTAAGCATGCTTATGATCCTGGGCGGAGAAATAACGGGTCTTGAGTTAAACTTGTTTATTACTATCTCAAACCTGGCCGGCATATTTTCCAGGCATAAATTACTGAAAATCACTTCCAAGTTGCTTATGGATATTAAATCCGCCTGAGTTACAAGAATAAACATGTCTGCATATTCCAGGAAATCAATGTTTTTATCCTGCAGAAGATAAAACGGCGTATCAACGATTATCAGGTCAAATAAACCGGAGAATGAGTCAAGTAAAATATCAAGATTTTTACCGGCCATCAAAGGAGCCTTTTCAAATTTTAAAGGAGGAAGAACTATATGAAGGCTATCCTCAAGACTTACTACAAGACGCTTTAAAACATTAAAGTCAATTTCCTTGAAATCAAATTCGATGTCGCCTATGTCTCTTAAATTGCTTTTGAGCGAAAGNNGGCAACAGCGTTGGAAATAAAGCTGCACCCGCACCCGCCTTTACTGCCCGCAAAAAACAATATTTTTGAATCCTTTTTCGGTGCAGCAGGGCCCATGGTTTTTTCCAAAGGCAGACCGGCAGGCTCACTATTATCCGGCCAATTATCAGCAGGATCACTGTCGTCGGGGTTATATTCATGTCCTTCTTTTTTTAACTTTTCTTTCAAAAGTAAATCATTTTCATTCATTGCTGTTTCCCTTCTTTGATGACTTAAAAAAATTATGGAATTTGTATTATTCTTAAATTATTTATTTTTAATCTTTCGTTCATTATTTTTTGTTCTTAAGTTTTTTTCTGTCTACTTTTTATTCTTTATTTTTTTGCTGTCTACTTTTGATTTATTTCTATATTTTCTTACTGTTTTTTAAAATTACCGGAGATGTTTTTAGGGCAGATAGAAAGGTTTATTGTCCCGGTCTGGAGGGCCAAAAAAACAGTTTCAACTTCCATTGGTTTTAAATATAAAGTGAGAATACAATTTCCGGATTTCAAACCTTCTGCCGTACCCGTTTGAAGAATGCTGTCAAATGCCGGTAAATCATTAATTGCGCCGGTGTTTTCCTGCTGCCCGGATAAACCTGCCAAATCTTTGCTTGAGCTTTTGCCGTCTATAAGAATTATCTCTTTGTTCCATAGAATAGTCCGGCTTATAATTGAATCTGCAGTTTTTTCAAATAAGGTCGATATCAGGTCGACAGTATCACCAACACTCAAGAGTGATTTCTCACCGTAGTAATTTACGGGAATTGACACTGCTCTTAATCCTGCCGGGATATAGGAAGAGAATGCCAGGTAGTTCGAGTCTTTTGCACTTTCCACCCCCTGGATCTTATCGCTTGATATGATCTCTCCCTTTACTATGTCCATAGCTGTTACTTTTCCGGTTATTTCGCTGACATCCGTTATGAATTTTTGATTAAAAATATTTCCTGGTATGCTTTTTTTCTCAATCATATCCTTTGTGATCTGCATGCCGGCTTTTATTTCAATCCTGGAAGTATAAATATCGATATTTCCGCCTGTTGACTGCTTTTCATTATTAGAACCAGCCAAATACCAGTAGATTAGAAATCCTGCAAATACAAGCATAAGGATTATGGCTATAATAAAGATTTTCTGCCTGATTATCAGGTTTATCCTGTTCATTTTTCCTCTGAACGCATTTGGTTTTTTATTTTTATTATTTTATATAATAGCATAATTATATATTTATGCAAATGAATTATTAAATAAAACTAAAGTTTTTTTTGGGCAATTTTTTAAAACCATTAAAACAAGAAGGAGCAATAAAATAGTTTTGAATAGTACAAAGCTAAACGCGGAAAATTTTTTAAAAGTTACTCTGGGGCTTATGCTTAAAGTCTTTATCCAATTGTCAGCGGATTATCAAACGGCTTTATCAGTCTTATTCATCCAATGATAAATCAGCAAATATTATTTGAGTGCAATCCTACTTTGCATACAGGATTCTTGACATGAAAACAATTTTATCTTCGAATTTGTGGCAATTATTTTATTGATTTTTATATCACCAGGTTTAGTAAAATGTTGCCTCTTGGAGTTCCAAAAGATATTTTATACTTTCACTTTTATGGATGATTTCTCCAATTGATTTTTTGGGAATAGAATTATGTTATTTCCAGCCATTGTCGCAGATTTTACCAATATTCCTTCAAATCCAGATTCATAAGCAGCTCTGGCTAAATTATTTGGTAATATGATTTCATCTGGCCTATATACACTTCCTGCTAAAAGCTCATCTTCTGTTGTTTCAAGTATTTTTAAGTTTTCCTGGGAAGTTAAGTCAAGAATTAAAGAAAAATTTATTTCCATTTCAAATACATTAAATAAGTTTTCAATTATAATTTCATCATCAACTTTTCTTTTCAGCTCTTCAATGCAGACTTTTTTACTTTCACAAAGATATAAGGAATTAAATAGACCTTTTATATGCCATCTGCCGGACACTTTTTCATTGCCTTTTGTGGAAAGAGGGTCATTGTATTGCCTTGCAATTGCCCTGTAGCAGGTGCATTTGATTCTCTTTGGGTTAATACTCTGGAGTTTTTTCTTAAAGTCTTTATCCAATTGTCAGCGGATTATTAACTGGCTATGCCTAATTTAAAACCATTCAACAGGTCTATTATTTCTTCAAGGCCTTCTTCTGTGCTTTGCGATGAAATAATTTGCTTGACAGGTGTTCTGCCATTTAAAGACTTATTAGGCTTATTTAGCCATACTGATATTTTACTCTGTGTTCCAAAAACATCCAGCAGGATTTTGCAAAGCTCATCAATTCTGTCCAGCACAATTCGCGATTGCGTATTTGGTCTAACGGTTTTTGTTTCCCAGCGGATTATATTACGCTCACTCACACCCGATATTTGCGCAAATACTCTTTGGGTGAAACCCAATGTGCTTCTTAATTCTTTTATATCTTTTTCTTTTTCAAGTGTAGATGTAACCATTTTTAACCTTCTAAATGATTAATAATGTCATGACATTATTTTAATATTTTCTCCGGCTGATGTCAAAAATGATTTTTAGTTGAATTATTCTATATAAATTTTTATAAATATTTCCTATAGCGCTGCCTGGTTAATGAGCAGGCCGTAGTGCGGTTGAATTTCAGATTAAAAATTCTGTTTTCTTCCATTACATTAGGAGCAACAGCACACATTTACAATGAACCAAGCATTGGGTCCCCTCCTTTTGTCGGGCCATTTACATACCGCCCTGGCCGCTGCTGTAGACAAGCTGTCCGCAGGCGGCATTTATGTCATTTCCAAAATCATACCTTTGTGTCACAGTTATATGCTCCCTTTCAAGCGCCATTTTGAATTCAATTATTTTTTTAGTTGACGGGGGCTTCATTTTTAATTTGCCGTTAAACGGTATAAGGTTTACAAAGCATAGCATCCCTTTTAAAAGCCCGGCAAGCTCCAGGGCAAGATGCGGACCATCGTTTAGGCCGTCAATCATCACATATTCAAACATCACCCTCCGGCCGGTTTTTTCAGTGTATTTTTTTACAGCACTGATTACTTTTGCAATAGGGTATTTTTTGCTGAAAGGCATCAACTGCGCCCTTAAAGCATTATTCGGGGCATTTAAAGAGACTGCAAGGTTTACCTGCAGGTTTTCACCGGAAAACTTTTCAATCATGCCCGGAATTCCGCAGGTAGATATTGATATTTTCCTTGCGCCGATATTAAACATAGATTTATCATTAAACAGCCTTACAGCTCCGATAACATTATCGTAATTTAAAAATGGCTCCCCCATTCCCATAAACACAATGTTGGTTACTTTTTGCTCCATTTTTTTAAGATAATAAGAGAAAAACATGACCTGCTCTGCTATCTCATCTGTCTGGAGATTTCTCTTAAAACCCAGCTTTGCGGTCCTGCAGAAAATGCAATTCATCGGGCACCCTGCCTGGCAGGACAC
>PMCC01000084.1:0-4653 GCA_003155275.1 Actinomycetota bacterium | reverse complement strand
CACCTCAGACCAGGACGAAACAAGGTCACTGAAAAGTGCTTTCTGGATTTGTTTTATCCTGTAGGGTTTTTCTGATTCAATGATACTGTTTAGTTTTTCAAGGTCCATATTCCTATCCCACCGTAATAAATTTTATATAACCGATTATTTTCAAAGAAATGAAAAATTTTCAAAATAAAATCCCCGGTAGATTTAACAAAATCTTATGCAAAAGTTCCAGATTATATAATCTTTAGAATTAAAAAATCAAAAATGACTAATGTCCATTGTTATTTCCCCTAGAATACAGTATTTTTGTTATTTAATCATTATTATTCTATTTAAATAGAAGTGCGATTAATATTTTAGAGAAGATTTGTATGTTAATTACAATTTTGGCAGCCGGTACAAGAGGAGATATCCAGCCGTATATCGCACTGGGGATAGAGCTTAAAAAAGCGGGCCATCATGTCCGCATCGCGACATTTGAGAACAATGAGGCCTTTGTTAAAAGTTTTGGCTTGGAGTTTTATAAAGTGAAAGGCGATATTTCCGCTGTTGCATCAGGCGAAGGAGTAAAGGGTGCAAGAGAAGCTGATAATCCTTTCAAGTTATTATTAAGCTTTAATAAGCTCAAAAGTCTGGCATTTGATATGCAGAAAGATTTCTTTAATGCCTGCGCCGGTTCAGATGCAATTGTGTACCATCCGGGAGCAGCGATAGGATATTTTGCGGCCCAGCATTTTAATATTCCAAGCATCTTGGCAACTCCCTTCCCCATGACACCTACAAGGGATTATCCTGCACTGATTTTCTATAATCTACCTCGGCTGGGAAAGGGATATAATTTATTGACACATAAAATTTTTGAGAAGATCATGTGGTCCGCTTCCGGCGCAAATGTTAAAAAATTCTGGAAAGAAGAATTCGGCAAATCTCCTGGAGGATTTAAATGCCCATTTGGAATGCAGAACACCAGTCTCCTGCCTACCATTATTTCCTGCAGCAATTATGTTTTTCCAAGGCCTTCTGACTGGCCGGAGTATGTTTATAACACTGGCTACTGGTTTTTGGATGAGGAGGCTGATTGGAGGCCGTCGGTTGAGTTGATAGATTTTATAGGCAGCGGTACGCCGCCGGTTTATGTTGGCTTCGGCAGCATAGCAGATCACGCTTCAGCAGTAAAAACGACTGAACTGGTTATTGATGCCCTAAAACGTTCCGGGCAGCGCGCGATCCTGGCAACCGGCTGGGGCGGCATATCAAAAATTGACAATATTCCTGAAGATGTATTTATTCTTGAAAGCGTACCGCACTCATGGCTGTTCCCCCTGATGGCAGCGGTTATCCATCACGGAGGCGCAGGAACTACAGCCGCCGGTTTGAGAGCCGGGGTGCCGGGCGTTGTAATACCTTTCAGTAATGACCAGTTTGCATGGGGACGCCGTGTCTTTGAACTTGGCGTCGCTTCAAAGCCTATTCCAAGAAAAAATCTCACAGCAGAAAAACTAGCGGATGCAATTAGTTTCGTTTTAACAAAAGGAGTAAAAGATGCAGCAAAGGATTTGGGGGCAAAGATCCAAGGCGAAAATGGAACCTCGGCAGCCGCTAAAATTATCATTGACTGCGTTGAAGCAAAAAAGGTTTAAATAATATCTATTAATAACCATTGTGATCTTAGAAGGCATGCAATACATTATTACAGGGTGATTAAATATTGAAGATTGAAAGGGACCCATCTATTTAATAATCTCTAATTTACATTAATAGATATTTTTTATAGTATTTATATCAGTCTAAAATGGTTCAAGCCATTAAATATAAATATCAAAAACAAAGGGAGCAGNNGCAGCTGCAAAAGAAACTGTGGCAGCATCAAAGGTTAAAGGAGCTGTCTACGAAACTGATAAGTTTTCAATCCTGGTACCTGATGGGTGGGTAACAAAGGATTTGTCAAATGATGGAGCTGTAGCTGTAATGATTACCAAGGGTGAAGATCTTATGCAATTAGCAGTGTATCTCGATCCTTATTATACCGCTGACTATCCTGATGCCAAAGCTTACAGCAAATATTTGATAAATAACACCATGGATCAGCAAAAAGGTACAGCTATTGAAGAGGTTAAGATGTTTGATGCCAATTTTTTTAAGACAACCTTTACTGCCAATGGCATGTACCAGACTTCTTTCGCAGGGGACAAAAATGGAGAGGTTGTTAATATTATAATGGGCGGCGAAGATCACAAGAATAATGTGGAAATAAAAGCAATGCTGGAGTCAATCAAATTCAAATAATTGTAATTCTAGGATAGACGGTTATCTTGATAAGGCATTTTTACCTGGGAAACACTATATTTATTTTTGAAGTTAATCTATAAAACAGGTCCTGCAATTAGTACTCCAAAGAAGTAAAAATCAGGGTGAAAATACTTTTTTAACTTCATTTATAGTGCATTTGCCGCCATGGGACAGATAAAGATTTGTAGCATTTGAGCCTATTATTTTTCCAATGCTTTTCCTGTTCTCTTCAAGGTCATTGCAAAACATGCCGCCAGTGACCTTACCCAGTGTTTTGCCAAGAATATCCCCGATAATACAGTTTCCACTATTCAAAAAAACAGATACTGAGCCTTTGGTGTGGCCGGGGGTTGACATGATTTTGCCATTTACCCCATACTCATTAATGTCAAGCTCATTTTCTATAATAATATCCGGAGTTATTCCACCCTTTTTATTTTGTGGCCTTGACTTTATAAGACGCGCCATAAGTTTTGCAAAATCCGTTACGGGTGTTACTTTTGCACTAATGCCTTTAACAAGATATTCTGCATCTTCCCTCTGGATGGCAACTTTTGCACCTGTAATTCTCTGAAGTTCTTTTACAGCGCCGCTATGGTCCTGGTGCGCATGTGTCAATATAATCAGGGAAACTTTTTCGGGTTTGCCGCCCAGGCTTTTTAAGGTCCTTAATATTTTTCCTTCACTTCCGTAAATGCCGCAATCAACCAGTATCCATGAGTTTTCGCCTTTTGCATTAACTTGACCCTTTATTATATAGGAATCTACAAATCCCATTTTTACTGTTGTTACTTCCGGAATCTCATTGATATTTATACTTGTATTCTGTTTTTCCACTTAAGCTCCTGAGATTAAAAAAATAAAAAATTAAAAAACTTCGTAATAGCCGATTAATTAAAATAAATACCCTTACTCCCGATATTGCAAATAATTGTATAATATCTATAAGTATTATACTCAAAACTGACGATATTATTATAATATTAATTATTATTGACAAGTATAATCATTGGTAGCCGCTATTTTTTAAAAGACTTGAAGCCAAGAGGAGCAATTAATGTGCGCTTTATATAAATTTAAGACACAGGCAACAAAAACATTAAAAAATGTGCAGGCTCGCGCAAGGAGAATAAACCAGCCAAAGCCGGGAACTACCGGACAAAAAATCGGAATTTCGAAAAAAAACAAGATAAATATTTTCGTTTCTTTAATTCTGGTATTTGTAATTTCAACGCCTGTATACCTTGCTGCCTGCAGCTCTCCAAAACTCGGTTTTGGAGAAATAGTGATTTCAGAAGATGTAGAAAAAAATACAAATAGCCCTATCAGCCCGAAATCGGAGTTCGACATAAATGCAAAACAGATCTTTGCCACTATTAAATATACCGGGGTGACAGGCGCTGACAGCTGGAGATTTAAATGGATATATGAAAAGACAGGTGAGATGATCCTGGATGCAGGAAAAAAATATAACGAAGCGCAACCTGAAGGGTTTTTTCAGGGTATAATGGCATCAAATATTTATATAGAAAATAATACAAAAAAAATACCTGCCGGAAATTATAAAGTCTCTTTTTATCATAATGGAGAACTTGAAAAGACGGCAGATTTTATTGTAAAGGAACCGCAAATAAAAATAATGGAAGCAGTCACTTCAAACTCAATTGATGAAAAGGGCACCCCTGCCAGCCCGATGCTGCAGTTTAAAACTACTGATACTGTTTATGCGAGCGTAAAGACAAACTACCTGATATCTGGCCATAATATCAAGGCTGTCTGGAAAAAAAGTGATACTTCCCTGATAAAAGAGGAGTCCATTGATATAAAAGATAATTATTATGAAACTTCGTACACAGGGTTTAGCCTTGAACTTTCAAAAGGCGAAAAAGGTGAAAAACCGCTTGCGCCCGGAAAATACAGGGTTGAGATATACCTTGATAATGACCTTGACAAGACATTGGAATTTGAAGTGGTAAAAGAAGAACCTGCAACGTTTAAAAATGGCGCCACTTATACCAACGAACTGTTCGGATTTACGATAGCAATCCCTGACGACTGGACATATGTGGAGAAGACTGATAAAAACATGGTGACTCTTACTTTAAAGCCTGCTATGATTATGGATGCTGCTTTTGGATTTGTTGCAACAACCTCAGCGCCATTAAAACCATTTGATGAGTTTGCCAAAAAAGGTGCCGATAGTTTTGCCAAAGAGCACAATTGGACACTTCTTGATTCCAAATCAAAGGATTACAATATCAAAAACGGCGCACCCGCTAGGGAAATAGTATACCTGTATAAAGACATGGACGAAGTCCAATACGTGATCGCATACAGCTTTATAGAATACAATGGCAATGTCTACATTTTACACAT
>PMCC01000014.1:4931-7697 GCA_003155275.1 Actinomycetota bacterium | reverse complement strand
GATTTTCAGGAAGTGGTTTCTGCTTATAAGATCCCATCAAATAAAATTATTGATAATGATGAAATTGATGAAAACCTTAAAGAGCTTTTTAACAATAAAAAAGCGAAGTTTTTAGAGGTTAGTGTTATACCGGATTATAAAGCGTTACCTAAATTATCAGTAGGCAGACCGGTCGAGGACCAGGAACCCTTATTATCCCGTGATGAATTAAAATCCAATATGTTAATAAATATGCTTGATTCAAATGATGAATAACGAAGATAAAATAAAAAAAGATATTTTTGATAAAGTTAAGGAACTTTACAAATTTAAAAAAAATAAAGAAGCTTTCAGTTCTGGGGAAACCTATATTAATTATGCAGGAAGAGTTTATGATGAGAAAGAAATTACAAGTCTTGTAAATGCCTCCCTTGATTTCTGGCTTACTGCAGGCAGATATGCCAAGCAATTTGAGGAAGATTTTGCCAAATTCTTGGGTTTAAAATATTGTATGCTTGTGAATTCAGGCTCTTCTGCAAATCTTTTAGCGCTTTCATCACTGACCTCTCCCAAATTAAATAGCAAAAGATTAAAACCTGGTGATGAGGTAATTACTGTCGCCTGTGGTTTTCCCACTACCTTAAATCCAATAATTCAAAATAATCTAATACCTGTATTTATTGATGTTGACCTTGAAACTTACAATATCCAGGCCGATATGATTGAGAAGTCAATAACAGAAAGAACCAGGGCAATATTTATTGCCCATACACTAGGCAACCCAGCAAATCTTAATAAAATTATGAAATTAGTGGAAAAATATAATCTCTGGTTTATTGAAGATAATTGTGATTCCTTAGGTTCAAAATATGAGGGGAGATATACGGGTACTTTTGGCCATATTTCAACCTCCAGTTTTTACCCCGCGCATCATATGACTATGGGTGAAGGCGGAGCAGTTCTAACTAATGATCCAACACTAAAAAAGATTATACTTTCTTTCAGAGACTGGGGAAGGGACTGCTGGTGTGAACCCGGCAATGATAATACCTGTGGTTTAAGATTTGACAAACAGTTTGGGCAGCTGCCGTCCGGTTATGATCACAAATATGTTTATTCCCATATAGGGTATAATTTAAAATTAACAGATATGCAGGCAGCCATAGGAGTGGAGCAACTAAAGAAATTGCCACAGTTCATCAAATCGCGAAAAAGCAATTACCTTTTTTTAAAAAACGAATTAAAAAAATATGAGAAATGTTTTATTTTGCCCGAAGCAACTCAAAACTCTGAGCCAAGCTGGTTTGGTTTTCCTATTCTGGTTAAAGATAACGCCACTTTTACCAGGGATGAAATTGTTAGAAATCTGAATGAAAATAAGATTGCTACAAGGATGCTTTTTGGCGGGAATTTGCTAAAACAGCCGGCTTATAAAAATATAAAATACAAGGTCTTTGGTTCTTTGGAAAATACCGATTCAGTAATGAATAACTTGTTCTGGATCGGTGTTTATCCCGGATTAACAAATGAAATGTTAGTATACATGGTAAAGATAATTAAAGAGTTTATTAAAAAACATAATAGTGATTATTAAATCAATNNTTATCAAAAATGAAAAAAATAGCTATCTTAGGAGCAACAGGGCATATTGCCAAAAATCTTATTTCTAATTTTAAAAGTTTAGAAAATCATGATTTATTTTTATTTGCCCGTTCAGATGAAAAATTAAATAATTTTTTAAAAAATATTAATTATAGAAATGGTATAGAAAAAATAAGGCTGGATGGTTTTGCTAATGAAAAATATGATGCAGTTATCAATTGTATAGGCATTGGCGATCCGGGAAAGGTAAAAACCATTGGGCCTGAAATTTTTAGACTTACAGAATATTATGATAATTTTATTTTAGATTATTTAAAGGGCAATAGCAGTTGTATCTATATAAATTTCAGCAGTGGCGCAGCATATGGAACAAATTTTTCAGTACCTGCAGATCAGAACATGATTAATGAATTAGATGTCAACAGTATTGGCAAAAGGGATAATTATGGAATCGTGAAGTTGTATTTTGAAGCAAAGCATAGATCTTATGAGGATTATAATATTATTGATTTAAGAGTTTTTGCATTTTTTAGCAGATATATAGACCTGAATTCAAAATATTTTATCACTGAATTAATTTCCTGCATTAAAACAGGAAAAGAATTTATAACAGGTAATAATAATATGGTAAGGGATTATGTTCATCCAAATGATTTATTTAATTTGATAAATATATGTATTAACATTAGAAAAATTAATGATGCATTTGATGTATATAGCTTAAAGCCGGTAACAAAATTTGAGATTATAGATTATTTTGCAACTAATTATGGTTTAAAATATAAAACAAAGAGCTATATTCTAGGGGAAAACACAACAGGGATAAAAGATAACTATTACTCAATAAATAAAAAAGCTGAAAACATTGGGTATATCCCGGAATTTTCGTCAATGGATTGTGTAATCAGTGAGGCCAAAGAGCTTTTAAAAAGCGTTTAGTCCAATAATTTAAAAAGACAAATGGTATATTTTTAAAAAATGTAATATATGAAACTGACAATTATAGTAACCGTTTTTAATGAGAAAAATACTATCCTGGAGGCNNATTGAAGAAGCCAGAGGTCTAAACATTGATAAGGAAATAATAGTTGTTGATAATTGCTCGCGTGACGGCACCGCAGAAATCCTAAAAGGTATAAAAGATGATTCCATTAAGATTATTTTTCAACCGCAGAATTATGGTTA
>PMCC01000014.1:0-4823 GCA_003155275.1 Actinomycetota bacterium | reverse complement strand
AAAGACCCTATTATCTGGGTACTCTTGTTACCACTTTTTTAATAAATCTTTTTTATAAAAAAAGGTTTACAGATATAATAGGAACCAAATTATACAGGGTATCAAGTTTGAGGAAAGTTTATTNNGGCCAATCTGTTAAAACCGGCCTGTCTTTTGCGAAGGGTGAGTTTATCTATATTCATTATTCTGACCTTGAATATGGCATAGCTTCTGTCTATGATATGCTGGATTTAATTGAAAAAGAAAGTCTTGATGCTGTATTTGGCTCAAGGCTTTATAATTTCAAGAAAAGCATGCATTCAGTATTTTTACTGGTAAAAGAAAGACCCTATTATCTGGGTACTCTTNNGGTATCAAGTTTGAGGAAAGTTTATTTTGAATCCAATGGTTTTAGTTTTGATTTTGAAGTTGCAAGCAAGTTATGCAAAAATAAATTTAAAATAAAAGAAGTACCGGTATCATACAAGCCCAGAAGCAGTAGAAAAGGCAAAAAAGTTAGAGCAAAAGATATTATCCCTGCAATTATTAAAATTTTCAGAGTTAAGTTTTTCAAATAATTAATACACTGAAATCAACATAAAATCACATAAAAATATTTTAATACTGATATATTAAAACCTATGGAAATTTCCAGGGACGGAATAAAAAAATATTTTAAAGATAAAACAAATATCGCAGTGTTTATTATATTGCTGGCCGTTTGCATTTATGCAATTATAGTCAGGTTTAAAAATATTGGCGTGCTTTCATACTGGGGAGATGACGGGCAGACATTTTTGGGAACATATGGAATCTTGAATTACGGCTTTCCGAAACTGCCTTCAGGCAGTATTTTTTACCACACGATCTTTCATTTTTATTTAAGAGTGATCCCTTCTTTAATTTTTGGAATCAATGAAGTGGCGTTAAGATTTCCAAGCGCTTTTTTTGGAACTTTAATGGTACCCTTAATATTTATTTTTATAAAGGATTTATTAAAAAATAAATACATTGCCTTAGCGGTTTCTATTATTGCCTCATTTAACGCCTGGCAGATCGAATTTTCAAGAGAAATAAGATATTACTCTGAATATCAGTTTTTTTATCTGCTTAGCATTTATTTATTTTACAGAGGATTTTTCAAGGATGAAAAAAAGTTCAGGATTGCAGCTCTTGTATTTATTTTTTTAACCACTCTTCTTAATGAAATCGGCTTTACATTAATTTTGATATTTATACCTCTATTGATTTATAAAAGGTTTAAAGGCTTTTTTAGAAAAGATATTATTATTTCCTTTTTTATAGTAGTTGCAATGATAGCAGGTGAGATGCTCCAAAGGGAGTTGTTCTGGAAAGTCGGAATGGGCTTTTATGCGACAAACGTATCATCAAGTATAACAAATCCGGTTTTAAGAATATTATCTAAATACTTTGCCCCCTACTCTCCTTTTTATCACAGGATATTTAAGGTAATGTTCCCGAATATGTACAATTTTGTGCTCTACGGAGTGATCCTGATTGCAATTTATTTATTCTTGCCATGGATACGGAGCAAATATGAAGATTTTATAGACATTTATTCCAGCCCCAATGGAAAATACAGCATTAAGTTTCCATTTAACTTGTTTTTCCTTTATTTTTTATTCTATTCAAATACAGTCTTTGAAGGGTTCGGATTTGTGACCGGGCAGCAGCGTTATATATATGAGGTAAATCCAGTCTTTATAGCTATTTACTGTTATGTTATCTTTGATATTGTCAGGCTGCTTGCACTTGGAATATCCACACTCTATAAAACTTTAAGGAATAAAAATCTAAAAAATCAGGTTATAAAAAACGAAGAAAACTATATTCATAAAAAAAATAGATTTTGCTGTTATACATTTAAATCAATTTACCTTATTGCTGCTGCTCTAATAATAATTTTTACGCTGAATTGGGCAAATCCAATAAACAACTTTAAAATAGTTTATAGAAAAAATGGTGACCCTGTAGCAAGTGTATTTGCTCCCAGCAGTACTTTTACTTTTCATCATGATGCCAAAACACCCGGGCAATATATTTATGAACATAAAAAGGCTGGCGACATAGTAATTGCCACGGATCTTTTAAATCCTTATGGATATACAAGGCAGATCGATTACTGGTTATGGACAGCCGGGTATGATACCTGGCAGCCTTATGTATATAAGGATGGAAACACCTATGATGAATTCTATGGTGTACCTGTAATTAGGGATATATACCAGTTATTCAAGATCTTAAATGAAAACTCTGACAAGAATATATGGTTGATTACCTCCAATTCAATAAGGGTTCCAAGCCATATAACACCTGATGTTGCAGAGTTTATAAATAGCCAGCAAACATATAAAAAAGTCACTGGTTTGGATGGAGTTTGTTCAGCCTATCTATTTCCTGCAACAAATAATAAAACAAGGGAGTTTTTCTTCGAACCTTTGCCGGAAGAAATAGTCAATGTAAAGATATCAAATAATAACCCTTTTGTAATTGATTTTACAGACAAAAAAAATCAGCAATATTTTAATTTCGGCTGGTCTCAGATAGAGTCTCTGGGGACATGGGCAGATAGAAAATATTCGATTTTATTTTTAAAAATAAATGACAAAAAAGATTATGAGATAAAATTAAGCGCAAGGACCTTATTCTTACCGGAAAATGCGCAGGAGATGCAGGTTATTTTTAATAATAAAGAAATTGGTTCCATAAATTTCAAGGATTCTGAAATGCATGAATATTCTTTCAATGTAAGCAGCGAACTGGTAAAAACAGATACGTCTAATATAATGGAGTTTAACTATAAATATCAATTCAGTCCTTTTACGCTTGGGTTATCTGCGGATACAAGAAATCTGTCGGTTTTCGTTAGTAATATCATGATTACTGCGAAGTGACTTCCATATTTGGAAAACTGGACCAAAGATAGGGATAAAGACAATTGTATTTATTTTTTAAGTTTTTTTATTATATATATTATAAAATTTATAAAAACGGTAAATATAAAAACATAAATAAAAATGTGGAGCTTAAAAACTCCAAAAAATCATATAACAAAAAAATACAATTATTTAATGTAAAATGGTTTATCCTGATAGCAGATTTCAAAGATATATTCTCAAGAACTATATATACATATTTTACCTTCTGAGCTTTGCAGTACCTTTTTCTATATTTTTAAGGACAATGAACCCAGGCACTTTCGGCTGGGACACAACATGGTTCCACATCCAGGTCCCGTTGTTATATGTGGGCCAGACCACAGGTTTTCCCATTGCTTTTCTTATAGGAAAACTTTTTTCATTTCTCCCGATAGGCACTATGGCATTCAGGCTCAACATGTTTTCAGTGTTCTGGGGCGCAATGACACTGTTTGTCCTATTTATTTTACTGAAGAATTTATTGAAGAATGAATATTTTATTGCCTTCATCAGTGTTGTTTTTATTGGTTTTTTTAAAGTATTCTGGTCTCAAACAAACAGATTTGAAGTTTATACCTTAAATACAGTAATGNNTTAAGTTTCACTAATCATCCGATTGCATTATTTTTATCTCCTGCTTTTATTTTATTTCCCTTTTATACAAACTGGAAATTGGTTTGCAGGGTAAAAAAGATTGCCATAATGATTTTTTTGCTGATTTTACCAAATTTACTTTATTTGTATATACCGATCAGGTCAATGCAGGGTTTTGGCAATATAGACACTTTGCGAAAATTTATTGATTATATATCAGGAGGGAAATGGAAAAGCAGTTTTGGATTTAAAACACTTGGCCACTTTACAGAGCAAATAAGAGGCTATCTTATTTTTTTAAAAGGTGACTTTAATATTCTGATTGTAATAATTGTATTAATAGGCCTGGTTTATTTGTTCATCAGGAAAAAAAAATATTTTATATTAAATGTCTCACTAATAATCTTAAATTTCATCCCGATTATCCTGTATTCGCAAATCAATGATTTTTATCTTACTTCAATGATCATATTCTTCGCTTTGCCTTTTGCTGCAGGACTTTTTTGGATAAAAGAAGGCATTGTGTGGTTTTTCAACAGGTTCTTAAGAAAACCCCTGTCTAAAAGAATCAGGTTTTTAGTGACTGATGACAAAGGTACAGGGGATGCAGGGACAGCTTATAATGAAACGGGTAAAGTTGACGGAACCGGCCCTGAAACCTTTCCAAAAGCCTATGACAATATTAAACCTTGCGATGAATATGCAAAAAAAGAAGTTGCTAAAAACTGTCAGGAAACGGCGCATACCCGCAGAAAGTTTGCCGCCTCCGGCGGCAGTGTTGCGTCTCTGGATAAACGTCCTCCTAAAAATTTGGTCATCGTAAGGGCAGTTTTTCTGCTTGTCTTCTTTGCCGCTATTTCCATATTCCCGGCTAATCTCTTTGCGTTAAACTTTAATAGTATGGATAGCAGCAAGTACACTTATGCTTATGATTACTGGCTTGATGTGCTGACAAAAGTAAAGAATGATTCCATAATCATTTCCAATTCTTTAACGGCGCATATTCCAATATATATTGATTTGTTTGAGACAAAGAAAAACATCCAGATAGTGCGAAATGTCAATCTTGATGATATAAAGCGAATTGTCAAAGAAAATATTGGCAAAAGGGACATTTACTATACAGATTCGTATCTTCCTGACCTGACCCAGTATTACAACGTTTCACAATTCGGCGAGAGATTTCTCATGAAAGATTTTAAGGAAAACTTTCTGGTATATAAGATAAATCTCATAAGTGTAGATGCGGAAATCACAACCGCCAGCGAAAATCTTGAAATGAATTTTGGAAAGAAAACAAGGATTTCCTTT
>PMCC01000116.1 GCA_003155275.1 Actinomycetota bacterium | reverse complement strand
GAATTAAATAAAATAAAACACAATAAATAAAGAATTCCGTTATTTTAAAGCCTCTTTAAGCCTCAAAATACACCGTTTAAACCCGAGTATTGACATGACTTTTGGCAGCTCAGGTCCATGCATCCGTCCTGTCAGCGCTGCCCTTATTGGCATGTAGAACATTTTTCCTTTGATATTACCGGCTTTAAGCATTCCAGCAAGCTCTGAAATTATTTGCCTGCAAAAAGCTTCGTCAAATGCAACGGTATCATCAAAATACTTATCTTCTGCAAGCCTGATAAGTTCCTTTAGCAGCCCGGTGATAACCGTCCCGGATTCCGGAGCATTTAAAACCTCAGCCGCATCACTGTCAATATCTTGAACGCTTTCGGTTAAGTAATCCTTCATCAAAACGGGAAAATCAGCAAGTACACGCATTTTGTCCTTGAGAGCCTCAGCTCCCTTTTTTAGCCTGGCCAACTCACCTTTACTGTTACCAACAGGTATTGAAGTGTCTTTAGTCTCATTGTCCGTCCCTGAAGCGACTCCGGTTTCATCGCCTGTCCCAACAGTGTTAATGGTCTCATTACCAACACCTGTTATACTGACAAGCTTGCTGTCCTCTCCAGTGTCGTTGACAATCAAACTGCTCTTTATAAAAGGCATTGCAAGCTTAAAAATATCTTCAGCAGATTTTTCCCTTATGTGATTGCCATTTATCCAGTTTAATTTATCTATATCAAATATTGCAGGGCTTTTGGATATATTGGAAATAGAAAAGCCATCGACTATGTCCGCTAGATTAAAAATATCCCTGCCATCTCTTGGCGCCCACGACAAAAGTGCCAGGTAATTGCATAATGCTTCGCTTAAATATCCTTCCTGCCTAAACTCTGTGATTGTTTGGGAACCATGCCTCTTGCTTAGTTTTGCCCCATCTTTACCCAAAATCATTGAAAGATGCCCAAAAGCAGGCGGCTCTGCACCTATACTTTCAAAAAGCATTATCTGTCTTGCTGTGTTTGTTATATGGTCCTCACCCCGCAGGACATGGCTTATATTCATGTCAGAATCATCGACAACTACCCCAAAATTGTAGGATGGCGTATTATCAGATTTCATTATTACAAAATCACCAAATACATCAGAATTAAACCTGATTTCGCCCCTTATAAAGTCATTAAAGATAATCTCTGTTTGCGGCACTTTAAATCTCACTGCAAATGAAACGCCACCGGCAATTCTTGACCTGATTTCTTCATCCTTAAGGTCCCTGCACTTGTTATCATATTTGGACATTTTCCCCTGAAGGTATTGCTCATTTTTAAGCTCATCTAACCTTTTAGGCGTGCAAAAACACCTATAAGCTTTCCCTTCCTTCAGCATTTTATTTGCAGATTTAATGTAAATATCCAGCCTGTCGCTCTGCCTGTAAAACTCATCCCAATCAAGCCCAAGCCATTTCAAATCAAAAATAATGGAATCTTCAAAAGCTTTATNNGGAGATAAATCTGTATTCTTGGCCATATCTTTTACCATATTATACCCGTCTTTCCAGCAATGCCACACTCTGGGCAGCGGCCCCCTCTTTTGCTCCGCAAAACCCAAGCCCCTCACTGGTAGTGGCTTTTATGCCGATTTGATCTACATTTATCCCCAGAGCTTCAGATATATTTTTTTTCATCATTGGAATAAAGGGGGAAATTTTTGGTTCTTCGAGAATAACTACAGAGTCAATGTTTAAAATCCTGTACCCGGCATCCTTTACTGACACTTTTACCATGCCTAGCAATGTTATGCTTGAAATATCTTTATATTTAATATCTGTATCGGGAAAATAAACGCCAATATCGCTAAGGCCTGCTGCTCCTAACAATGCATCCATTATTGCATGGACCAGTACATCAGCATCTGAATGCCCCTCAAGTCCGGCAAAGTGTTCTATTGCCACACCGCCTAAAACAAGCTTTCTTCCTGCTGTTAACTTGTGGACATCATACCCGATACCGGTTCTCATATATCTGCCCCCCAGTTCTCCTATTTCCCTTTTCCGTCTCTTCTCATTATAAGTTCGGCTAAAAACAGGTCTATAGGAGTTGTTATTTTTATATTTTCATGCCTGCCGATTATCACTTTGACTTTAAAACCGGCTCTTTCCATCAGCCCCGCATCATCATTGCCATAAAAATTGTCCTGGTATGCTTTTTTATATGCGAATACCAATTCCTTAAAATTAAAAACCTGTGGAGTCTGAGCCATGCACACCTGGGACCTTTTAATGGTCATATCGATAAAATGATCGTCATTGATTTTTTTTATCGTCTCATATGCCGGAGTGGCTATAAGCACTCCTTTGGCTTGCAGGTCCTGTTTATTTAACATAACAAGATTTTCTACAAGCATATTTATTTCATCCGCGGTTATCAGTGGTCGAACCCCGTCATGAACTGCCACAATCTTGCACCTCTTTGGAATCACATTTAAAGCATTAAATACTGAATCCTGTCTTACCGGGCCGCCGGTAATTATTTCTATTACTTTTGTAAAATTATATTTTTTTACTATTTTTTCACGGCAGTACTCAATATAATCTTCAGGTACGACCAGATAAATGTTATTTATCCTGAACGCATCCTGGAATGATTTCAGTGTATGGGCAAGCACAGGCTTCCCGTTAATCTGTATGAATTGTTTGCTTATGTTGCTTTGAAGTCTGGTTCCCCTGCCTGCTGCTGTAATTATTGCCGCAATCATATATTATCCGGAATTAAAATAAAAATTATTATTTGAAAAAGGTGAGAATATAAAAATTTTAGAACCTGAGCCTCTGGGCTATTCCTCCCCTTTGGTTATAGGGTTCCCGGTACAGATAATACTCGGAGAATTTTTTTAACCTGTCAAATAAAAGGCTCGCCCGTACTTTGCCCATTCCCTGGATTTCAGACATCTCTTCCACGCTTGCATTTATTATGTTCCTTAAACTCCCGAACCTGCTGACAAGATTCTTTAGCAGCTGTTCAGGAAACCTTTTTATTTCAGATATTATTCTGATTCCCCTTGGATGTATACTGAATTCCCTTAAGTTTCCCTCTGCCTTATAACCAAGTATTTTTGCTATACTGTCAAGATCCAGAAGCGCATTTTCGCTAATGCTGTTTATCTTGGCTTTAATGTCTGCGGGTTTTATGCTGCCATCAATATTTATATAGTCTTCTATTACTTTAATACTTTCGTCGGCAACATTAGCCATAAGCTCCTCGACCTGCATATTAAGGAGGCGGCCATCACTGCCTAATTCTGAAATATACTTTCGGACCTCCTTCTCGGTTTTCTGGACTATACCGGAACGCTGCAACACTGACACGACATCAAAAAGCGTTACCATATCCTCGAGTTCCCTGACTGTAAGATTTACCATCAGATTATCAAGGCCTTCCTTATACTTGCTTAAAGTCTGCAATGCCTGATTTGCTTTTGAAAGCACAATCCTTGGCTCCTCCAGAAGATATTTTATATCGTCCAGGTAAATAGTGACAACATCTCTTTTCTGGGATATTGATATAACAAGGGATTTTGTCTGTTTTGCGACTCTTTCAGCGGTCCTGTGCCTTGTGCCGGTTTCAGATGTTTTTATCATGGGATTTGGATAAAGATGCGTGTTTGCATAAAGTATCCTGCCGGCATCCTGGCTTAAAATTATGGCTCCGTCCATTTTGGCAAGCTCATAAAATTTTGCGGGTGTAAAACTGCATCCGATATAGAACCCTCCATCTACAAGCTTTAAAACCTGTTCTGAATCACCTACAACTATAAGCGCTCCGGTTTTGGCCTGCAGCATATACTCTATACCGGTCCTTAAGTCTGTGCCCGGAGCAATTGTTTTTAGGCTTTCAAGTAAGAGTTCTTCTTCTTTTTCCTTCATAGGCTCCTAAAGATGTTTATCAAACTTTTAAGACAGTGGGCTCCACTTTTTTAATCTCAAATTGTATTTGGTCGTTTTCTGCGCTTATTTCAATTAACTCTCCCGCTTTTATTTCAGCGCTTATAAGTTTTTCCGAAATACTGTCCTCTATTAGTGACTGTATTATTCTGCGCATGGGTCTTGCGCCCATAGCGGGATCATAACCTTTTTTTAGAAGAAGTTCCTTGGCAGATTCTTTAAGCTCCATTGCAATGCCCTGTATGTCAAGCTGGTCAGCTATCCGGGATACCATTAAATCAATTATCTGGTAAATCTCATTTCTTGTAAGTTTGTGGAACACTATGACTTCATCCAACCTGTTTAAAAACTCAGGCCTGAAAGCTTTTTTAAGCTCACTCATGACCTTGTTTTTTATTTCATCATAAGAAACATCTTCATCTTCGATTTTCTTAAACCCGAGAGGATTATTTTTATTTATTTCCCTTGCACCCAGATTTGATGTCATTATTATAACTGTATTTTTAAAATCAACTCTTCTGCCCTGGGAATCAGTCAGATGCCCGTCCTCAAATATCTGGAGCAGTATATTAAATACATCCGGATGAGCTTTTTCTATCTCATCCAGCAAAATTACGCTNNGGTGAGCCTACAAGCTTTGAAACTGAATGTTTTTCCATATACTCTGACATGTCTATCTGTATCAAAGCATCTTCCTTGCCAAACATAAAGACCGCAATTGTTTTTGCAAGCTCTGTTTTACCGACTCCGGATGGGCCAAGGAAAATGAATGAACCTATAGGCCTTTTGGGGTCCTTCAAGCCTGACCTTGAACGCCTTATTGCCTTTGACACAGTCTTAATGGCTTCATCCTGCCCAATGACTCTCTTATGGAGCTCATCCTCCATTTTTAGAAGTTTTGCTGATTCTGTTTCAGTAAGCTTAAATACGGGAATTCCTGTCCAGTTGGAAAGAACTATTGCTATCTCATTTTCACTGACTTTTTCCTTCTCGTCTTTATTTGCCCTTCCCCAGTTTTCTTCGAGCCCTATTTTTTCTCTCATAAGCTGTTTTTCCTTATCACGGAACTCTGCAGCTTTTTCGAAATCCTGCGCTTTTATTGCTTCCTCTTTTTGGCTAATGGAGTGTTCTATTTCTTTTTCGAGTTCTTTTAAGTCCGGCGGATTGGTAAGGTTTCTGAGCCTCACTCTTGAAGCGGCCTCGTCTATAAGGTCAATTGCTTTATCAGGAAGAAATCTGTCAGATATATAACGATGCGCGAGCTTGACTGCAGATTTTATTGCTTCTTCTGTTATTATGAGGTTATGGAACTGCTCATACCGGTCTTTCAACCCCCTTAATATCTCAATAGTCTCATATTCACTGGGTTCGTCAACATACACCGACTGAAACCGCCTTTCGAGAGCTTTGTCCTTTTCAATGTATTTCCTGAATTCATTGGCTGTGGTTGCCCCGATAGTCTGTATTTCACCCCTAGCCAGCATGGGCTTTAAAATTGAAGCTGCGTCAATTGCTCCCTCTGCGGCGCCTGCGCCTACCAGGGTATGCACTTCATCAATAAAAATCATTATTTCTCCGTCTTCCTTTATTTCCTGGAGAACTTTTTTAAGCCTTTCTTCAAAATCTCCCCTATATCTTGAGCCGGCTACCAATGAACCGAGATCAAGTGTAAAGATCTTTTTATTCCTTAAGTTAGATGGTATTTCCTTTGAAACAATGGCCTGCGCAAGTCCCTCAACAATCGCAGTTTTACCGACTCCGGACTCGCCTATTAAAATAGGATTATTTTTTGTCCTTCTTGAAAGGATCTGCATTATCCTCTCGATTTCTTTTTTCCTGCCGATAACAGGGTCAAGTTTACCGTCTCTTGCAAGCTGGGTTAAATCACGGCCGTACTGGCTTAAGGTTTTTAGAGACCTTTTCTGCGATTTGTCGGCATTTGCAGTCTCGTCCTGCGGATAAAAAGGATATTTGTTTAAAAGCTCCCTTATTTTTTCCTTTATTGATTCCAGGCCAACTCCGAATGAACTTAATACCCTTGCAGCTACTCCTTCACCTTCCCGAAGCAGACCCAGTAATATATGCTCGGTGCCAATATAGTTATGCCCCATCTGCAGAGCCTCTCTCAACGAAAGCTCGAGGACTTTCTTTGCCCTCGGCGTAAAAGGTATATGCTCATACGCCTCAGAGGTCCCCTCTGTAACAGATTCCCTTATGGCATTTTTTATATCTTCAAGAGAAATATTCAGTGATACCAGGACTTTTGCGGCTATACCTTCTTTTTCACCTATTAAGCCAAGAAGCAGATGTTCGGTTCCTATGTAATTCTGCTTTAAAAATCTTGCTTCATCCTGAGCCCTGACTACAACTTTCCTTGCTCTTTCTGTAAATCTTTCAAACATTTTTATCAGTTCCTTTTAGGATTTTTTTTCTTACAATATCAGCGCGAACTTTATCGACTTCATCGCTGTCCATTTTTAATTCATCAAAACTGTTAAGTACTATATTAGACTCTCCAATCAAACTTATCAACTCATAAAAGTTAAAATGCTTCACACCTTTTACCATATCCGTGTCAAGCCCTAATTTTATCATTGAAAGCAGCTCAAGCGCCTCCCCGTATGTAAGCATCTTTGCATACTTTAGCATACCGTATGACCTTAAGACACTGTCTTCCACCCCAATGGGCCTGGATACTTTCAGCTCATCCCTGGCTGCCTTTTCCTCATCAATAATATTATGGCAGACTGCCTCCATTTCTTCCAATACCTGGTCCTCGTATTTACCCAGAGAAATCTGATTTGAAATCTGGAAAAGATTTCCTACCACATCAGAATTTTCCCCGAAAAAACCCCTGATATTGCAGCCTATTTTTGCAAGGTTTTTTACAAACTCTTCAATTTTTCCTGAAACAACAATTGCAGGCAGGTGGCATATTATTGAAAGCCGCAAGGCTGTGCCAAGATTGGTGGGACAGCTTGTAAGGTAACCAAAGTCCCTGTCATAGGAAAAATTGATTTTTTTCTCCAATATCTTTTCTATCTTATGTATCTCTTCATAAGTGTTCTTGACATTAAGGCCCGGCAGAACGCTCTGTATCCTTAAATGATCTTCCTCATTTATAAGGACTGAAACCGAACGGTTGTAATTCTGGGGATTGTATTTCAGAATCAAAGCTTTTGACTGTAGTTTAAGAAGCATCTCAGGGCTCAGTATATGTTTTTCTACAAGGTAGCTCCTCTGGGTTTTAGAAAGTTTTGATATCATGTAGAAAATATACTTGCTTTTGTTGTTTGTTTTTTCAAAAAAAGAATCCTTTACAATTTCCAGTATCATTTTTTTTTCTTCACCTGTATTTGCGCTGCTGAAAGAAATACCGGAAATATTTCGGGCAATCCTGGCCCGGGTGGTCAGGATTATCTGGTTCTCAAGACTGGCTCTTGAAAACTTTCTTTCAAATTCTTTGTTTTTAAATATATCTTTTAAGATGCTTTGCATGGCTAAACTGATTTAAAAATAATCGTCTGTGATAATAATCGGCTAATTTATCTTTTTGCCTATATATAATTTTTTCTGCAGCTTTTTTATTGTGTCCCTTAATTTTGCGGCCTCTTCAAAATTCTCCACTGTGACTTCTTCATTGAGCTTGTATTTTAAGTCCCTGATTTCTTTCTCCAGCTTTTGGTCCATACTGGACATTGGCGGTATCTTTCCCTT
>PMCC01000060.1:268-4075 GCA_003155275.1 Actinomycetota bacterium | reverse complement strand
TCCGAGATTCGGTTTTAAGGAAAGGGTCATTAGTGAGAACCTCGATTATAAAATAATTTATACTACAGATGGCGAAACCTTAAAGATACCCAAAGATGAGTCCAATATCATCAGGATATCAGATGTGCTTGGTTTCCCTGTGGATTATACGATTAAAACCAGGAGCGATTGGGAAAAAAATAGATATTTATATGCAGCAGAAGAATGGAGGCTGCATTCCAACCCGCCCCTCTCAGGCTCATGGTTTGGAATCAGGGACCTAAATCATTTAAAGCAAAAATACCAAAAGGCAGCCGGCCTGGACAAGTTTAAATGCCTTGTCTTTCGAGAACCATATGAATGTATAAGGGAAATCATGGGAACGGATGCCATGCTTTTTAAAATGGCAGAGGACCCAGGATGGATAAAGGAAATGCTTCGCCATAACCTGGACATTACTTTTAACATGATAGAAATGTTTAATAATCTTGGATTTAAGATGGATGGTTACTGGGTATGGGGCGATATTGCTTATAATAAGGGCATGTTTTTTTCACCGCAAATGTACCGTGAAATTTTAATGCCCTTTCATAAAGAGCTGTTTGATTTTCTTGGTAAATATATGGTCTATCATACTGATGGCAATGTTTCACAGGCGCTTCCTTTACTGGTTGAAGCCGGGATAAAGGGGTTGAATCCCATTGAAATAAAAGCCGGAAATGATTTCTTTAAGATAGTTGACGAATATGGAGAAAAAATAGTTCTGACCGGCGGAATAGACGCAAGGGTTATAAGTACCAACGATAAGGGAATGATTGAGAGTGAAATAAAATCAAAAGTGGGTTACGCAAAGAAGAAAAAATATATTTCACATTCGGACCATTCGATTCCTTACCTTGTTAACCTTGATACCTATAAATTTATGCTTGAAAAAATAATTCAGTACGGCACTTATTAAGTTAAAAAGGAGGGAAATCCAAGGTGGAAGTAATATGTGAAATGATGAGGCTCAAACCTGAAAGTGTGAAAGATTATATTGATCTTCATGATAATACCTGGCCGGATCTTGTAATAGCGATAAGGGAAGCAGGTTTTATTGAGGAGTACATATATATCCTGGATAATCTGGTTATGGTTGTAATGAAGTGTGAAAACTTTAAGGATTCATTTTCTAAACTGGAAGAAACAGATGTTTTTAAGGACTGGGATATAAAAGTCAGGGAAATGTTGATCAGTGATGAACCTTTTTTTCACACAAAAAATGTTTTGCTGGATATTGGCCCCGTTTGGAGATTGGATAACTTTGATGGCAATGGAGTTTTAAAGTCATAGATTAAGAATTGCCAAAAATAGATAAATTATACAAATAAATATATATTGTAAAACTATTTTAATTATTTTTTATCCAATTCTAAGAATAACAGAAGGCAATTATGCCCAGCTGCAACTCATGACTTTGGGAACTGCCGGGCATTAACAGCAGTTGTGTTTTAAAGGATGTTTAAAGAGTAAGGAGTAAGAATAAAATGAAACGGGATAGATTACCGCATTGTGCAGATGACAGTGTGGAAGGATTGTCCGGTAGAGGTGCAGTATTGTCATCACCTACTGGTCCCCAAAAAAATGAATCATCGCAAAAGCAAGCGCCGCTTATCTTGCGGCCTTACCAGCTTTTATGCACCGTTTGTTCACTGGGGAAGGAAAACAGGGAAGAAATAAAGGGCAGGGCAGCGGAAGAAGGCAAAGAAGAAAAAAAAGGAAAAGGGGGAGAAGAAAGTGCAGAACAGGCAAAGCAATATGAAAAGTACAACCATATCCTCAACGCAGTCCGCAAAAACCCTGATATGCCAATAACGCTTGCCTGCAGTGCCGGAGATCTGTATGCTTACCAGGATTCTGGCACCGATGATGATACCCCGGAAAGTGATGAGTTTAACAGAAAACGCGACCTTGATATTCTCCAGATACTTGGCCTGGCTCCCGGCAGCACGCTGCCTGCCAGGACACTTTTTTCGACATTGTTAAAAGGGGTCAGGACGGTGTCAGACATTTGTGGTTACGGGACCGTAACCGGCGAAGCGTGGGAAGGCTGCCCAAAAGCAGAGAGCGGCAACTATGAAAGAGGTTATGAGAAAGCAGCAAGGGAGATATGGTTTAGCCAACTGTCAAATGCTTTTGACACTCCACGAACTGAAGAGGAAATGGCCCTTGATAAACAGAAGTCGCTCGAAGCGCTGTATTCGGCTGATGTAGTGACAATAAGGCCCCATATCCTTGTTTGTGCGATTTGCCAGTATGGAGAAGGGTTGCGTCCGCCATTTAAGGAGGATAATCTTCCTGAATTAATCGACCTGATCATAAATAAAAATCCCAATATCCTTCTCAGGATGGCAAAGGGAGCAGACTGGATGATGTGCGCTCCCTGCCCTGCACGCAATACTGAGCTTAACTGCTGCACACATGTTAATGGCTGCGGAGAACTTGACAGCCAGAAAAGGGACCTGGACCTATTGCAGAAACTTGGCCTGAAGTTTGGAAGCATAATGAAAGCCAGAGAGCTTTATAAGCTTATATTTGAAAGGATTTCCACTACTCACGGCATCCCTGATATCTGCCTTAAATACAACACCATGCCGTCAATATGGTGGGACTATTGCTCAGGGTATCTCTACCAGGCAAATCCCGGCGCCAAATATATTAAGGGCAGGAGGGAATTAATGAAAAAGTTCAAGGTTTAATAATTTAAGTAGCAAAGATNNATAAGTGGATATATTAAAAATTAGACCATACAGGCTGTTATGCCTTATTTGCTCTTTTGGAGACAACAGCTGCAGCCCCCGGGATGAAGGATTAGAGCAAATCCTTGAAAAGATAAGAGAGTTTCCTTCAAGGCCTGTTATGCTTGTCTGCAATGCAGGCGATATGTTTTCATACCAGGATCCGGGGAACAAAGAAGATACTCTAAAAGGCAGTGACTTTGACAGATTAAGGGACCTGGAAATTTTGCACAAGCTTGATCTGATGCCGGGTGCAATACTTCCTGCAAGACTGCTTCTTTTCAGAATATTTGAACAAATCAGGACTTCTGGCGGGATATGCGGGTATGAAGATACAGCTACAGGCAAATGGATAGGATGTGAAAAAGCAAAAAGGGAAAGTTACGAAAAAGCGCTCAAAAATGTTCTTGCCGGAAACCCTGATTGCTACAGGGATTTCTATAAACTTTTAAAAGATGGAAAACGCTCCATATTCATTGAAAGAAAAGAAGAAGAACTTGACGAAGAAAAGAAAAAATCCCTTGAGGAAATGTTTAAAGCAGAAGAAATCAGTGTCAGGCCCCATATTTTATTATGCGCTGTCGAGCAATATGCGGAAGGTTTAAATCCGCCGTTCGAAAATGATAATCTTCCTGAAATGATTCAGCATATTATTAAAAACCCGGGGCAAAAAATAAAACTTGTCAAAGGTGCAGACTGGATGATTTGCGCCCCCTGCCCGGTAAGGGACACAAAGCTGAATGCCTGCTGCCTGGCTGTCAAAGGCGGCGGCGGCCTTTCAAACCAGCTAAGGGATCTAAGATTACTTAAGGCTCTTGGCCTTAAATTCGGCGACAGCATGAAAGCAAAAGATTTGTATAAGCTTATTTTTGATAGGGTAAAAACGACAAATGAAATATGTACATTTGAAGGAATTTATCCTTCAGTATGGCAGGAAAGGTGTGCAGCCGATAATTTAAAATGGACAAAAGAGGCAAAAGAAAATGAATTATATAAAAAGGGAAGATTAATGCTGATGGAAGCTTTTGGAATAAAATAAGAGTGATAGCTC
>PMCC01000060.1:0-247 GCA_003155275.1 Actinomycetota bacterium | reverse complement strand
AGTTGTAAAAACAACTTTTGGAGAATAAAATTATATTATTATATTACAATTTGACGGGAGGTGTTGCTTTAAGAAAAATTAAATGGGGTCGGGAACTTGAGCTTTACAGTTTAGCCAAGCTCAAATTATTAAAGGGATAAAGGGATTAATGAAAGGATTGAAAAATGAAAAAAGCAATATCATTTTCAGTGGTATGTTTGATCATTATATCAATGGTTTCAATGTTTTCGCTCTCAAGCTGCAAATC
>PMCC01000096.1 GCA_003155275.1 Actinomycetota bacterium | reverse complement strand
ATATATCAATCGTAATACCGGTCTATAATGAGGAAGAGAGCCTTGATTTATTGTATGATAACCTTATGGCGGTCCTTGGAAAACTGGACAGGAGCTATGAGGTTATTTTAATCGATGACGGCAGCAGGGATAAATCATTTGAAAAATTGGAGTCTTTTCATGCGAAAAACTCCAATTTTAAAATCATAAAATTCAGGAGGAATTTCGGCCAGACTGCGGCCATGCGGGCCGGCTTTGATTATTCGCAAGGCGGGATAATAATCACCCTGGATGCCGACCTCCAGAATGACCCGGAGGATATCCCAAATGTACTTGCAAAAATGCAGGAGGGTTATGATATTGTAAGCGGATGGCGCAAAAACAGGAAAGACAAGCTTTTTTCAAGAAGGATGCCCTCAGTTATTGCAAACAGGCTGATTTCACGTTTGTTNNGTGGAGCTTTATGGGGAGATGCACAGATACATACCGGCAGTGGCAAGCTGGATGGGGATAAACGTTGCTGAAATCGAGGTAAACCACCACCCGAGAAAATTCGGGAAAGCAAAATACGGCATTTCAAGAACATTCAGGGTAATCCTTGACCTAATTACAATAAAGTTTTTGCTGACATATTCAAAGAAACCCATGCAGATCTTCGGCCTTGCAGGAGTGATTGCCACAATAATCGGCGCCGGGGTTACAATATGGCTTATTATAGAACGGCTGTTTTTTGACCAGCCGCTTGCCTCAAGGCCGCTTTTCATACTTGCAATATCAGTGATTTTTGTGGGTATCCAGCTTATTACAATGGGGCTTCTTGGCGAAATAATAATGCGCACCTACCATGAAGGCACAGGAAAGCCCACCTATTTTATCAGGGAAATCCTGGATAAATGATACTCAAGCAAACAGGCTCTTTAGATAAATTGGCTTTTGCAGACATACAAATAAATCAGATGAAAAAAATAAAGCGCCTTTCAAATCTTATAAACATTTATTTTTCCTATATTTCCAGGAAAGAAAAATGCAATTACCTGCCCATAAGATTATGGATAGAGACCTCTGCAAGATGCAACCTGGCATGCAGGCTTTGTGTAAATAAGGATATTGAGGCCTCCCTTAAAGGGGACATGGATTTTGGCCTGTTTAAAAAAATAATTGATGAAGCTTGTGATTATGTTTCTGATGTGAACCTTTTTCACAGGGGGGAACCTCTTCTTAATAAGAATATCGTGGAAATGGTGCAATATGCGCACGACAAAAATATCAAGACCCGCATTCATACTAACGGCACCCTTCTAAACAGCGGTATCTCTGAAAAGCTTATAAAGGCAGGTTTGAATTTCATCTCATTTTCTGTGGACGGCTATACAAAAGAAACTTACGAAAAGAACCGTATCAATGCCAAATATGAAAATACAATGGAAAATATTTTGGATTTTCTGAAAATAAAAAAACAACTGGGCCTTAAAACACCATTTACGGTTGTCCAGGTAATGGAATTTGACGAAAGCTTAAACCAGGAGGAATTTCAAAGCCAGAAAACGCAGTTTATAAAAAAATTTGACGGGCTTGGCCTTGACAAGATTGCGATAAGGACCCCGCATAACTGGGGCGGCCTGCTTGAAATCGACGGACTAAGAAAGATAGACAGGAAAAACGACAAACTTATACCATGCACTTTTCCATGGTACTCAATAACTGTGTTCTATAACGGAATGGCGTACCTCTGCCCGCAGGATTTTGAGGGCGAGATTCCTATCGGCGATTTAAACAAGGTTTCATTAAAAGAAATATTTAATAATGATGTCATCATGGCCGTTAGAAACAGGTTTAAAAACAAGGATGTCAAAGATTTAAGCCCCTGTAATAACTGCGACAGGATATGGAGGCAGACCGTTGCAGGCATACCAAAAGAATATCTAAAGGCGTTTTTAAAAGACAGCATCAGGAAAAATTAGCGCTGTTGGACCTGGGAATTTACAGTGTCTTTGATAAGGCGGATGTGATACTCGCAAACAATTATTCATTAAGTTAACCGTATCCATATATTTTTGAAGCTATAATATGAGTATAATTATCAATTAACAACTAATAAATCTAGTTTTTGTCTGGAGCATCAAATGAAAGCTCTTGTAACAGGCGGAACCGGTTTTGCCGGAGGCCATCTTGTAAAAAAACTTTCAAACCTGGGGCATGAAGTAAGGGTCTTGGCAAGAAATACAAGCATTATTGATAANNAGTAAGGATTTCTGGGATACCAATTACCAGGGAACAAGAAATATTATCGATGCATGTGTTGAACATAGAACTAAAAGGCTGATTCACTGCAGCACCATAGGCCTTGTATCCTCAGTAAAGATCCCGCCTGCAGATGAGACAACAGCGGTATGCCCGGGAGACGCCTACCAGGATTCAAAATGCGCCGCAGAATTTGACGTAATTAATATATCGAAAGAAAAAGGCCTTGCAGCAACAGTAATAAGGCCATGCGCAATCTACGGCCCCGGCGACTGGCGGCTGCTCAAAATGTTTAAAATGATCGCAAAAAAAAAGTTTCTTTTTTTTGGAAATGGCAAAGCATATTTTCACATGGTCTACATTGATGACCTAGTGGATGCATTCCTTCTTGCTTCAGAAAAAGATGCGGCAATCGGTGAGGTCTTTATTATAGGCGGCGAAAAGTATATAACATTAAATGAACTGGCTGCATTTATTGCCGATGAATTTAATGTCCCTGTTCCAAAACTGCATCTGCCTTACCTGCCATTTGAAACAGCTGCAGTAATAATCGAGGCGCTTTATAAGTTCTTAAAAATAAAGAAAGAACCCTTTATTTATAAAAGAAGAATGGCCTTCTTCAAAAAGAGCAGGGCATTTTCCATAGAAAAGGCCAAAAAGCTGCTTGGATATGAACCAAAAGTGGATTTAAAAACAGGCATTCACCTGACGGCAGAATGGTATATGGATAACGGGCTTATTAATATCAGAGGTTAGTTTTAATAGTCAGGATATGGCAAATAAAAAGGATATGACAAATAATCATTATACGGCAGACACCCGGGATACTCCGCTAAAAGATCATAAAATAAGAGTCCTTATGATAGCCCCGACGCCATTTTTTGCAGACAGGGGCTGCCACGTAAAAATACTTGAGGAAGTCAGGGCGCTTACAAAAAGGAATATAACAGTCAGGATCGTAACTTACCATATCGGCCGGGACATAGAGGGAGTTGATACTGAACGGATTGTAAACATACCATGGTATAAAAAGCTTGAAGCCGGCCCATCGATCCATAAATATTATCTTGACCTTCTACTTGCGGCAAAAGCAATTAAAGCGGCCATCAGATTCAAACCGGACATTATCCATGCGCACCTGCATGAAGGAGTATTTATCGGAAAGATCCTGCAGATATTTATAAAAAAACCCCTTATTGCAGATTATCAGGGAAGCATGACAGGTGAAATGCTTGACCATGGCTTTGTAAAGAAAAAAAGCCTGTCATTTAAATTTAACAACTGGCTTGAAAAAACAATCAACAAGTGGCCGCAGAAAATAATATTTTCTTCTTCGCAGGCAAAAGATTTTTTTATTGCCAATTTTCCGGGAAATGCAGAAAAAGTTGTAAGCTTTATAGAAGGTACAAACACAGAAGAATTTCACCCGGGTTATGATGTCACGGATCTGCGAAAAAAACTTAACCTTGACCCGTCCAAAAAAATAGTGATTTACCTTGGAGTACTTACAAAGTACCAGGGAATAGATATTTTAATCAGCTCAGTTCCTGAAATAATCTCAAGATATAAAGATGTCCATTTTATAATCGCCGGTTTTCCGGATGTGGAGCATTACAAAGATGTGGCAATCCGGGCCGGAGCTTCTGACCATATAACTTTTACTGGAAAGATAAAGCACGAAGAAGTCCCGCTATACCTTAACCTTGGCGATATAGCGGTCTCGCTCAAGCTGTCACAGACTGAGGCGAACGGAAAAATATTCGGGTATATGGCCGTAGGCCTTCCCTGTCTTGTGTTTGATACCAAAACAAACCGGGAAATCCTTGGCGATACCGGCATCTATGCAGAATATGACAGCGGGCCCTCTTTCGTCGAAAAATTAGTTTTTCTTCTCGAAAACGAAACAATTGCAAAAGAATATGGTAGAATGGCAAGGCTTAGAGTTTTGGAAAAATACACATGGGATAATACTTTTTCTAATTTCATAGATATTTATGAGGCTGTTTTACAAAAAAGCAAAAGTTAAAAATGGCAGGAAATTTTATAAATAAAATCAAAACTTTCTACAAAAAGCATAAAAAGAAGATTTTTACAGTATTTAGAATTGTTGTCAGCGTCGGCCTCATTGCTTATTTGATTCAATCACAATTTAAAGATTTTAAGACTATCCTTTCCCTGATTAAGACTGTAAATGTCCCGATACTGCTTGCTGCGGCATCTATACATATTTTCGGTGTATGGATATCAGCTGTCCGGTGGCAGCTTCTTTTAAAAACCCAGGGTGTAAGAGTCTCACAGGGCTACCTGTCGTCATCCTTTTTAATAGGGTCATTCTTCAATAACATCCTACCCACCAGCATAGGCGGAGATATATTCAGAAGCGTGGATATTGCGTCCAAAGCCAAGATATCAATTGGAAAATCGGCATCTGTGCTTGTTATAGACAGGTTTGCAGGCATTATAAGCGCGGCGCTCTACGCTGTCATAGCTTTGTTTTTGGGATTTGCAACAATCGGCACAACCTCATACATAATTCCTATAGCAATATTTTTTGCACTCTGTATAATTTTTGGATTTTTACTATTAAACCCTTCAATTTTAAAGCTGAATAAAATAGTTTTTAAAATAAGATTCCTGTCTAAAATAAGAGAAAAGATTATGGAGGTTTATCACACATTTTTGAGCTTTAAAAAATACAAACTTGCTCTTGCTGAAGCCTTGCTCTGCAGCCTTGCCCTGCAGTTTGGAGTGATCCTGCATTACTGGCTGGCAGCAAGATCTCTCGGCATCAATCTTTCACTGACATCATTCTTTTTTATAGTTCCTGTTGTTACAATCATTGCAATGCTGCCAATAACCATTGGCGGAACAGGGCTTCGGGAAAATGTGCTGGTATTTTTTATGGTTGCTCTCGGCGCCCAAAGTGAAAAATCTGCAATGACCTCCCTGCTGTTATTTGCAATGCTTCTTATACTTGGAATAATCGGCGGGATAATATATGCTGTGCGGCCATTTATATTGAGGCAGTCACATCCAGGGCAGCCCGGACAGGAAGATCCAGAGCAGAGCCTGGAAGGCTCAACAGAAGATATAGTCAGCCAGGATAATAAAAACGGGAGCTAAAGCATTTATGGCAGAAGTTTTAAATAAAAAAACCGGGATAAAATCTTTTTATTTCAGGCATAAAAAGAAGCTTTTTACAGCATTGAGGCTGGTATTGAGTGCCGGGCTCATTACATATCTGATAATCTTTAAATCAGGTTTCAGGGATTTTCAGCATTTTTGGAATATTTTAAAGACTGTCAATTTTCCGCTTGTCCTTGCTTCTATATCCATATATATTTTTATTGTCTTTATCTCCGCAACAAGGTGGCAGATACTTTTAAAAACACAGGAAATAAGAATATCAAAGGGATACCTTTCTTCTTCATTTCTTATTGGCTCTTTCTTTAACAACCTGCTGCC
>PMCC01000042.1 GCA_003155275.1 Actinomycetota bacterium | reverse complement strand
GTACCCTGTTCAAGGCCGTCAAATGCAAGATTTAACCATGGCACCTTATACTCTTCCCTGAGACTTTTGGAAATCGCAGTGACCATGGTGCCTGGCATACAAGTGAAAGGAAGCACGTTTATTATCCCGTCAGCACCCTTTTTTATCCAGTGAATAGATTTCCCCACACTAAGAGCAGCCTCTCCAAACCATTTAATGATATATGGTTCGGCATTGTCCCAGATTTCATATATATCAGACTCATCCAAATCTATGATATCAGTGTCCTTAACAGGATGCTCCAGCAGCCTGTGATACCTGTGAAGCAGCTTGTTTAAAACCCTGTTTGTAACATTAAACTTCAGGCCCCTTGAAAAATTAAGTATATTTTCCCCATTGCCCTTTGACCCATTGCTGCTTTCTATGATTTCGTCGGCCCCATTGCCATTAAAACTAAATGCAGATCTTATATTGCCCAGGATCTTGAAATAAAGGTCCTTTTGTTTAATTGAGTTGTCAAGTTTACTTGTGGCATTCGTGTGATATGCCCACTCGCCAATATCAGGTATCTGCACCTGGCCCCCCAGATGCTCAACCATTTTTATTATCTCATTATTGCTATAAGGGTGATTTCTTACATAAATCTCGCCGACAATGCCTATCAAAGGCTTCGGCGTCCTGTTTACTGCAATACTGCTGAATTTTTTTTCAGCAAGGCTCATAATGACTGCCATGCTTGCCAATACCTTTTCATTTCCCGGATCCCTTAATTTTTCAGAAATCATCTCAATCAGGCCATTATATACCAGCTCGGTTTCGCCCTTGTTGATCTCGTAGGGCCTTGTGCTGTGTAGGTATTTTGTCATATAGTCTATTGTAAATGCGCCTATCATTGCCCTGCTTAAAAGCCTGGCTCCCTTTTTGCCCTGCATGTCATATTCCTTATAAAACTGGCTGCTCTCAGGCGCGCCAGGAGAAATTATTGGAACATCAGGATAGCCAAGTTCCTTTAACAGTATTTTCTGCATTTGGTTGTACTGGCCAAATCTGCATGGACCATGTGTAAGCGGCATTAAAAACGCGCACTTGGAAGGGTCGTTATATTTCAGTGTCTTCAATATATCCCCGGTGGTGAGAATATAGGGGTAGCATTCTTTTCCAAGAGTATGTTTCCTGCCGATTTCAAGGGTTTCATAATCAGACATCATTATTTCAGACTCTATGCCGCCGGACTGGAACGCAGCCTGGATGGCATATGCGCCATCACCCATATACGGGATATATAGGACCCTGTTGTCTTTTCTTTTAAACTGTGGATTAGGTATTTCTGTTTTCTTTTCCTTAAAGCTGTATCCGGTTTTTAATTTTTTTATGTTTGACAGCGAATCATAAAATGCCTCACACCTNNGGCCTGTCTATCTCTCTTTCAAAAAACTGCATTATAAATGAATCGGGGCCGCAGCCAAAATTTGTGATATATACAGGGAAGAGCCTTTTATCTTTTTTAATAATATCAACCGCGCTTAGTATCCTGTCTCCAAATTCCCAGTACATATTTGGCCACTGGCTGAAAAGGTCAACATTATCCACAGAAAGATAATCAAGCGGGATAGCTTGTATGCCCAAATCCCTGAGTTTCCCTGGAATGTCCATACTTATGTTGGCATCACAGCTGTTATAAGGCCTTGCAATAATGACAGCGGCAAAATCATCTTCCTTAAGATTATCAAGTACTTTTTCTCCCGCTTTTTTTATATCCCTGTAAAAAACCTCCTGGGCTCTATAGGCAGCTTTCACTGCATTATTTATCAGCTTTTTGCTCTTACCGAATTTTGCCCCTAGCTTTTGAAGCTGGTCATTTTTTAAGAATTCCTTGAAACTGAAATTTACAATTGGATCAAGTATCTTTCCGGCATCAATCGGAACGGATGCCTTTACAAAAGTTGAAAGGCCCTGTACGAATGGGCATGGGTAACTTCCTGTCCTTGAACCTTCTATTTTTTTACTGTCACACGGCATGTCTCTAATGCTGGGTACGAAAACATAATCGACCCCTTTATCAAGCAGGTTCTGTATGTGGCCAAGCATGACTTTTATAGGAAAACAGGTCTCTGCAACAACATAACCCAAACCGTCATTTATTATCTTCCTGTTAGTCTTGTCTGAAAGAACAAGCTCTATCCCCATCTCACTAAAATATGCATTCCAGAAAGGATAAAATTCATATGTAAGCATTGTAAACGGAAGGCCAACCTTTAGCCTGCCTTCTTTGATTTCCGGTGATGATTTTTGTTTTCCATCATTTTGATGCTCAATTTTACTGATGATTGAATTGTCCAAAGAAGCGCTTTCGCTCTGTGGCGTTCCATCATGGATACTGGGCTCTTTTTCGGTTTGCGCTGTTTGAATGGTCATGTCTTCACCACGCCTCGAGTTTAAAAGCGCAGTGCCGGGATTTTTTATTGATTTCGCATATGAATTAAGAAGTATTTCATCTCTTTGCAGGAAAAGGTCCTTAAGGTCTGCTTTTTTTGTATTTTTCTTTTCGTATTTTTCACATCGTCCGCCGTAAAAAAGGGATTTGGAACCTTCGCTGGTAACTTTTTTAATCTCGCACATATTAGGGCATCCCCCGCATTCAAAAGAACTCTGGGAATATTTTATATTTGCAATTACATCAAATCCCCTGAAATTAGAATGTTCCACATGATTTTCCAGGGCCCTTATTGCAGTTCCTATTGCACCCGTGACTTCATGGTTCTGGGGAACAATTATCTTCTTGCCAAGGTAATTTTCAAAGGCTGCCACGACAGCTTTGTTAAATGCGACTGCACCCTGGAAGAATATCTTATTGCCTATTTTTTTTGTACCAACAACCCTGTTTATATAATTGATAGCTATTGAATAAGCGAGCCCTGCAAGGATATTTTCGATGCTGGCGCCGTTCTGGTAATGTGAAAGGACATTTGTCTCCATGAATACGGTGCATCTTTCCCCAAGATTTAAAGGGGCCCTGGCTGTCAGCGCCCTGTCGCCAAATTCTTCAATTTTTATATCAAACCTTTCAGATTGTTCTTCAAGAAAAGAACCAGTGCCGGCTGCGCATATTTTGTTCATCTCAAAATCAACTACCACGCCATTTTCAAGACTTATATATTTGGAGTCCTGGCCGCCGATTTCAAAAATAGTATCCACTTCTTTGTCAATATCCCCGGCAGCGGTTGCCTGTGCTGTTATTTCATTAATGATTATATCCGCCCCAACAAGGTCGCCTATCAGGTATCTGCCTGAGCCTGTTGTTCCCACAGCCCTGACATTTATTTTATCCCCGACTTGTTTTCCTATTATTTCTATTCCTTTCCTGACTGCCTCAATCGGCCTTCCGGCGGTTCTTAAATAGACCTTTGAAATAAGTTTTTTATCTGAGTCTATTGCAACAACATTGGTGCTGATCGAGCCAACGTCAATTCCGATGAACGCATCTATTTTGCCTGGCTTTCCGCCCATAGTATTTTCGCCGGCAGTACCTCCGCTGCCGCTATTTTTTTCGCTGTCGCCTCCGTCGCTACCATCCCTGTTAAAGATGTAAGGTTTTGTAGTACCCGACGGCAGTGTTGATTTTATAATCTCAAGTGGTTTAAGCGTTTCTTTCTCATACTTGAAGCTCTTTATAGACTCCTTGAGGACAGCCAAAATATCTGCCATATCAATATCCCCGTCGGTCCCACCTGCAGCAAGCTTAAGCGCTGCGCCGATTGCCCCAATTGAAGCCTGGTTTTCCGGAATAATAATTTTTTCTTTTAATATGTCTTCGAATGCCTTAAACATTGCCAGATTATATGAAACCCCTCCGCAGAATATTATTGGCGCCTTGAATTTCTTGCCTTTCACTATCCCGGATTTATAACTTCTTGCCATTGCATAACATAACCCGAGCATAATGTCTTCATCACTGGCTGCTTCCTGTTGGAGATGTATCATATCTGATTTCGCAAAGACGCTGCACCTGCCGGCAATCGTTGCGGGGCTGGAAGACTTTAAAGCAATCTCGCAAAACTGCTCTATGTTTAAATTAAATCTTGAGGCCTGTTGGTCAAGAAATGAACCTGTCCCTGCTGCGCAGAGTTCATTCATCGCATAATCACCTGCTGCCAGGTCAATGAATTTGGAATCCTGGCCGCCGATCTCTATGACAGTCATTATTTCAGGATATAGCGATTTTANNGAACCTGTAAATGACAAGCCTGCTATCCTGCCAAACCTTGAATCTTTCAACAGGTTCTCAATATCTTCCGCAATCATCTTTGCCGGTTCGCCATAATGCCTTAAATAAGGCAAAATCGAAATTATTTTTAGATCCCTGTCAAGGATTGCCCTGTTTACACTTACTGCGCCTATATCGTATCCCAAATAATATTTTCCCAATTTAACTTGCTCCTCTGCACTTTTTAAAAGCATCTCACTTTTATTCTATTAATTTTTATTTTATTGATTCCTATTTTATTGATTCTTAAAATTTAACTGTTGTCCTGAAAAATTTCTCTCTGTAAGTATCTGACAGCACTTATTAGTTATAAGTTTTAAAATTTATCCAAAAACTCAAGTATTTTGTTATTGGCTGCCTCCGGCTGTTCTCCCATGGAGACATGTCCCGCATTGTCTATCACAGCCAATTCTGAACCTTTTATTAATGAATTAAACCTATAGGCAGACTCCAGGCTTATCCATCCGTCATTCCTGCCCCAGAGTATCAAAACAGGAATATTTATTTTTTTATTTTTGGTAAATGTTCCCAAGTTTTTTCCGTTTCGACAAGAGTATATTAAACTTTAAATACTTCATTTCTGCAATAATATTTTTTCCTGCGTTGCATTAGAGACAGAAAAATTTTATTATTCTCTTAATGAAATAATAAAATTTTAAATTCAGGGGAGGTCTGCCGTGCAGAAAATTGCAGTTTTGGGTGCGGGGTATATGGGAAGCGCCATTACATTTCCACTTACAGATAATGGAGCGAAAGTCAATCTTTGGGGAACACGGCTGGATGACAAGCTTATTGAAAGTTCCAAAAAAGGGGTGCATCCCAAATTAAAAAAACCACTTAACCCGGGGGTATCTTGTTTCTATTCCGTAGACCTAAAACAAGCCATAAAAGATACTGACACCATCTTTATTGGTGTAGCCAGTGAAGGTTTTGTAGATATCTTTGAGCTTTTAATAGACAACATTGAGCCCGACAGGGATTATATGTTTTTAAAACTAACCAAAGGTCTTGTTGAATATGGAGGCAGGATCATGCGCGCTTCTGAAGCCGCAAAGCTGATTTATTATAAAAAATTTCCTGAAAGGGAAAAATCCCAGGATGCCTCCCATATTTTCAGGATAACAAGCATTGGCGGTCCCGTGAGAGCGCTTGAGCTGGCAAACAGGACTTTATCTGCAAGTGTCTATGGCATACAGGATGGACAAATAAAGAAACTATTAAAAAGATTTTCAACTGACTATTACAGGATTTTCCCGGTAAATGATTATACCGGAGTGGAGATATGCTCCACCTTTAAAAATATTTATTCAATTGCAGCAGGAATATGTGATGGTTTGTTTAAGAAAAATCTTTCAGGCCTATATTACAATGCAGTTTCATTTCTTTTTAACCAGGCCGTTCTCGAAATAAAATACATAGTCAAAATAACAGGGGGAAACCCTAAAACAGCATTTAGCCTGGCCGGCATGGGGGACCTTCACGTCACTTCTGTTGCAGGAAGAAACAGAAGATACGGTGAATTGGTCGGAAGCGGAGTTGAGCCTGGGGCTGCATTTAAACAAATGTTTGACGAAGGTGAATATGGAGAAGGCTATATAGCCCTAAAGCTTGCCTTACCCTGGTTAAGCAATTTTGGTGTAGAAATAGCCGTTGAGCTTCCATTGCTTAATTTACTCTGTAATGTCGTTTTGAGAGGCTTTGATCCGGATGCAGAACTAAAAGCATTTGCCTTAAACTTTGGCATTTAACAAAATAAAAAATTAAGCGAATAAGTATATATATATATTTGAACTTCACCAGGAATTAAATAAAACTGAATAATAAAATCAGGATAAAATCACAACAACAATCGAAAGGAGCCGTGCAAAAGATGCCAATTGTAACAATTGAGCTTATTGAAGGAAGATCTGTTGACCAAAAAAGAGATATGGCAAAGAAAATCACTGAAACAATTACAGAGATTACAAAAATTCCTCAGGATGCAGTGGAAATAATCTTTCATGACATGAAAAAAGAGAATTACTCAAAAGGAGGATTGTTTGCAATTGATATGTAAGCAGTAGATTTGAAATTTTATCGCTTGCTGTTATTATCGGGCACAAACTCAGATAGTTTTATTTTGTTGCATCCTTTCCATGTCTTTAGATATTGAGCCAAGCGCTTTTAGCATTATGGCTCTATTGACATAATGCCAGAATTATTTATAATTCTTTCCTTAGTACATAACAGGAACAACGATATAATTTATTATTAAACAAGAATTGTGAGAAATGGGAAATAGAAAAAAAACAGAAGAAGTAGGCATAAGGGGACTCCAAAGCATAAGTGACCTTGAAGTAGATATCATGAACATTGTTTGGGAGAAAAAACAGATTACTGTCAGGGAAGTCCATGAGATACTGCTGAAAAAAGAAATTGCCAAAAAAGATAAAGGGTTTATACCGTACACAACAGTGATGTCAACAATGTCCAATCTGGCTGTGCGGGGTTTTTTAATACAAAACAACAACTCTAAAACATATATCTACTCAGCCGCACTGGATAACAAGGAATTGACGAAAAGTATTATCAGCACTGTAGCTGAAAAGCTTCTTAATTAGTCTCTCGTGAACTATTAGTTTCTGGTGAACAATTTGTTTAAGGTCTAAACTTATGAAATTTTTAGTCTCAATTCAAACAAATAGTTGACTTGGATTTGAGTTGTTTACCAGGAATAAATCAGTGCTTTTAAGTTATTCGCCAAATAAGAAATGGCTAAAGCAAAAAAAATAAAGATATTTCTGACTGTAATCACCTTTTTTCTAATAACAATCATCATAATATTTTATGCATTGCAGTATGCTGTCCACTACAAACAATTATAAAAAATTAATATGAAAGGTTTGCAAACATGAAATTAAATAAACTGACTCCGGTGGAAGAAAGTGTGATAATAAAAAAAGGGACTGAGCCGGCTTATACCGGGAAATATGAAAATTTTTTTCAAAATGGAATCTATGTATGCAGGCAATGCGGCGCTTCTTTATACAAGTCAGCCTCCAAGTTTCACTCAGGATGCGGCTGGCCGAGCTTTGATGATGAGATAGCAGGATCAGTTGCAAGGCAGGCTGACAAGGATGGCATAAGGACTGAAATACTGTGTTCGGTTTGCGGCGGCCATCTGGGACATGTTTTTGAAGGAGAAGGATTCACTCCTAAAAATTCCAGGCATTGTGTAAACTCTGTTTCACTTGATTTTATTCCAGAGCAAAAAAAATAATATCGGTACTGCATATCTTATGGGACCATATATGGAATCTAAGGTATAATAAAAGAAATAATTATTATGAAATCTAAGGTATAATGGTAGAAGATATTATGGAAATTGAAAACAACAAGTCACTTGAAGACATCAAAAATACCAAATCTCAGACTGCAATTCTCGGTGGCGGATGTTTCTGGTGCCTTGAAGCGGTTTTTACACAAGTAAAAGGCGTCATAAAAGTCGAATCGGGTTATTCGGGGGGAAGCAAACAGGACCCGGACTATAAGGATGTTTGCAGCGGTACTACAGGGCATGCAGAAGTTTTAAAAATTGAATTTGACCCGGATAAAATAACCTATGAACTTCTCCTGCGTATTTTTTTTGCGGTACATGACCCTACAACCCTTGACCGCCAGGGGAATGACAGGGGTACTCAATACAGGTCAATAATTTTTTACACTTCACCGCAGCAGGAGCAAATTATACGGCGCGTTATCCGGGATCTGGAAAGCTCTAAAATATATCCCGACCCGTTTGTTACAGAAATAAAACCATTGACAAAGTTCTATAAGGCTGAAGAATACCATCAGGAGTATTTTGCAAATAACCC
>PMCC01000115.1 GCA_003155275.1 Actinomycetota bacterium | reverse complement strand
GAGACACAGGTGACGCCATTGCTGTTTTCTATACTGAATTTAGTAATTTTAAAAAAGGAATGATGGTTGCCGATTAACGTAATGTCCGTACCGTGAAGAGTCGTAACAAACTTCATTTTGTCTTCACCCAACAACTTTTGCGCAAGATATGCTGAAGTTGCATGAGGCATTGCATAATGTACATGCAGGATGTCTATTTTCTCGTATTCGATTACCTCTGACATTTTTACGCTTAAGGATAGTGTATAAGGAGGATATCTGAAAAGCGGATACGACATCACTTCAACTTCGTGAAAATAAATATTTTTATATGATTTGTCCAAACGGAAAGGAAGGCCGTAGCTGATAAAATGTACACTGTGGCCCAGTTTTGCAAGTTCTATGCCAAGCTCTGCGGCAACAGCGCCGCTGCCTCCAAAAGTCGGGTAGCACGTGATTCCTATTTTCATATGTTTATTTTTTAAAAAATTTCTAAATGACAGAGTATGTATCTCGAAAAACAGCAATATATGTATCTCTATAAATTATAGTTGCCCAGAAAGTAACAGTTTCGCAACAAACACTTAAATGAGCCGGCCGCCAATAATTCCAACATGATTATATGGCAGCCTCATTATAAGTATTTAAAAAAACTTACCGGGTCATCAATGCTAATATCATCTTCAATGTAATAGGGCTCTGCGTGCTCGACCCTTATTTTCAATCCATAACATTTATCCCTGCCGGTAACATAATCCTGGAAAAACTTTGAATTTATATATGTGGGCTGGTCCAAACCCGGCTGCCGGTAAAGCTGGGACTTAAATGCATTGCAGGCTTTCATCTTTTGTTCATGGTAATCTGATATATCTACTATAAAGCTTGGCTGAAACCCGTAATTTAACATATAGCATATAACAGCCTTTGGCCTATACTCGGGAAATTCCGTTTTTAATTTTTTAAGCCCCGCGGCAAAGAATGAATCCTTTAAAAGTTTATAGGAATTTTCATGATCAGGGTGTCTATCCGCCTTGTATGGTATTATTGCAAGAGATGGCCGGTATTGCCTTACAATATCAATGACTTTCATTCTGCTTTCCAAATCATTGGTTATATTGCAATCTGTGAGTTTTAAGTTTTTCCTGATGTCCAGTTTTAAAAGTTCAGTCGCCAGCTCTGTTTCCTTTTGCCTGGTAGGCGGGTCGCCATTTGTGGAAAGTTCCGCTTCAGTAAGGTCAATAACTCCGGTTCTATAGCCCAGGGCTTTCAATTTAAGAAGCAGGCCTCCGCATCCCAGCTCTGCATCGTCCGGATGGGCGCCGAAAGCCAATGCGTCTATAGACATCTTATATCTCCTGTCATTATAAAAAAATAATCTTGTGGAACCGGTTTTCAACATCAATGATATTATACAGATCATCCAGTAATTTAAAATCATATTTATTTATATATTGAAATATGCTTAGAACTCTTTCCTGGAGCAACCCTTTAGGGAACAGGTTTAAGTATATTTTGTCAATATTTGAGACCAGAAAAAGATTTTTATTTTCAGACTCAGACGATATTTTTTTATATAAGATTTTTATTTCCTTTTTCAGGTTATCTTCAAACCTGTCAAAATAACCTGTGCAGACAATACCATAACTTTCTATTAAATTTTCAGCTTTTCCGGTTTTATCCATGATATCACCTTCCAGGCTTTTAAGTATGCCGGTAATATCAATGCCAAGACTGCTTTTCAAAGTGATGCTGACAGCATCTTTTATCCCATGATTTAATAGCTCGATGCCCGCACCAGTCTTTTCAATTGCTTTTCTTACTTTACTTTCAACTATAGTAGCAGAAAACCTGGGATATATTACAGGCTGTTTAAGGCCGAAAATATCATATACTCCCTTTAGCTGCGAGAAATAGCTGACTTCTCCCGGGCCGCATACGGTAGCCAAAACTGGAAGCGCCGAATCCTGAAACAGCGGCCGTGAAATAACATTCAAGCTTATTTTTGAAAAATCAGAAACAATGAGACTTTTTAATTCCTCAACAGAGAGGGATTTTTTATCGAAAACAAAAAATGAATTTCCCCCACATTTTATTCTTTGCCTTACGCCGTCTTTTACAATAAAAAAATTTAAAAAATCTTTATCCGCAGAAAGCTGGCTGTGATAACCGTCCTTAACAAGCTTTTCGCCTGACTCGTTTATTGATTTCTCAATGCCCGCATGGTTGCAAATATCTTTTTCCAATATTGGCAGGGATAATTTCTTAAGTTCAATATCTGAAGGATCAATCAGCACAAGACCGTATTTTGAAAACAAACCTGTTATTATAGCTGAAAAAAAATCGTTGAGCCTGAAGCTGTTTTTATGGCCGGAGCCATACACAGCCATACAGTCAGTTGGGCGTGCTGCTTTTAGACGGCCGTGTTTGGGGTTTAAGTAATTAAAATCACCCTTTGACAGCCTCTCGAGGCAATCTGCAAAAAAAACCTCTATTCCGGCCTTGAAATCAGTATTCGGTAAATATCCCAGGAATTCATCAATTTTTTTTGCCGCAAGGCTTTCAGTAATAATAATATCAGAAAATCTTTTGGAGCCCGTATCATCCTTTCGGAGCTCAGGGGTCCGGTTGATATCTGCAAGACTTAACACTACTTTTTTCAGTTCTTTATCCAAAAGAAAAGTATTGTCTACCTGGCTGAAATTGCTATCATCAGAGGCGTTCCAGAAAACCGGTATTACATGTAAATTTAAAAAATCGCTCAG
>PMCC01000029.1 GCA_003155275.1 Actinomycetota bacterium | reverse complement strand
TATTTTTTCACGGGAGTCATAAAGAAAGCGCATAATGGCCATTATGCAATGTATCTTTCATGGTCGCTTGCCGGGACTATCATTATAATAATAATATTTTTAGTTATGCGTTAAAAGGAAAACAGTAATAGAATATGTTAGCATTATTTGTTTTAATACCATTGTTTGTTGTACTGATATTAAATCTTTTGCGTTTTGATTTTATCAAAAAAATAGCATGCTGGTTTGGCGTGGTGTTGACGCTGGCGCAGATTGGTTTTGCGCTGTTTGTCCCAATTGATTTATTAAGCAGCCGGTCAGGATTTTTCGCAAAGTATTTTGCTTTTAACTTTACAATGGACAGCTTGTCCAAATTGATGNNATTGTGATGGTATCGGATATTTTTTCATTATATGTGTTCATTGAAATTGTTGCAGTTGCTTCCTTTGTGCTGATATCAACATATAAAGACAAATTGGCCCTGGAAAGCTCATTTAAGTATATAGTGCTTTCGATTACGGCCACAGTATTTATACTGTTGTCAATTTCAATTTTCGTGCTGATTTCCGGAAGCACATCTTTTACGGCAATTGCCAATGCAACAAAGAATTCGCCAAGCAGTTCACTAATAGTAATTGCAGTCTGCCTCTTTATCTGCGGCGCATTTACAAAAGGAGGGCTTGTCCCATTTCACGGCTGGCTGCCGGATGCGCACTCTTCAGCGCCCAGCAGTATTTCAATTTTGCTTTCCGGTGTTGTAATCAAAGTCACTGGTATTTACCCGTTAATAAGGATAATGAATATAACCGGCGGGGGCGGGAACCCTGTAAAAAATATTCTGATGTTTGTCGGGGCGCTTTCAATAGTTGTAGGTGCACTTGCTTCACTTGGCCAGAAAGATATCAAAAGGATGCTTGCTTTTTCAAGTGTCAGCCAGATGGGATATATTGTACTGAGTATAGGCATCGGCACTCCTTTGGGCTTGGCTGCTGCCGTCTTTCATATATTGAATCATGCTATTTTTAAATCCCAGTTGTTTGCCAATGCGGCTGCTGTGGAAAAACAAACCGGTACAAGGGATATGGATAAATTAGGCGGGCTGGCATCGAAAATGCCTGTTACCGGAGGCACTTCAATAGTGGCTATGCTCTCCATTTCCGGCATACCGCCATTATCAGGGTTTTGGAGCAAGTTACTGATAATTATCGCTCTTTGGCAGAGCGCGCATTATGCATATGCATTTATTGCAGTGGTTGCGAGCGTAATAACGCTTGCATATTTTTTATCATTCCAAAGAAGGGTATTTTTTGGAAAATTGGCTGAGGGGCTGGAAAATGTAAAGGAAGCAAAATTTGGATTGGTGCTGCCTGCGCTGATTTTGGCATTGCTGACAATACTAATCGGGGTATTCTTTCCGCTGGTACTTAATAAATTGATTTTGCCAATACAAAGTATTTTAAAACTATAATGGAGTTATGGCTATAAATTCCGGGTCCTGATTTAAGAGTTTTCGGGGTTTTGTAGACCAAATGGGAGTTTTTGGAGGAACATTTTGAACCTTATTCTGGCAATGCTTATAATTTTGATAATTGCGGCACTGATGGTGGTTTTTTCATCCAGGCTACTGCTTGCTGCAATATCTCTTGCTGCCACCAGTATTATGTTGACGCTTTTGATGTTTAAGCTGAATTCGCCTATTGCCGCTGTTTTTGAACTGTCGATATGCGCGGGACTTATAACTGTGATCTTTATAACCACTATCAGTTTCGTCAAACCTGTAGCCCAAGAAGACCTTATAGAAACCAGGAATAAACGCATTAAAAAGTATGCGGCTCTGCCAATAATCCTTATAATAGTCGGTGTTGTAATATCATATGTGATCAAACCCTTGGTTTTGGCGCTTCCGGCAATAGTCCAGGAAAAAAATGTTGCAAACGTATTGTGGAATTTAAGGCAGGTAGATTTGCTGGGGCAGGCAATCATTCTGCTGGTGGGAGTTTTTGGCATAGTGGTATTATTTAAGGAAGGACAAAAAAAATGAGTACCGCTAATGTGGAAATTTTAAAGCTTTTCATCCCATTTGTCATTTTGCTTCTTATCATTGGGTTTTACTATATTCTTGCAACAAGAAACCTGGTAAGGATATTGCTTGGTGTGGAAATCATNNATAGCAGTAGCTGCCGGTATTATTATACAGATATATAAAGTCACTGGTTCTGTCGATGCCCGTAATATTAGAAATTTAAGAGGATAAATATAAATAATGGATAAAATATTATTATTGCCGCCACTAGTATTTTTAATACTTTTAGTAGTAGGTTATGCAGTATCTCTGGGTTTTACCAAACTGGCATTCAAAGGGCACGTTTCTGCAGGCAAAATGGAGCAGTATGCATGCGGCGAGGATATACCCGCCCAGAACGTAAGGCCAGACTACAGCCAGTTTTTCCCGTTTGCGATATTTTTTACCATCATGCACGTAGTGGCGCTTATTCTGACTACCTTACCGAGAGGATTTTCTTCCGGATATATATTGGCAGCGGTTTTGATTTTTAGTGCGCTTGTCGGATTACTGGTCTTATTCAGGAAATAAGACTTAAAAAGTAAGGTCTTAAAGATAAGTCTTAAAAGACTGATCTGAAAAGAAGGGACTTAAAAGAAAGGCCTAAAAAGGAAAGCCTTAATAGAAAAACTTTTCATTATTATTATTTTGTTCCTTGAAAGGAATGATTATAAAAATGGCACTTATTGAGAAAATAGTAACCTGGGCAAGGATAAAATCTCCCTGGATAATACATTTTAATTCCGGAGCCTGCAATGGCTGTGACATTGAAATACTTGCGTCACTGACTCCAAGGTTTGACCTTGAGAGATTTGGTGTATTGCTTAAAGGTACGCCAAGGCATGCAGATGTCCTTATTTGTTCCGGCCCTGTTACAAGGCAGACCAAAGACAGGCTTATAAGGATTTATGAGCAGATGCCTGAACCCAAGTTTGTCGTTGCTGTCGGCACCTGCGCATGTTCAGGCGGTGTTTTTGACGGATGTTATAATATACTTGGCGGAATAAATTCCGCTATACCGGTATCTGCATATATTCCGGGATGTGCCGCGAGCCCTGAGGCAATAATAGATGGTGTAGTGAAACTGCTGGGCAGCTTAAAGGGAAAATAATTTAAGAAAAAAATATGGAAGGTAATTTAACAAAGAAATAAAAATAAAATAGCTTAAAAATTAATAAAAATAGTTTAAAAAAGAAGTAAAGAGAAAGTCGTTTAAAAAAAGAGAGAAAATAATTTAAAAAAGAAAGATTGTTATGACTAAAGAAGAAGAAATTCAGCAGGAGCTGATAAAAAATTTTAATTTTCCGGAGGGCAAAATCAGGATACCGAAGGAAAGGCGTATTTTTGTTGATGTTTCCATGACAGAGTTCGAAGAAGTGCTCAAATTTTTAATGGATAAAATCCACTTTGATACACTGTGTACCATTACAGGACTTGACGAGGGGGCTGAACTGGCAATGATTTATCATTTGACAAGACAGGATGGTATTGTCATTAATTTAAAGACAAGTGTGCCCAAGGATAATCCGGTAATAAAGACAATTATGGGTTATTTCCCGTCAGCAGAATTTTATGAAAGGGAACTGGTGGATTTGCTCGGCGCCAAAGTTGAAGGCCTGCCGGAAGGCTCAAGATATCCCTTACCGGATGGCTGGCCGGACGGGCAGTATCCATTAAGAAAGGACTGGATAGCCAGTTCTTTAGTAAAGGAGGGACAATAATGGAAAAAATAGTGATACCTATCGGTCCCCAGCATCCCGCGCTTAAAGAACCTGAAAGTTTCAGGGTAATACTGGAAGGTGAAAAAATAGTCGGTGTCAGTTTAAGGCTTGGCTATAATCACCGCGGCATTGAAAAAGCCTGCGAAGAAAGAACGTACATACAGGATCTGTACCTGATTGAGCGTGTCTGCGGTATTTGTTCACACTCACACTCAACCTGTTTTATCCAGGCAGTAGAAGAAATAGCGGGAGTCGAGGTGCCCAAACGGGCGCTTTATTTGCGAACACTTGTTGGAGAACTTGAAAGGATACACAGCCATCTGCTGTGGTTAGGTGTTGCGGGCCATGAAATAGGTTTTGATACATTATTTATGTATTCCTGGCGCGACCGTGAAATAGTAATGGATATCCTTGCTGACCTTACGGGAAACCGTGTTAATTATGGCATAAATGCATATGGCGGGGTAAAAAGGGATGTCTCAAAAGAGCATCTGCAAAAAATTTTAAAGGCAATGGATACTCTCGAAGAGAGGACAAANNGGAAGATTGCCAAAAGCTGATGTTGAGGCTCTTGATGCAGTGGGCCCTGTTGCCCGGGCTTCTGGTGTTGACAGGGATGTCAGGCGGGATGACCCGTATGCAGCGTATGGCGAGGTTGAATTTAAGGTAATTACTGTTGACAATGAAGATGTTTATGGGCGTACACTTGTAAGAGTAGGCGAACTCATGGAAAGCTACAGTATTGTCCGCCAGGTTATCAATAATCTGCCGGATGGTCCCATCGCTGTTAGAGTACCGAGAAAAATACCTGTGGGAGAAGCATTTAGCCGTTACGAGGCGCCGCGGGGGGAAGATGTCCATTATGTGAAGTCTAACGGTTCCGACAAGCCTGAAAGGGTCAAACTAAGAGCTCCAACGCTGGCTAATATTAAACCTATGTTAAAGATGCTGGAGAATTATAATCTTGCGGATCTTCCGATTATTATTGCAGCAATTGATCCATGTTTTTCCTGTACAGACAGGACAATATCAATAAAAAAACTGGATACTGGAGGCAGCGAGATTATGGATTGGAAATCTCTAAGGCAGTACAGTATTGAGTGGTATAGAAGAAAGGGTATAAAGTTTTAAAACCGTGATGTCATTAGTTTACATTTTAGTGTTCCCGGGATTTTTGTTTTTAAGCATATCAGGCATGTTTGTAGAATATGTCGATAGAAAACTATACGCAAAAATGCAGAACAGGGTCGGACCGCCCTGGTTTCAACCTTTCGCAGATTTTGTAAAATTGCTTGCCAAGGAAAATCTCGTCCCCGGAAAAGGTAAAAAGGTGATGTTTCGGATATTGCCGTTTTTCGCAATCTCGGCAATAGCTACCTCCATTATGTATATACCGGTTTGGGGTACCAAAGCATTGTTTTCCTTTAATGGCGACATCATTGTTGTTTTATATTTGTTATCAATACCAACATTAACATTTTTCCTGGCCGGATACGCGTCGCAATCCCTGTTTTCACTTATCGGCGCTGTCCGTACGCTGACTCAATTCTTTGCTTATGAAGTACCGTTATTTCTTGCGTTTTTATCGGCAGCATTGCTTGCNNAAATTGGAAAAAGTGCCTTTTGATATACCGGAAGCAGAAACTGAGATAGTCGGAGGGACCTTTACTGAATACAGCGGCAAATTGCTTGCAATGTTCAGGCTGGCAATAGACATAGAAGTGGTTGTATGCGCCGCCCTTGTGGCGGCAGTATTCCTGCCTTTCGGCATGGATCTTCATCCGGCATTGGTTTTTGTACTGTTTATAGTTAAAGTATTGTTTATTGTTGCCTTGCTTTCCCTGCTGCGTACAGTATTTGCAAGGTTAAGGATAGACCAGATGGTAAATTTCTGCTGGAAATATATCGCCCCATTAAGCTTCCTACAATTAATTGTTAATATCATAGTGCAAGGCATAAAAATATGAAAAAAACCGGCAGAATGNNCAGGGATGACGCTCCAAAAAACTACAGGGTAAAGATAAAATTCTATCCGGAAAAATGTATCGGCTGCAAGCTTTGCATGCGGGATTGCCCAAGTAATGCCATTGATATAACAGATCTTGGTGAGAAGCATTATCAGGCAGAATTCAGGCTTGATAAATGCATATATTGTTCACAGTGTGTGCTTTCCTGCAATAAAGACGCCCTTGAGGCGACCGGTGACTTTGAACTTGCGCAACTGGATAATAAAAAATTAAAAATACAATTTAATGCAAAATCTGAAGACAAACTTAAAGAAAAAACTTAATAGTGCAAAGAAAATTGCTGTTCTTGGCGTAGGCTCGGCTCTGCGAAACGATGATGCTGCAGGGCTTCTTGTTGCTGAGGAAATGAATAAAATCAGGAATTCAAAATTAAAGGTTTTTTTGGGGTCGACTGCTCCTGAAAACCTTACCGGTGAAATAATAAAATACAGGCCCACGCATATTATCATCGTTGATTCTGTAGATATGGACCAAAAGCCCGGTTCCATATTGTTGGCAGATCCCCAGGAAGTTGACGGCATATCTTTTTACTCCCATATGCTGCCCATTAAAATGACAATTGATTATCTTCTTGAGTCCATAAAGTGTGAAATAATAATAATCGGGATCCAGCCAAAGTCTTTGGAATTTGGTGAAACCATTTCTGCGGAAGTAAAAAAATCAACAGCACAAATCGCAGATGTCATCCGGCAGATCCTGCAGGAAGAATAAATATATTTATTAAGTAAAATATCACTGGATATATCTTATTTATGCTTGGGATATCCAAAAGCAAATTCCTATAAATAATTTTTAATTCACAAAATCCCGCTATTTAAAAAAATATAAAATCAATCAATATTTTTCCCAGTCAATGTCAACCCACTTGTTTTGTTTTGCACTTTCAAGTATAGCCTCTATTATTATCATAATATGATAACCGTTTTCAAAAGTCGGAAAATCTGGAATAATTTTTTTCTTATTTCCATCAATTCTGATGTATTCGTAAATCCTGGACATGATATTTTTCCAGGAATCAAGATAGCCTTCTGTAAGTCCAGTAGAAGTATTGCAGAAACCTTTTGAATTTTCATGCATTATGTTTGGATCTTTCAAAAAAATCTCATTCGGTTTATCTCTATGGCCTATCCAAAGTTTGCCAGGCTCTTCACCATGCCAGGCTATGCTTTTTTCCAATCCTATTATTTCCCATTCTATTCTTTGCTTCCTGCCCGGGCAAACCTGCGAAGCCATCATTATCCCCTTTATTCCGTCTTCAAATTTAAACATTACTGTTGCATGGTCTTCCGTATCTACCGTTATTTCTTCATATTGTCCAGGTTTTAAATCTATTACTTCAGCAGTTAGATAAGATTTAAATGGTTTTTTCCTGACAGGAATAAAAATGGATGTATCACCGTATACTGATATTATTTTCTTCCCAAGCACCATTTGAACCATATGCATCCAGTGTGAACCGATATCTGCCACAACTCGGGATTTGCCCTGGTATTTGGCCTCAACCCTCCAGTTATAGTCACTGTCTTTTGACAACCAGTCTTGCATATAACGGCCATATACAAGATTTATCTTTCCCAGTTCCCCCTTTGATATTATTTCTTTCGCCTCTCTCACCATCGGGTAAAAGGCCATATTAAAAGTCACAGCATTTATAACATTATTCTTTTTTGCAAGTTCAACAAGCTCTCTAGCTTCATTAATATCAAGGGTAAGCGGTTTATCACAGATAACCGGTTTTCCCAATTCAAGACATGCTTTAGAAATAGGGTAATGTAACTTATTTGAACAGCTTATATGAACGACATCGACTTCAGGATCATTGACCAAGTCTTCCCACCTGCCATAAGCTTTGCCAATTCCAAGTCTTTTCGCAGCTTTGTCTGCAGTTGCCTGATCTATCTCTGCAATAGCATACACTTGTGGAAAACCAAGCCTTCTTATATTTTCCATATGAATGGGCCCGATAAAACCGGCACCTACAAAACCTGACCTTATTGTATCCATTTAGAAATACTCCTGTTTTCATTTTTTTATTTATTATCCATTTAATTATTTTTTTTATTTATTTTATTGTCAAGCTTAAAAAGATAAAACATATCTAAAGTTTAGGTAAGAAANNAATTTATGGTAGACTATAACTTTAAAAGAACCCTTCAGGGAATAAAAGTTTGGAGAATTGCAGCCAATAAGAAAATTCATTGGTATAATAAAAATTCTCTTATTAATTGAGTCGTTAAATTAAATTATCAAAGAATAAAAGTGTGAACATAACTTATTAACAATATAATTAGAATTACA
>PMCC01000177.1 GCA_003155275.1 Actinomycetota bacterium | reverse complement strand
GGCTAGTTCTATGGTTTTTTCAATGTCCATCTTGGTTTCCGTAGGATATCCCGCCATAAAATAACCAGTCATTCTAATCCCGGTTAAGGAAGAAACAAGATTGATTTTTTCTACCATGGTCTCCAGTGTTTCACTTCTTTTCATGTCTGCGATAATCCGGGGAGAACCTGATTCAATACCCACTGAAAAGGAATAGCAACCGGCGCTTTCCATATTCAGCAATAGCTCTTTATCCAGTGTATCCAATCTGACCCCATTGGTACAAGCCCAGTCAATAGAAATATTTTCTTCCTTAAGTCTTTTGCAGAAATCTATTACCCGGGACTTAACTAAAGTGAAATTGTCATCCTCAATATGAAATTCCTTTATTCCAAATGAATTTTGCAAATATTTTATCTCGTCAATAACATTATTGACGCTTCTCATCCGGAAATTTCGGCCGGTATTTACCCTGACGCCGCAATAAGTGCATGGAAACGGACATCCTCTACTGGTAATAATAGGGGCGATCGGTAAACTTTTTGAAAATGAACCATGTGGAGCAGCCGGATACGTACGAGGATCAATCAAATCCCAGCTGGGAAATGGTAGATCATCAAGATTGCTGAAATACCCTCTCTTGTTCGCTGTAATTTCCCCCTGATGGCGATAGATCAAGCCTTCAACAGAATCGATCTTAACCTTATGGGGAGATTCAACATACTCCAGTAATTTGGGCAAACCTAATTCTGCCTCTCCGGAAAAGGCGAAATCCATATTCTGAAGCATTTTCATGGTCCCTTCAGGGTCTCCGGAAGGATGCGGACCTCCTGCAATAGTAATAGTATCTCTGTTTAATTCTTTGGCAATATCAACGCATTGCTTAGCTGAACTAAAATCGCAGGTATATATTTGGACACCTACAATATCCGGTTTTTCTTTGGCAAGATAATCAAGGTATTTCCGGTGATTCATCTTTTCTCTGGCACAATCAATTATTGTCACCAGATGTTTTTTATTTCTTAAAACCGAGGCAAGGTATCCCAATCCGATATTGGGAATGATTATAGGCATTTTAAAACTCGGTGGGCGTACGAGAACAATTTTCATTTATATTTATTCCTTAATAGACTGACGGATGAATTCTAATGCTTCAAAGAAACGGATACATTCAATTTAAATCATGACCATGCATTTCTTCACTCTTGCCGTCTGTTTCGGCAAGGCGATATGCGGCGGAAAATGATAATAATTGTAACTTCAGACATTTACAAATTCTCCGGTCTTATCACCTGGAATTAATATCATAATTTTAAGATGATGGTGAATAAATAATTATTGGCGGTCAAATTAACAGTAATTCGGTGAAAATGACCATTTTTTTTGCTGGTACATCAGTTTAATAATTGTCTTGAAGATGATGTTTTTAAAAAAATATAGTTGATTTTTCACATTAAAATATGTTTACTGCGATTAAGAGAATGTAATTAATGCATGCGGCATATAAATTGCTTTCATTTTAAGTTATCAAATTAAAAAATTTCAAGTGAAAAAATTTGGTAGATCATTAAGGTAAAATAAAGAATTGGAAAGAAGAGTTTTGATATTGTAATAATTTAATATCAACGAAACAGAAAGGATTCTTATTTATGTTAAAGATTTTCCGTAAAAAAGGTGCGAAAGGTTTCACGTTGATTGAGTTGATGATCGTTATCGCGATCATCGGTATATTGGCAGCGATCGCTGTACCGCAGTTTATACAGTACAGAATCAGAGGTTATAACTCCTCAGCAAATTCTGATGCCAAACAGATGTACACCGCAGCTCAGGCTTTTTACAGCGACAGTCCATCCGGTTCAGTGACCAGTTCTATTCTGCAATCTTATGGATATAATAATACAAGCAGTGTAACGGCCGCTGCCGGTGGAACGATCAGTGCTTTGACCATAAGCGCTATACATAGTAGAGGAACAACTACTTATTCTGTTGATTCATCTGGCAAGATTACTGCTAAATAAAGTGTAAAATTATTAAGAAAACAGATAAAAAGGGGTGGAAGTTGAACTTTCACCCCTTTTTTGATAATAAAATTATAAAATAAACAAACGCGATTTAACCTGAAATTATGTTGTAATCATATGAGGCGTTACCTATTTACATTTTCTTCACTGTTTATAATTTTGCTTTTATCCTACAGCAATAGCTTTAACTGCTCCTGGCATTTTGATGATTATGTAAATATAACCAAAAATATAAATGTTCATGTAAAACAGTTTACACCGGATAATGTAAAGAATATATTCTACGGAATTACGGGTGCAGGCAAAATATCCCGTCCTATTGCCTACCTAAGCTTTGCCATAAATTATTATTTTGATGGCTTGAATGTTTTCGGCTATCATCTTGTTAACTTCTTGATTCACTTTTTATCTTCAGCATTTCTTTTTTTATTTGTTTTTAATACTCTGAAACTTCCACTGCTCAAAGAGAGATATGAAAAGCACGCTTATCCCATCGCTCTTCTAGCGACTGTATTCTGGGCCGTCAATCCCGTTCATGTGACGGCAGTGACATATATCGTTCAGCGCATGGCCAGCATGGCCGGACTCTTCTACATTATGTCCATGTACTTTTACCTCAAATTCAGAACCTCCCAATCATCCTTTAAGTATGTTCATATTTTTTCCTGTTTTGTATCTTCAATACTGGCGATAGGTACGAAAGAAAATGCGGCCATGCTGCCGGCATGTATTTTCTTATATGATTTGTTTTTTATCCAGGGATTGACAAACGAAAATATAAAGAAAAATATAAAATTATCATTAATACCGATAATTATTTTAATAGCGGCCGGATTGTTGTTTTATGATTTTTCTTCTGTTCTAAAAGAATATGATATCCGGCCGTTTACAATGAAAGAAAGACTTTTGACAGAACCTCGGATCATTCTCTTTTATGTTTCTTTGCTTTTTTATCCCCTGACATCACGTTTGACTTTGATTCACGATGTGGAAATATCAAAAAGTTTGTTTGATCCATGGACAACTTTCGCGGCAATCATAATCATAGTGCTGATTATATCAATATCTTTGGTCAAGGCCAGGAAATGGCCACTGCTTTCATATTGTGTATTATTCTTTTTTTTAAATCACTTTATAGAGGGCTCTTTTTTATCACTGGAACTGATATTCGAACATAGGAATTATCTTCCTTCCATGCTTTTGTTTGTTCCTGTGGCCGCCGGCCTCGTCGAAGGATTGGAGTATTGCTCGCAAAAAAAATTGATTTTGTATCTATTGGCGGCGGCAATTACCATTTTGATAATAGTGCAATCAGCGACGGTTTACATTCAAAATAATATTATGCGAGATGAAATATCTTTATGGAGCGATAATGTTAAAAAATCTCCCCGATTACACCATCCTCACCAGTGTCTGGCCATCGCGCTTCTTGTTTCCGGCCGGTTGCCGGAAGCTTTTGAGGAGCTAAACAAAGCCCTGAATTCTTTTGAATCGGGCAATATAACAAAAAAAAGCATAACATATGGGGGGCTTGGAGAATATTATTTTATTATCGGCGACGATGATCAGGCTTTGAAATATTTTTATAAATCCATAGCTGATTATCCTGCAGGTCTGGAAAAGGCTCTTTCCTTTGAAAGAATAGCTAATATTTTAATGAGAAAGGGAAATCTGGAGGAAGCTGAAAAAATGGCGCTCAAAGCGATCGAGTTAAGACCATACGAGGAAGGTTTTTATCAAACTTACAGCGCAGTTTTAAACAAAAAAAATCAGCCGGATGATGCTATAAAACAGGCGCAGAAGGCGATTAGCATAAATCCGGATTCTTACTGGTCATATCTTCATCTGGCGGAGTCCTACAGAATAAAAAATAATAAAAATGCCGAACAACACTTTCTGAAAATTGGCAATACTTTGATGGCGAAAGAGCGTCAGTTGGAAAAATGACGCGATATTCCTTTTATTTGCACTAACGTTTTGATATTAAATTCTTATTATGAATAAAAAAACAATTATATCTATCATTATTGCCGCAATAGTAATTTGTGTTTATTATCAGGTTTCAAGTTTTGAATTTGTCAGTTATGACGACCCCAATTATATTTCCTTTGCCTCTAAAGATTTAACATTAAAGAATATTATCGAAGCATTTCTATCAATAAACTATGCGAACTGGCATCCTCTGGCATGGATTTCTTTGATGCTTGATTATAATTTGTATGGCTCCCATGCCGGCGGTTATCATCTGACGAATTTAATATTGCATTTAATAAATACTCTGTTGTTATTTTTTTTACTTTTGAGGATGACGGGCGCTACTTACAGAAGCGCTTTTGTAGCGGCTCTGTTCGCTCTGCATCCCCTGCATGTGGAATCGGTGGCATGGGTTACCGAACGCAAGGATGTGCTGAGCACGTT
>PMCC01000050.1:13952-19505 GCA_003155275.1 Actinomycetota bacterium | reverse complement strand
CAACAACTGCAGCAGCAGCTGAAACAACGGCAGCTCCAGCAACCACAGCAGCAGCAGCAACCACAACCGCAGCAGAAACTTCTGCAGCAGCCGGCGAAGTAGTTTTGAAAATAGCTGACTTTCAAAATGGCAATACGGGGATACTTAATACATATAATGCGCTTGCAAAAATTTTTGCCAAAGAAAATCCAGGAGTTAAAATCGACTATCAACAGTATACTGTAACAACTTTTAATGAGTTCCTTAAACCGGCTCTTGCAAGCGGTACTGCGCCGGATATTTTTGCGGTTTACCCAGGTCCTGACCTTAAGGAAGTAGCTGACTCGGGTGCGTTGGTAGATTTAACCTCTAAAATTGATAATGAATGGAAGGGGTGGCTTGGCGCCGCATATAATTTCAAGGGGATAAGATATAATGATAAGATTTGGATCCTTCCTCAGGATGTTTGGACAGAATGTATGTGGTACCATAAAGACATGTTAAAGGAAATAGGATTTGAACCTAAGCCTGCAACTGAAGCTTATACAGTAGAAGAATTGGGGAAAATGGTCGCTCCTGCAAAAGCCAAGGGCTATGATGTTATTCTTGCAGGCTTTGTTGAAACCTGGTGTTATTATGATCCATTCTTTAACTTTGTACACCAGCAGCAAAAGGCCGGAGATCCCGATTTAATCGAAGAAGCCCTGAGTGGCAAAATATCATGGCAGCAGGACGTTTTTAAAAATTCATTTAACGCTTTTGTAAGGCTTAATGCTGCAGGTGTCTGGAGAAAAGATGTATTTAATATGGATTACCAGGTACAGGCATTCGGAAAATGGCTTGAAAAAGAAAGTATATTCATGTGGGCCCAGGGTGATTGGTTTGCAAGTGCAATGAAACCGGAAGAAAACAGCGCTGATAATCCTAATATCGGGATAACCCAGTATCCTATGGTTAATGACACCTCTGAAGTGGTTTTTAATAAAAACTTTGGAACAGATCTAGGTGTCTATGCCAAGGGCAAAAATATTGACCTTGCAATAAAATGGGTCAAACTGACAAATAGCCCCGAAGCAGCAAAAATATTTATGGCCAACGGCGTTAACCCTGCAAGCGGCGCGGACTTAAACAACCTGCCGGAGATCTCGAGCCCGATTTTAAAAGACTGTATCACTCTTTACAATTCACCGGGGACACAAAGCGAAGTATATTACATGTACCCTGACCCCATTAAAGCATTGGGTGATGGCATTGGCGCTGTTCTTTTAGGAACCGATACTCTGGATAACGTATTAAAGAATCTTGATACTGTTTGCGGTTTTAAAGGCTAAATCCAATATTAAAAGACGGGGACCTGATGGTCCCCGTCTTAGGTTTATGCTGCGTTTTTATTTGAGTTTTAATATTTTTAATCAGGCTATATATTCTTTGTATAACAGGATTTTTTTAGTTTGCATTTATTTATGGAAAAAAAAATAAAATCACAGGACAAAAATATTAATTTCGGTAAATTTTACAGAAATACCCTCGTCCCTTATGCTTTTACGTCGCCGGCGCTTTTAGTATTTATATTTGTAATCTTGTCCCCGGTCATATTTTCATTAATACTTAGTTTTTATAAATTTACAGGTTTTGATTCAAACTTCTTTAAACAATTCACTGGTTTTGAAAATTTTAAGATACTTTTTCATGACAAATTTTTCTGGATATCTTTAAGAAATACATTCTATTTCGTAATTGCAAGCATAACTGTTCAAATTGCACTTGCTCTTATAATTTCAATTTTTATTTTCTTCGGAAATTTTAAAAACAGCGTTCTTCTAAGAACAATAATATTCTTTCCTGCTGTGTTGGCTCCTGTTGCGGTAAGTCTCGCATGGAGAAAAATGCTTGAGCAGGACGGTGTGGTAAACCGGATATTTCATTTAAGTTTTCCCTGGATATCAAGTGTCCATGCAGCAATATGGGTAGTAATATTTGTCAGTATATGGCAGTGGACCGGATATAATATGGTAATTTTTTATGCAGGCCTTCAGTCAGTTGATAGGGAAATTCTTGAAGCTGCGGATGTAGATGGAGCCACCTGGTGGGGGAAAATAATGAGAATAATAATACCTTCAATCTTTCCCACCATTATATTAAATGTGATTTTAAATCTTGTAGGAAGTTTCAGAGTATTTGACATCGTATATGTTTTGACCAGAGGAGGCCCTGTCCACAGTTCAGAAGTGCTTACAACAATCATGTACTATTACTCTTTTTCGGCAAACGGTCCAAATAAAATGGGCGTTGGGTCTGCGATAGCATTTATTATGTTTGCAATAATGATAATCTTTGGTGTTTTGCGAGTCAGATTTTTAAAAAGAGGAGTATAAAAATGGCTCTTGGAAAAAGAAAAGCAGCGATTCAAGGCGATTCATATAATGTTAAATATGGTTTTAGTTTAAAAAAAGACCCAGGCATATTCATACTTTCCAGAGTGGTAATAATAATTGCCATAATACTCATCGTATTTCCAATACTTTATATTTTTTCGCTTTCAATTCGGACAAAAGCAACTGTATACCAGGATATACTTTTTTTAATCCCCAAAGCTGTGACACTTCAAAATTATAAAGATGCATGGAATTATGCTGCTACAAATTTGAATGTTTCTTTTCTTGAAATGTTCAGGAACAGTATCATAGCATCATTCTCATCAATAATCATTGCAATCGTAATTGCGGCACTTGCATCTTTTAGTTTCAGCCAGTTTAAATTTAAAGGTAAGGAACTTACTTTTACGACTATTATAGCAAGTTTTGTTATTCCTGCTCAGGTTCTTTTGATCCCATTGTTTTTTATATTGCAAAAATTGGGAGTAATCAATACATATCTTGCTGTAATAATACCGTATGTTGGATTTTTGATACCCATTGCGGTTTTAATACTCCGTTCATTTTTTGAAGAAATACCAAAAGAAATAAAGGAATCCGCCAAAGTTGACGGAGCATCAGACATCAGGGTTTTCCTGCAAATTGTGCTTCCTCTTTCGAAACCGGCAATTGCATCATGTATTATTTTATTATTTCTTGAAACATGGAACGAATTTATTTTTGCACTGGTCTATCTGCAAAACCCGAAAATCCAGACAATTACGGTTGCTATAGCTAAAATAGCAGGTGGCAAATATATTGTTCCCATTGGAATGTATGGCGCCTCAATAATGATAACTATTATTCCTGTTCTCATAATCTTCCTGGTGTTCCAGAAATGGTTTATCGCCGGTATGACCCTTGGCGCAGTAAAAGGATAAATTACAAAAATTTAAATATAAATCAGGAGGAGCAGTGATTACTGAAAAGGGCATTGTGCCAGTTAAGGGCGGACAGTATAAGGTTTTATCTGATGATAAGATGGAACTTATACATAAATCAACAGTAGATATTCTCGAAAATATTGGAATTAAAAATCTCCATTCTGAAGCAAGACAACTGATGGAAAGCTGTGGCTGTATTGTTGATCATGATGCTCAGATTGTAAAAATTCCGGAGAATGTATTTTTAAAATATATTAAAATGGCTCCAAATAAAGTTGGGCTTTACGGAATAGATACCAAATATGACATTATGCTTGATGATTCCGATGACGTGTATGTAATGAGCGGAGCAGGTTCCATAAACGTCCTTGATATGGATGGCAATCTGCGTCCTTCAACAATGAAAGATCTGGAGGATTTAACACGTTTAAAACTTAATCTCGAAAATATGGATATCGAGCATTTTCTTGTTATTCCTCTTGATACGGAATTTGGGCCCAACAGCCAGGGCGAAATGCTGGCTTTTGCCCACAATATTACAAACAACAGAAGAAACTTCTATACATTGGTCGGCGGCTGTAGGGAAGGGTTAAAATTCCAGCTTGAAATGGCATCGGTAATTGCCGGTTCGGTTGAAAATGTCTGTAAAAAACCATTCTTTGTTGCGGGCCTTTGTGTCATAAGTCCGCTTACGCATCCCCATGGATTCGTTGAGGAACTGCTTGAATGCGGGAAATATACAATTCCTGTTTATATTGAAACTGACGGAAATGCCGGTGGAACCACTCCATATACAATAGCCGGGGCAATTACCGAAAATAATGCAAACATAATGGCGGCAGTGGCGCTTTCCCAGATGGCAAACCCCGGTGCTCCTTGTATTTATGCATCTTCAACAGGCATACTGGATATGCAGTCAATGAACTTTGCTGGAAATGCGCCTGAATCAACCCTCATCCAAATGGGGTCCGCACAAATGGCACATTATTATCATATTCCATATTATGGCTCATGCACAACCGATTCAAAGCTCCCGGATGCACAGATGGGATATGAATCCATGGAGCATTTCCTGGGATGCGCCATGGCAGGTGTTAATATCATACATGTTGCCATAGGAAATCTCGCCATGATGGGAATAGCAAACTATGAACAGTGCCTTATGGATAATGAAATTCTTGGCGCAGCATTCAGGTTGCTTAGAGGGATAGAAGTAAGTGAGGAAAGCATCGGGCTTGATGCCTTCAGGGAGGTAAAACATAGATCGGATTTTCTTTCAAGTGTCCATACTCTTAAATATTGCAGAAGCCAGGAAAGATGGCTGCCAAAATTAACTGATAGAAATACATGGGGCCAGTGGATGAATTTAACAGGCGGCAAAGACATGAGGGAAAGAGCAAAGGATATGGTTAGGGATATCCTGTCAAAACCTGCTCCCGAATTTGTGGTGAAGAGCGATAGAAAAGCGGTCTGGGAAATAGCCAGGGCTGCACAATATGAAATTGAAAGAATTAAAAAGATTAAAAAATATTAAAAATTTAGTTTTAATTGTTTTCAAGTGGAAAGGAAGACAGATGATAAAGCCAAGAGTCGGTATAACAACTGTTGTGATGAAAGGTTTTAACCAGGATGAAGAAGATGCGGTAGGTTATCAGGAACAACTTGTGAAAGCAGTTGAAAAGATGGGTTTTGAACCGGTTGTTGCTCCGGAGTTTATTGATGAATATACTGTAGCTGCCAAAAACGCGGATTTTTTTAACAGCAAAGATATAGACCTTTATATTCTGTTGTTTGGCACTTTCAGTGATGATGCAAGAGTAATGCCCTTAATAACCGGAGTCAATAAACCTATGATAGTCTGGGCAACGGACTATAATCCATTTAACATCTCGATTACCGGCTCTCAGAATGTGATGCCAAACATATGGGATCTGGGCATTGACTTCAGATTTATATATGGAGATTTTAATGATAAATTAGCGCTTCATGACCTCTATATCTTCTCTAGGGCCTGTGCAATAAAAAACAAATTATCCAAAACAAGAATCGGGTATGTGGGCGGGCATGCCAATATAATGACATGCCAGACTATTGATGAAATCCTGGTAAAAAAGATTTTTGGAACCACGATAGTTAATTTTGGCAATGAAGATATTATATTGGGAAGGGAAAAAGTATCCAAAGAAGAAACCAAAAATTTATGGGACGAAATAAAATCGATGGTCGGAAGTGTAAAGTCCAGTGATAAAAATGGCTTAATGACATCTTCAACACTG
>PMCC01000050.1:1434-13936 GCA_003155275.1 Actinomycetota bacterium | reverse complement strand
TCTTCAAACGGTGACCAGCTTAAAGTATATAATCTGGATAAGCCCGGAAACTCCATAATGTTCTCGCATTGCGGCGCAGGTGCGCTAAGCCTGACTAAAAATAAAAAGGATATTGTCATTCATGATGACTACGAAACAGGAAAAGGTGTTGCAGTATATTTTCCTGAAAATATCCCGGGGGAAGTTACCATGGGTGGCCTTATAGGTTCAAGCGGGGAGTATAGGATGTTTATCGCCAATGGCAAAGCTGTCGGCTCAAATTTGATAAAAGCCTATGAAGGCAATCCACTGGAAGTCGAATTTCCGTTCAATGTCAGGGATATGTTCAGGCAGATAGCGTATAATGGTTTTAACCACCATTGGAATATCGCTTATGGGAATTTAAAAGAAGAACTTTCAGAGTTATGCCAGCTCCTTAAAATTAATAGTGTTATCATGGAATAAAGAAAGATAATGGAAATAATCGTATGTATCAAGCAGGTTCCCGGGCAAGATCTGCCGGGGATAAATCTGGGCCATAATCAGGAAGCCCGGAAGGACTTGATGTGTTTAATTAATTATTATTAAAAGCTAGTGAGGCGATAAAATGGCTGAGGATATGGATAAGTTGTATAGCGAAAGACTCAAGAGGTACATTACTGCTAACAGAAATGAAAAGCCCGACAGAGTACCCATCAGGCCTTTTGCAGCAGAATTTACTTCAAAATATGCAGGGTTTACTTCTCAGGAGGTCACCCATGATTTTGAGAAAGCTTTTGAAGCAGTCAGAAAATGCGCAAAAGATTTCAGCTGGGATGCAACAGTAGTAAACATGATCTATGTCTGGAGTGGTCTTGTTGATCATTTTGGCCAGAAGTATTATAAAATACCGGGAATAGAGCTTGATCCGAACGTAGGCTTTCAGTACTTCGAACCGGCTGATGAAGAAGGCGCTTTCATGAAAGAGGATGAATATGATGAATTAATTGACAGCCCTACCGAATTTCTTACAAATGTCTGGATGCCAAGGATCTCAAATAATATCGTTGCTCCGGGTCAGCCAAATACTTACAGAAACAATATGGCCTGGCTTAAAGGAGGACTGTCACTTATGGCATACGGAGGAGCTATAGGCGGTGCAAATGAAAAATTAAAATCGGAATGCGGAACGGTCTCCTGCATCTCGGGTCCTATTAAGGCCCCATTTGATATACTGGCAGACAAATTAAGAGGTTTCAGACAGGTTTCTCTTGATGTATACAGACAGCCGGACAAAGTTCAAAAAGCGTGTGAAGCATTAATGCCTTATCTGTATATGAATGCAAAGGTTGCTTCAGACCCGTCAAAACAGGTACCGGTTTCTGTATGGCTCCACAGGGGAACGATGTTTTCTAAAGATATGTATGAGAGATTCTTCTGGCCGACTCTTAAAGAGATAATCATAAAGCTATGGAAGGAAGATGGCATACAGACTATATGGTATGCTGAGGGGAATTGGGACAAGTGGCTAAAATATACGGCCCAACTGCCTGAAAAATCAATCATATACCATAGTGACAAGGGCGATATATTTGAGGTACACAAGCAAGTGGGCGAAAAGTTTGCAATAAGTGGCGGAATACCTAATGATCTTTTGGCTTTCGGCACACCACAAGAGGTCAGAGAATATTGCAAGAAAGTAATTCAGACTGTAGGTAAAGACGGCGGATATCTCATGGATGCTTCAGCAATTATTCAAAGTGATGCGAAAATCGAAAACATGAGGGCTATGACAGAAGCAACTCTTGAGTATGGAATTTATTAAGAGAATATTTTAATTTTTTTAAAGGAGGTAACGGTGGAGAATATAAGACCAAAAGCAGGAGAAGTGATTCCCTGGGAAATACATGAAAAAGAGTATGAAAAAATACTTGGAGACAAAGAGTTACTCAAACAACAATGGCAGAATATTGAAACTATAGCATTTAGATTCATCTGGTCCATTCTTACTGATTTTTAGACTAGATATTATTTATGTTTAATTCATATAGGAAAGGAAACTTTCATGGAAGAAAACAGAGCTATTTATGAGGCTCTTGTAAAATTTAACGAAAAAGAAGTCAAAAGACTGGTTAACAAAGTAAAAGAAGAAGGGGGTCCCCTGGAAGACGTAATGAACCAGCTTCAGGATGCATTAATTGAAATAGGCAATCGTTTCGAGAGGGAAGAGTGCTTTGTGCCGGATCTTATTTATTCCGGTGTAATAATGAAAGAGGCAGTAGCAATACTGGATCCAATGAGTAGTTATAAATCAGGAGCAAGCAAGGGTAAAGTTGTATTGGGAACAGTTTATGGAGACGTGCATGATATCGGCAAAGACCTGGTTGCCATGCTTCTTGCAAATAGCGGATTTGAAGTTATAGATCTGGGAACAAATGTTGAGCCTGCCAAATTTGTCAGTGCCATAAAGGAAAGCGGGGCAAAAGTAGTTGGGTTGAGCTGTCTTCTTACTATTTCATTCAAAGCAATAGCAGATACTGTCAAAGCAATAAAAGAGGCAGGAATTAGGAAAAGTGTTTCTATTATGGCAGGGGGAGCGCCCGTGACAGAGCTTGTGGTTGAAAAAACAGGATGCGATTATTATGGGAAGGATGCAGTTAGCGGAGTTAAGTTCGCTTTGAGTGTTTATGAGAAATAGTTATACATTTTTATCTAACTCAAATACTTTTTAGGGACTAAGCCCAAGAGTAGGCGGCATAAAATAATTAAAGGTAGGTAAAATGAAAAAGTTAAAGCTATATTCAGTCATTTCTGTATTAACAGCAGCAATTCTGCTTGGAACTGCTGCCATGTGCAACATGTGCGGAATTACCCTTGATACAAACGCCACAGAATCTGCTGTATCTGCCACCTCGGAAAGCGAGACAATCAAGACAAGCGATACAGTTGCTGAGTCCGAAACAATTTCGGTGGAAGAGTCTGCTGCAGAAACTGCTTCGGAAAGCAATTCAGGTATCGAATTGTTTGATATTTCCAAGCTGGCGCCGGTCTTTGCAATAGCAAATAAATCCGGGAACCAATTGATAAGTTTCTATAATGATGAAAATGTGGCAGATTTTGAAGGGTTAAATGGAGCCATTGGAGATGATGGGCACTTTTACACGATTGAATATGACAAGAAACAGGACAGCAACAACCAGGATACCGGCAGAGTGGTTGCGGACAACTTCGATAATATGGCAGGGTATATCTATAGTGTCCCGGGCGGAAATCTGATTGCAAGCAATTCATATTTCCTTTGTAATTCGGCGATTATAAATAAAGGGAATCTTTTAACCACAGTCAGCGCTGGAGATAAGGCGCTTGACAAGGAGACCAAAACGCAAATAGAAGATATTAAAGGACGCAGTGTGCAGGAAGGCTGGATAATCGATGAATACAGTAATGGCGCCCAGGTGCTGATTGTTGTCTTTGAGCCTGATGGAAAAAATTATTTGATGAGCATCGGGCTTAAAACATCTGATGGCATAAAACTTAAAGACTATCCTGCAGTCAGCGCTGATGGAAATAGTGTCTGGCGCGTGGATGATGGCGGCAAAGTTATCCCTAAACTGTATACAATAATGTTTGCAGCGCCAACAAACAATGGGCTGCTTCTTGTTGTAAAATGGGCGGGGGCAGAAGGGGAAAACATCCTTTTATTGCATGAGAAAGCTGATTCTTTGGAACTGCTGCCATGGGAAGTCTCCAGATATTGGTCAGCAGGGTAGGGAAAATGATGAGTTTGTTATGGACATAAAGAACTACACAGACGTAGAACCAGCCGTTGAGATTATTGAAGTCCTGATGCAGGAATAATATCCTCAATTGAAGATGTTTAGGATAGTCCTGATGAATTTCGTTATCAGATGACAGTATTTTAACCTTTAATACTTTAATTAAAATGAATGATTTTAAATCCATTTTATTAAATTATCCACTGGAATGGCTGTTGGAATATGACAATCCCTCAGTAAAATACTATACATTAAGGGATATTTTAGGAAAAGCTGACAGTGATGCCGGGCTGCAGGAAGCCAGACGGGAAATAATGAACACAGGACTGGTACCTGCTATTTTGGCAAAACAAAACGAAAGTGGATACTGGGAAATGCCTGAAAATTTTTACGATGCAAAATATAAAGGATCAGTATGGCAGCTTCTTATTCTAGCAGAACTTGGGGCAGATAATACAAATGAAAAAATTAAAAAAGCATGTGAGTTCATACTGGATAATTCACAGGATGGCAAAAGTGGAGGTTTTGCACATTTTGCAAGCGCTAAAACTGGCGGGGGAAGGCACACTGAAGTCATCCCCTGCTTGACAGGTAATATGGTATATAGTTTAATAAAATTAGGATATCTGAACGACCCTCGTGTTAAAAGAGCAATCGAGTGGATTACAAGCTACCAGCGTTTTGATGATGGAATACAGGAATCACTAAAGGGCTGGCCTTATGACCGGTTAAAGGCAGCATGTTTTGGTAAGCACACCTGTCATATGGGTGCGGTAAAGGCAATGAAAGCATTGTCTGAAATTCCTGAAGATCAGCGATCCGCGGATGTAAAAAATATGATTGAGACAGGTGCTGAGTATATGCTTAAACATCATATTTTTAAAAAAAGCCATGATTTGAATCTTGTCGCTAAACCTGGGTGGTTAAAGTTAGGTTTTCCGTTAATGTATCAGACAGATATTTTGGAGATTTTAGGGATATTGACCAGTCTTGGTTACAGGGATGAAAGGATGTATGAGGCCGTTGATGTATTGGTTTCAAAGCAGAACAACAATGGAAGATTTATACTGGAAAATTCATTTAATGGCCGTTTCCAGGTAAATATTGAACAGAAAAACGAGCCTAGCAAATGGATTACCTTGAATGCGCTGAGAGTGCTAAAAAAGTTTTTTGCCTGATATAAATAATTAGGGAAATCTTCTAATTGTATTCAGGAATTTTTACCAAGCAGTTGAAACAATAAAAATTAAATGCTGGGAGGAGCAAAATGAAGAAGTCTATTGGTATATCAGAAAGAATGTATCCCAATCCCGCAATCCTGGTTTCGTGCTCAAATGATAGCAAAGATAACATAATTACACTGGCATGGGCAGGAACGGTGTGCAGTGTGCCTCCTCTGATATCAATATCTATAAGGCCCTCAAGGTATAGCCATGAGCTTATAAGTTCTTCAGGAGAATTTGTGGTAAACATTCCTGATGAAACAATGGTTGCCATTTGTAATTATTGCGGAACCAAGTCTGGAAAAAATGTTGATAAATTTAAGGATCTGGGTCTGCATAAAGAAAAAGGGATTAGTGTAAATGCACCTCTGATTAAAGAATGTCCTGTTAATATCGAATGTAAGGTAAAAGATGTCATCCGGCTCGGCACCCATGATATGTTTATCGGGGAAGTTGTAAGCGTTAATGCTGAAGAAGAGATCGTTTACCCGGATGGTGGTATAGACTACGGGAAAATCAGCATGTTGACATACTTTATGAATAATTATTTTAAAAATACTATTATAAAAAAATGATTTAATGACTATTGGGTAAATTTTAACCCGGGAATTTTATTTCTTTTTAAAAATCTTTTGTAATCATAGTCTGTATAATCATCAAACTTGTGTTCATCAAACATTTGAATTCTTAAGCAAAAAAAGTATAATTAAGAAAACGTTTAATAGAATTTGTTTTAAAAAGAGTCAGCCATTATAAAAAGAGTATGCTGCTATACAGTTGCAAGCTGCTGAAGAAATAATAAGCAGTTTTAAAGGATTAAGCTGCTAAATAAGAGATAAAGGAGATTAAAAATGGCATATAAGAATTTTGCACTTAATACCGGTAAAGCAATAAGGTTAAAAAGGATATTTAACGAAAAAGGGAAAGCAGTTATTTTTGCTCCAGTCCATAATATGACTTCGCCGGATCCTTATAAAGGGCAGATAGATGTTGCGAGGTCCGTATCACTTGCTGCAGCCGGAGGTGCCACTGCAATGGTTATGAGCAAGGGTTTTTTAAGGCTCAGTGCGGAACAATGGGATGGGAAAATCGGGATACTTAATTATCTTTTTACTTATGCTGCGCTCAGCCCTGATCCCATTGCGCAGGTAATGATATCATCAATTGAAGAATCTGCCAGGATAGGCGCAGACGGCGTATGTTTTTTTGTAGGGTTGGGCACAAAAGATGATAAGCAAGTACTGGAGCTGCTGGGAAAAGCAGGTGATTTGTGTGACAGATATGGCCTTGTGTTTGCAGCTGAGGCTGAGTTTCCCGGTTTTTATGAATCCCAGGAAAATCAGTTAAAGAAACATGGAGCAAGATATTTAAAATTTACTGCAAGGGTATGCGCAGAGCTTGGATGCGACCTTATATCAACCAACTGGACCGGCAGCCAGGAGTCCTTCGCCGAACTTGTCGATTATGTCAAAATCCCTGTACTGATAAATGGGGGACCCAAAATGCCTGAAGCAGATTTTCTCCAAATGGTCGAGAGTTCCATAAAAGCCGGTGGAAGCGGTTGCCTTGTAGGCAGGAATTTTTCCGAGGCTGAAGATATCGAAAAACTTGTAAGGGATGCCGCGCAAATAATAAATGGCCAATAAGTTAAATGGCTGATAAAGCAAATTGCCGATAACCGGCAAGCTTAAAGAATTTTTTTACAGTTGTCTGCGCACTTACTGTAAATCGCAGGATTTGGGGCAAAAAAATAAGGGGATCCATTTTAAAAACAAAGAAATCCCAGGATAAAACAAAAAGTCGGCCCAGGAAAAAAATTTATCGGTCAGGTAAAATGGCAATGTTCCCAGTCAAGCAGGAATAAGTTAAATAGTTAACCAGGAGTGATTAGTATGAGAATTAAGCCAAAAATGTGTATCGTTTTTACGGCTATTGAAGGCATGGATGCTGACCAGGGCAGGCTTGAAGGCTTTAAGGATGAATTCGAAAAGGATTTTTCCCGTTTTGAAATGGCAAATACTTTTGTAGATTATACAGTTTCCAATGATGCTGATGCGGTAAAGGCAAATGCGTTTATAAGAAACAATGACTTTGACCTGGTTTGTATTGCTGCCGGAGTCTGGACCCCTGACACAACCGTTATCAGGCTGATAGAAAATATCGGTATGCCTGTGGCAGTATTTACAACTACCTTGAGCCCATACACAATAGGGTTAAATGGCGCGCAGATAGTGGCCGCATCTCTAAAGGAACTTGATATTGAATTCCGGTTTATTTTCGGAAAATTAAGCAATCCTAAAACTGCGGAAAAAATATATGATTTTGCACTGGCTGCCGCTATTGTTAAAAAACTAAAAGGTTTAAGGATCGGAGTAGTCGGCGGAAGGCCTGCAATCATGACAAACCTGGCCATTGATGAATTCGGTTTAAAAAAAGTCTTTGGAGCCACCGTAGTTCCTATTGATTTTAGCTGTCTAGAAGGTTTTTTAAAAAATATTGAGAATTCCAGGATTGATAAAAGGATTGCAGAAATAAAAAACAGTATAGCAGATATAAGGATTGATGACGGAGTGCTTGGCCAGTCAGTCAGGCATTACCTTGCGTTTCTTGATATTGTCGGGGAATTTAACCTGGATGCCATTTCATTTAACTGCTATCCTTTCCCATACATAAAGGCAAAAACTTGTCTTGCCGCATCAAACCTAAATGATATCGGGACCCCGGCTGCATGCGAAAGTGATGTTTATTCCGCGATGTTGATGTATGTATTAAAATCCATAACCGGCAAAAGCTGCCTAAACTCTGATATTGTTTTTGAAGATGAACCGGAAAATACAATAATCTTTTCACATTGCGGCTGTGGGCCTTTTTCATGCGCTGAAAGCTTAAAGGACATAAGGCTTGAAACACACTTCGAGGTAAAATCAGGCATGGCTGTTTATTACCCATTAATGGCCAAAGGCAAAGATGCCACGATAGTCAACCTCGTCGGGAGGGAAAACACATTCAGGCTTTGTGCTTTAAGCGGCACCACAATGCCAACAAAACTTAAAGACTTTGCAGGGAATCCTGTAACTGTTAAATTTCAGACAAACATTGTGGATCTTATAAATATTTTAGGCAATGAAGGATTCGGACATCACTGGATGGTTTCATTCGGAAACCATAAAAACATTTTTGAGGAGCTTTGCAAGCTTTTAGGTATAAGCGGATTTTTCATTGAATAGATTTGAGGGCAAATATGAAAAATACTCAAAACTTTCTTGCACTTGATTTCGGGGCAAGCAACGGACGTGCAATAGTTGGAAGCTTTGACGGACAAGTGCTTAAGTTAAATGAAGTACACAGGTTTGAAAACAGGCCGGTTTATATGGGCAAAACGCTTTACTGGGATTTCTTAAGGCTCTTTTCTGAACTTAAGGCAGGCATCAGCGAGGCGGTCAGGAATTTTAAAGACATTGAATCAATCGGTGTGGATACATGGGGCTGTGATTTCGGCCTTCTCGGCAAGGATAATTCCCTGTTGTCAAACCCTGTGCATTACAGGGACAAAAGAACCTTAGGGATGGCAGATAAATTAAAAGGCTTTTTTACAAATTGGGATATGTATGAGCGCACACAGGCGCAGATAATAGAGATAAATACAATCTATCAGCTTTATTATCTCAAAGAAAATAAATCCCCTATATTGGAAAATTCAAAATATCTTCTGCTTCTTGGGGACCTTTTCAATTTTTTCCTCACAGGAGAATTGGTCTGTGAATTTACAAATGCAACACTTACCCAGCTTCTAAACCAGAGAGAAAAAAAGTGGGAAAAATTTATCATCAATAAGCTGGGCCTTCCTGCTGATATATTCATAGATATCACAGAGCCGGGCAAAATCATTGGCAGCCTTAATAGTGAAGTATGTGATGAACTCGGGTGCAGGTCCCTTAAGGTAGCTCTCCCGTGTTATGATACGACATCTGAAATCACCGCAATACCGGTTTCGAGAGAGAACAAGTTAAAAAACTGGGCCTATCTTAACTGTGGAACATGGGCGATGGTTGGACTGGTAAGCGACTGCCCTGTCCTTAGCAGGGAAGGATTCGAAATGGGTTTTGGCAATGAAGGAGGTTTTGCCGGTAGGTATCATTACCTCAAAAACATGACAGGCCTTTGGATAATACAGCAATGCAGGAAAAAGTGGATGGAAGACACCAAAAAAGAGATAAGCTGGAAAGTGATAGACGCAGATACTTTTCGGGCAGCAAGTAAAAATGTTTTTATAGATGTTGACGATTATGTTTTTGAAAGAGAAATATTTGATATGCCGTCCTGTGTTTTGAAATACTTAAAAAATACCGGGCAGGATATTCCTGGCAGCATAGGTGAAATGTCGATTTGCGTATATGAAAGTCTTGCGCTTAAATATATGATTAATTTAAAGAAACTTGAAAAAATAACAGGCAGGAAAATAGAACTGCTGCATCTTGTGGGGGGTGGCTCCAATAATCGTTTGCTATGCCAGTGGCTCGCAGATGCCTCAGAATTACCATTGATCGCAGGGCCGCAGGAAACAACATCTACCGGCAATCTGCTTGCACAAATGGTCGCGAGCAGGACAGCGGCAAATATCGATGAGGCAAGGGAAATCATGATTAACTCTGTGGAACTGAATTATTATTTGCCTGATAAAAAAAATTACAGTTTGTGGCAGGATAAGTTCGATAATTACCTGAAAATCCTGTCTTTGAATATATAAAACGGGCACTTCAGTTGGCCTGTTACTGTATTTAGATATTTTATTTTTGTTAATTTAGGTTAAAATTGTTAAACTTGTAAAAATTGAAAAATATACTGATTGATTATAGTTTTGAATGGAAAAAAAATTAAATGAGAATTAAGAAATATAAAAAAGATTATGAAAGGAAAGTTAATGGTAACGGAAGATAAAATGGTATGTTTCCCGGAAGATGAAATTACAAAACCAAGGGAAATAATAATGGATATAATGCAGCATGTGATTGACAGAGGCTTAACTGACTACAGCGGCGGGAATATGGCTCTAAGGGTCGGCCAAAGGATATATTCGACCCAGACACACAGTGCTGATATATACAGGTGGAAACTGAGGCCTGATAATATAATAGTCACTGATATAAATAAAAATATTCTTGAAGGCAGGGTGGAAAAACTTTCACGGGAACTCGATTTGCATATCGGGATACTTCAAAGATTTCCTGAAATCAACTGTACTCTGCATGGCAATACTTTTTACAGCCCTCTTCTTGTAGCGGCAGGGGTAATTCCCGTAGGCTCCACAGAAGTTTCAGATTATTATAAGATAAACCAAATCCCTGTGGTTCCTGAAGGCGTAGAGCCGTTATCTGATGAGGAAAACAATCTTATCTTTTCATATATGGCTGAGCTAAAGAAAAAGGGAGAAGCACTGGTGGTGATTATGCCTGTTCACGGGATAATCGTTGCAGCTCCTAACCATGATGAGGCGTTTGCACTTCTGGAGGCAGTGGAAAATAATTCCAAATTTGTACTTTTCAGGGAATTATTAAAGACAAGTGTAGTTGTCTCAAAAGTATTCTCAAGGCTTGGCGAGCAGCCGGCTCAGTCTGCAGTTGTCCAGGCGGGACAACCCATAGTTAAAAATCCGGTTTCAGATGTCAAAACAATGCAACTCCAGCAGTCTCAAACTTTAGCTTCAGTCAGCCAGCCCGAAACAGTGCATATTCTTGATGCATCAGTGAAAATATTAACTGCCGAAGATATCATTGATATCGTAAAGAATGCCCCGGTCAAAATAATAAAGATCAATCATCCCTGTAAAGTAACAGATTTTGCTGAAACAAAGGCAGCAGAATTGGGGATTAAGATTGAGTCAAACGGATAAGTTTATAAAACTTCGAATCTATATCAGGCGGCGCAATTTTCTCCCATGATTTGAGAGCAATGTTATCCAAAGTTAAAAACTTGCCTGCAGCCTTAAGCTTGCTTTTAACTTTCTTGATTGAAACAGGATGATTAAGAAAATAAGCTGGAATATTATATTTATTCCGTAAGCAAGAAGCAGTATATTGAGATAGTATGAAGCATTTTTAAACAGCGATTGGATTTGGCTTGTTGCCCAATATTGGGACGAGAGATATCCGGCATAATAAAAAACAGAAAGAGAGATTATCCCTGTCAGCGCGCCTCCACAAAAAACCTGCACCGGTGTGTGCCTTTTCAGCTTAAGCCTTGACCAGCCGACAAGCGGTATCAAAAGTATTGTAAAAACGGCCCACGCTCCAAATATTATTAAAAACACTATGGAAAACATAGTAATAAAGCCTGAATGAAAACTTATTTTCCAGAACAGGGTAATAAGGGTGATGACCGGGACTCCAATCATGTATATTGTATAAACACTCTTCATCATCCTGCTCGGGTCAGTCATAAGCAGAAAAGGAAGTCCGGCAAAGACGCTTATATTGACTATCAGCAGAGGCAGCAGTCTTTCCTTTCTTTTTGGTATTTGAAGATCATTTAGCTTTCGGTGCTTATAAAGGAAAAGTATGAAAAAATACGGTATAAACGCTGCAAATAAACATGAGACAGCAAAAGAAGGAAGCATTTTCATAAAATTTCCCTGCTTGTAAAAACATGCGGCAAAAAACATGGGAAGCACCAGCGTAGAGCCGTCGAACATAAAGGAAATCACTTTGGCAAATCTGGCAGACCCATAAAGTTTTCCGGTTACTATTTTATTGTCGAGTTCCATATTTTTCATAATCTTATTGTATCAAAATCTGATAAAAAAATATATAGTTTTATTTATTGAATGTTTTATTAATATATTTATATATTATATATCGTCAAATTATTCGTTATTGTAAAATAATAATTTGATTAATAACAGACTATTATTTATATATTTTTTATATTATTATTTGCCGTAATTCTTGGCCGCGCTTGTATCCGAAAACCCGTATTTAGCAAGCTTTTCCTGTGAAAACTTATATTTGGCCTGTTTCCTGCACTCTGTATGCCGATTTTAAATAATTAAGCCTGTTCTTTTATAATTTTGGATCTTGTTTCCTCAAAAAATGGTTCCGCAAACTCACTGGTATATGTCCTCTGGTCAAAGGTCTTGGTTTTTAATGTCTCAAGAAATCCTTTAAACTGGTCAAAATATGATCCATAGATATGATAACTGTCGGCAATATCGACATATCTACCCACTTTTACTTCTTTTAGTGTCTTTTCAGAAATTTTGCCGGCGATTGATTTCATGAGGTCGGTCAGGGCAAAAATATTCATGAATGCCGCCTTAAATGCGTCTCTTGATCTCCAGTGAGTGTTTAAGTTAAGAACCCAGCCTTTTACCGGGTCTTCGAGAATCCTAAACCACATTCTCTGAAGGCAAGGAGGCTCGTGGTGGCTTGCATCCAGCTCAGGGTCCCATGTGATTGCCTGCGCCCTTCTTGTATAGTAACATTCTGTAAGATTATCAATGACCCTTTCCATCTGGTCAAGACAGCCTGCCGATGTTTTATAATTAAAAAG
>PMCC01000050.1:0-1401 GCA_003155275.1 Actinomycetota bacterium | reverse complement strand
GATAACCATTATCATTGTTGCATCCCGGCTGGGCGGATCTGATGGACGGTCATACTGGGTTTTTATTGCAATACCTTTTTCCCATACTTCGGCCAGGGATTTTTCCCAGGCTTCAGGCAGGCTCCTGCCTTCAACTTTTAAAACCGGTATATCACCACTTGAAAAAGTTATATCGTCTGCCATTTCACTATCCTTTCAGTCAATAAAATTATTTTCTTCATTATACTGGTAGTTAAGTATCCAGTTTGCGCTTAGCCCTTTTCTGGAAAGGTATTTGCGAACCACATTTTCATTGCTTATCCTCAAATTATTAAAATTTTCCTGTGAATTATCCGACCATATCCTATGGCCAAACAATACACTGATGCTTTTTTCAATCAGATCCCAATGCGCATCAGAAATCTCTCTCAAAAATATCTCTTTTCTGTCATTTTCATCATAAAGCTCAAGGATGTTGGAAATTACGTCCTTAAGTATTGCAATCCATGCTTTAAAAGAGCCGTTCAGATATATCTTTTCCGCTATTTTCTGCTCCCTGCCGCTATCACCCTGGTTCCATATGCCCTGCAAAGTATAGTCAGAAATAAGGTTTAGAAGCCTGATTACGTTTTTTCTTTCAAATTCACGAAGTTTGTCAGATTCTTCAAGATCGATTGCAAGAGGCGGGTTCACTATAAATCTTTTAAGCAATGTCTGCCTTAACCTGTTTATGGTAACCGGTTTTTTCTCATCCCCGCTGTATTCTTCAATATATTTTTTTAAACGGTTTTGGCTGTCTTCAAGTATGCTATCATAAATATTGCTTTCCAGCATATGGATTGCTTCAGGCTTTTTCTTGCCCCTGCCCACCAGGAAGGAAACAAAACCTGCTTCAGACTTTCCACCTTTTTGTTCCATATAATCTTTCCATTCCTCAGCAAATATACTTGCCCATTTACTTATTAAAACAGATGTAAAAAACGGCATTTGCCTTAATTTATCATGCGCAACAAGGTTGGTTTCTTTCAGGACTTTAACTGAGGGGTCAATGTATACCTTGCACTCAATATTTTTTCTTCCCGCCCAGATTTGGGCCGCTGTCTTGTGCTGTCCGTCAAATAACAGGATTCTATTTTGCGACAACCTGCAGATCGATGGAGTTAGCTGGCTGTTAACTAAAAGGTGCCTGTAAAGATCCCACAATCTTTTAAATTCAAGGGGCCTTGGCTGAAGCTCGATATCATTATTTAAAAATTCCACAGGCAGGACGATATAAAAATATTTAAACCCTGTGGCCGGGCAGACGTACAATGGGAGAGTGTGCCTTGCTTCTTTTGGCTTAACAGTGGCTGCCGGGATTGCGGCTTGGGAAACAGTGATTTTAATGCCGGTTTCAGGGATTTTAACTTCGGATTCCGGTCC
>PMCC01000017.1:16403-21395 GCA_003155275.1 Actinomycetota bacterium | reverse complement strand
TGGCGGAATTGTTGTAATGAATGAATCCAAAAAGGATGCATCACGCTTTGTGTCACAGGCAATTGACAGGGGGATAAACTATTTTGATGTGGCGCCGGAATATGGAAATGCACAGGAAATGATGGGTCCGGCGCTTAAACCTTCCCGTGAAAATATATTTCTTGCCTGCAAAACGCTGCAGCGCAGCGCCAAGGAGGCAGAAAAAGAACTGCATGATTCACTGAAAAAGTTAAAAACGGAATATTTCGACCTTTATCAGTTCCATTCAGTGATAACTGTGGATGAAGTAAACCGGATAACAGGACCGGGTGGTGCGCTTGAAGCTTTTGTCAAGGCTAAGGGAAAAGGGCTTGTAAGGTATTTGGGATTTACGGCGCACTCCGAAGAAGCAGCCCATGCTTTAATGCGGGCCCACGATTTTACTAGTGTTATGTTTCCTTTTAACTGGGCTCTATGGTTTAAACATGATTTCGGGCCATCGGTATTAAATATGGCCTGCCAAAAGGGTATGGGAGTCCTGGCTTTAAAGGCCCTGGCCAAGAGGGCCCTTGAAAAAGGCGAAATAAACAAGTGGAGCAAATGCTGGTATGCCCCCGAAGACAATTATGAAGAAGCCTCGCTCGGGCTTCGATTTACCCTCTCTCTTGAAGGAGTAACCGCGGCAGTCTCGCCAAGCCATGCCGAGCTTCTCTGGCTCGCATGCGATATTGCTGATAATTTTACTCCGGTTACTAAAGAAGAGCTCTCTATGCTTAAAGAAAAATCCAAACATTTAGACACTATAATCCATGGTCTTAAGCAGAACTGACATTAAGCAGAACTGGCAAAATATAGCAAAAGCACTGTCAATAGCTGTTGAAAATGGAATATTTGGTTCTGAAAAAGCAATGGAGGTTGCAGAAATGCTGTTATACCTAAATCCCTTAAAAATATTCGGGTTGAAAGCAAATAAGTAAATAGGTAAAACAAGTTTAATCTATGATATTTTATATTCCAAAACCGTAAATTATATTAGCTTTATAATATTTGCTATATAATATCGCTATATGATGTTTGCAGAATCTGATAAATGTGCAGCATTCGATAAATTTTATGGATCCCTATTTTTATTACTTTTTATGGATTTGATGCAATGATATCAAATGACCTTTTTCTTAAGATCTTTGAAGCTGCCAGCATGCAAAGATGGAATGACCAGGTGCGCGCAGTTGAAATGAGTGAGCTTGACAAACAGGCCCACAAGATGGTTGCAGCTTATGTGATTGCCAGGCTGGAAGAAGATGCGGGCAACAGTTGTGTTGACCGGATACTTCTTATCAGGTATGGCTTATATGAATATCTGCAGCGGATTGTTTTAACAGATTTAAAGCCCCCGCTGTTTTATGAGATAAAGCAGAACAGGGAAAAATATTTAAAGCTTAACCTCTGGGTTTATGAAAAAACCTATCCTTTTATAAAAGGCCTCGGTAATGATTTCTGCGAGGGTTTTAAAAATTATATTTTATCCGAAACCCAAACAAATGATACCGATATTAACCGCAATATAATCAATGCTGCCCATTTTTATGTCACAAAATGGGAGTATGACATTATCAGCAGGTTTAATCCCGGCGGATACCAGGTTGAGGAAATTAAAAACAGCATAGAAAAAGAACAGGAAAAATTTGCGCAAATTTCCGGTGTCAGGAGTTTCTTAAGTTCGCCAAAACTCCTTTCTTTCATTAATATTTGTGGGCAGTTAAGATTTCAGGTAAGGTGGAGCCACATTTACAGGGTTCCAAGGACTTCAGTTTTAGGGCATATGCTCATTGTTGCAATATTTACATATCTTTTTTCATGCGCCGGTNNGTCAAAAAATCGGTTGAAGGCCTTGATGAACTTATAAAAGACTATGAAAAGAGCGAGATGGACAAGCGCATATATAACCTTCTTCCGGAAAAATGGCACAATGAAATGCGGCAGTATACGGAGGATGAGTTTGGAGACATCCCGCTAAGGGATGGCAAACTTGTAAAAGCTGCAGATGACCTGGCAGCTTTTATTGAAGCCTATCTTTCCATAAAGAATGGCATAAAAAATGAAAATCTTGAAAATGCAATGATGAATATCCGGACAAAATATAAAGATTTTAAATTAACCGGCATTGATTTTAAAATAATATATGACCGGTTTTTTGCGGACATGGGTTCTAATTTTTAAATCTGATGAATGGATTAATTGGTGGGCCCGTTAATTGATTATGTTGCCTGATTGGGTTCAGTAATTGATTATGCTGACTGATAGACCCATTAATAGAGGAGCTCATTACATATATGGATCAATTGATTGGCTCTTGCAGAATAGTGGCCAAAACATCTAAAATTGAGAAATTTTAAAGCTGGATTTTGACAATTAACCCAACAAAAATTGAATTGAACATAAGTAGACAATTAGTACACCAGAAAGCAGCCGACAGATAATATAACAGAGTAAAGCATATAAAAAAAACCTCACGCATGGAAAGAAACAATATTATATCCAAGTCCGCATACTTAATATACCGGCAGTGCCCCAAATATCTTTGGCATCACATTAATGACAGGGAAAACATGCCGGAGCCTGATTTAAGGGCCAGGTTTAATTTTAAGGCAAGTTATTTCACAGGCAGCATTGCAAAAAAATGTTTTCCTGAAGGTATTGAAGCCAATCGGGAAAAAGATATACAGCAAAATAACCATAAGACACTAAAATTGATGGATTTAAGGAAACCTTTATTTGGCGCGGGCCTTTTTTGTAAAAACGCCTTTTTTTTCAAAGATAAGCTTTATGGCACATATGCAAACGCTGACATATTACTTCCGGCTGAAAATGGCAATGGCCCGGCCGGTTTTGGTAAACATCCTGGCGAGCCGGAGTTTTTACCTGGCATCATTTTCCCTTCTGATACTGCCTGTTTGCCGGATGAATATTCAGGCGGCAATACTGATACATTAAAGGAAACAGGCAGCCCAAAACCGCTTCTTTACTTCTGGGATATTATAGAAGTCAAAATTACGACAGGCATTAAGAAAATAAATATTTATGAAATGGCCTTCCAGAAATATTGCTGCCAGGCAGCAGGCATTAATATAAGGAATTGCTATGTAATGAACATAAATGCAGAGTATATATTAAAAGGAAAGATAGATCCTTTTGAATTTTTTAAAATAACAGAAATCACTGCCAGTATTAAAAAGTTAAACCTTAATATCGAACAGGATTTGCAGAAAATAACTGAGATTATTTCCAGCGATTATCCTCCGCCGGTAAATCCCGGCAAATTCTGCAGCAAACCTTTTAACTGTCCCCTGAAAAAAAAGTGCTGGGAATCAGTAAACAGCAAAAGTATCCTCTTTTTATATTCCATAAACCATAAAATGATAAAAAAATTAAAAGAGTCCGGTATTGAGTCCATTGGCGACATACCGCTGAATTTTTCCGGGATAAATGAAAAACAAAAGCTGCAGATTGAGCACACTAAAAACGGCACCAAATATATTGATAAGCCTGCAATAGCAGCTTTTTTAAAGCAGGTGAGTTATCCTGTTTTCTTTTTGGATTTTGAGACATTTGCATCCCCTATTCCCCTTATTGAAAATACAAAGCCTTACCAGATAATACCTTTCCAGTTTTCACTTCATGTGTTAAGAAAGCCTAAAGGAGCTATTGAGCACCACTTCTTTCTTTCAGATGGCAGAAGCGATCCAAGGCCGGCACTGCTTGCAAATCTAAGAGACTTGTTTGGTTTCGCGAAAAATCACAAATCATTTAAAGGGACCGTAATTGTCTATGACGAATCTTTTGAACATTCCATCCTGCGGGACTTGGTGGTATTTGATACCGGACACTTTAATTGGATATTTAAAGTTGCGGGTAGAATAGTCGATTTGTACTATCCGTTTAAAAATTTCTATTATTACAATTCTTCCCAGAATGGCAGCGCTTCAGTTAAAAAAGTCTTGCCGGCGCTTACGGAAAAAAGTTATGACAAAATGGCTATCGCAAATGGTGATATTGCCGCCATCAGTTTTTTAGAGCGATCATGTCTCTGGGAAAAAACTATATCCGGCATAAGGCAAACTGCTAATGGCACAGAAAGCGGGGCAGGCCGTGGTTTCGGCCAATATTCCTGTGAAAACAAGTGTGGTAATAAAGTTGAAAACACCTTCAAAGATAACAGTGAAAATGAGATCATATACCAAAATTTCGGTGAAAATCCCTGTAAAGATAACGGTGAAAATGAAAACGCTTGCCATAATAGCCTTGAAAATGAAATCATCAGCCGGGGGACAGAAGCAGTAAGGCTTAATCTTTTGGAATATTGCAAACTGGATACTGAAGGCCTTTATTATATTATGCAGGAATTGGAAAAACTTATAGTATAGATTCTATTACTGCCTAAGTATCGATTATCGTGGATAATTCAAAAGGCAAATTCTCAAGAGTTCGGTTAAAATACTATGGGGGTTTTTTATTATTTTTATAGAAAAGTCAGCAATTAAATCCCAATTTGGCAATTAAATCCTGATTTATTTTTTATAACAGCCACAAGCGGACTATACAAGAAATATTGGAAATTTCAGGAATTCTGATGCTGGTTTTATTAGATTTAGGATATTTGGTGATTTTGTGCTAATATTGTCTTTTTATTTGGCAAAGGCCAAAAGTAGCCGGATTTAATGAAATAAAAAGGTTTTCAAAGAAATAAAATTTTACTAAGCAAGGCAAAAAGAATTTAAAAGGGTATGGAGGAAAAAATGGCAAAGCAATGTATGGAATGCGGCAAAGAAATTAAAGTAGAGACAGACTCACCTTACTGTACAAAATGTGATGAGATGCTTGATAAAAGGTTCGAGGCAATAGAGGACAATGTCGTTGTTTATAAGGAACTGATGGAAAGTGAGATTATCGTTCTTAATAAGTTTGAAAAAGAAGATATAGTTGATATGTATATAAGGATTTATGAGAAATTCA
>PMCC01000017.1:0-16390 GCA_003155275.1 Actinomycetota bacterium | reverse complement strand
GGAAAAGATGTAAAGGAAGACTTCAACCTCTGTCCCTATTGTGGTTATAAGCTAAAACTTTAAAGCATAAAAAATGTTTGAAAAAAGAAGCCTTCATAAAAATGAAAAAGGTTTTTATAAAGATAAAAACGGTCCCTTTAAAAATAAAATCGGGCTGAGACTGCTTTTAATTTCTTCTGGAATGGCTGTCTTGTCCGTATTTCTAATATTGCAGGTATCATGTTGTTTTTCTTTTAATTTAAACTCGTCTCCAAGCACCCAAGAGCAGCAATTCTGGAATGAAACTGCTTCCGGCCAGACAGAAACTGCCCAAACAGCTGCTGAGCAGTCAACTGAGCTTGTCAAGCCCGACCTTGCAGTATTGAGCAAGCTTAAGATATCCGGACAGGCAATAGACGTTAAAGCATTGGGAGGATACGCATATCTGACAAATGACCTTGGTATTCTTTATGTTATTGATGTCAAAGATAAAGAAAAACCGGCAGTTGTCGGCAAGATAAGCGGTTTGAACGCTGCAAATATTGTAATGCTGCAGGGGGATTATGCCTATGTTTCCTACACTGAGTGGATAAACCCTGACACAACCTCAGAGAGCACCGGACAGGATACCCAAAGCGGCACAAATAATATTTACAGCAAATGCGGTTTTAAAATAATCGATATACGGGACAAAAAAAATCCAAAACTTACAGGCGATTATGTTTCGGGTGACAATAAAAAGAAATCTGTACAGGGGCTTGTAATTGACGGCAGCTATGCTTATTTAAACTCCACAGTTTTGTTTGAGGACCATGAGGAAAGTGCGCTTGAAATAATAGACATTAAAGACAAAGCCAATCCGGCGCTTGCAGGCTCATGTCCGATTGAGGGCCAGCCAAACGGGCTTTTTGTACAGGGTGATTACGCCTATGCCAATAATTCATTATATGATTTCCAGAAGGATGATTATTCCGGTAAAAGCAGTTTTTTAGTAATAAATATAAAAGATAAAAAAAAGCCGGTTATTGCAGGCAGCTGTGAAGTTCCCGCAAATTCATGGTCAGTGTACGCAAAAGACGGCTTTGCATATCTTTCAAGCAGTACCTTTGATGAAGGAACAAAGCAGTACCTTAACAGCTATCTTCAGGTTATTGATATAAGCAGCCCTGAAAATCCTAGTCTTGCCGGGAAGTGCAGTATCCCGGGAGGAGCATGGGAGCTTGACATGAAAGATGATTTCCTTTTTGTTTCAAACAATGAGGGAGGCATCCTCGCAGTAGATATAAGTGACAGCAAAAATCCGGCAGTTGCGGCGAATTTAAATACAGGCGGAAATTCTTATGATATTGCAATAAGCGGAGACTTTGGTTATATAGCTGATGGATTTGCCGGCCTTGCAATAATTACCCTCCAGAAAAAGGCCCCCGGCGAAGGGACGGCTGCGGACGAGACTTCCGGGCAGGGGAATAAACCCCCTATAGCTGATATTACTGTCTCCGGGGATAAACTGCAAAAAGATGTTTATATTAATGAAAACCCTGTTTTTTTTAATGCAGCTGATTCATATGATCCTGAGGGCAAAAAGCTGACATATACATGGACCCTGGACTCAAGGAAGCTGGCCGACGAAGGTGCTTTTTATAAAGACAGCATATCCCAGGCCCAATTTGCAATTTCTGAAAATTCTGAGGAGCTTGTTTGTACTTTTGCCCAACCGGGAGTATATGAGATTTCACTGACTGTATCAGACGGTGAATTTACGGACCAGAAGAATGTGGCTGTTACAGTAAAGCAGCAAAATTTATCTGTAAATTTAATCAAAGAACATGTCTTTGATGTAAAAATAGAGTGTATCCTTAAGAATAACAGCACACTGACCTTAAAAGATCTTGAATGCTATTTAAGGACCCCCCAAGACTTTTTCCCTTTCCAGAAGATCAACGATATAAAAGCAAGCATAACAGATGTGGACCAGGTGTTTGATGATTCCAGCAATATGCTTACCCATTTTATATTTGACAAATCTGTAGAGGTCAGTCCGGGCCAGCAATACAAGGCAAGTATTACAGGCAACGTTTCAATGTACGAATATGATTTTAAAACAATCAGCCCAGGCAATAAGGAATATGAGCCGGATGATGAGGATTTGAAGCTTTATACAGGGGAGGACCTTTTTATTGATATTTACAACCCTGCAATTATAAACGCTGCCAAACAAGCAACCGGCAGCGAAACGGACCCGGTACTGAAAGCCAAAAAAATTTATAATTATATCACCGGCAAGCTCACATATGATTATCCTAGAGCGGCCGACAGGGATTATAAATATATGAATGCTTCTGAAGTACTGAAAGTCGGAAAAGGGGTCTGTGCGGATTATGCGATTCTCTACACCGCACTATTAAGGGCCAGCGGAATACCTGCAAGAGTTGCCGCAGGCATTCCTTCCATGCTTATACTTGATGAAAAAGACAAGACCATTGATATCGGGCATGCCTGGACCGAAGTCAAGCTGCCGGGATACGGGTGGATACCTGTTGACATCACGCAGGAAGAAGGATTTATGAAAACTGACTATTATATGAATATTGCTACAGAGAAAGGCACCAGTTTTTTGTATGAAAGCCAGACAATGGACTGGACAAGTTATTTTTTTGACGGATTTAAGTACAAATGGGATGGAGCCGGTTTAAATGCTGCAAGTGTTGACCAGAGGCTATATTACAGTATAAAAAACCTTTCAATGGAAGACCTGTCAGTGAATCAATAAAGTTTCTTCATCTTTTCAACCCCCCCCTTTTTTTACATTGGCAGAAACTTTTTCCGGAGGATTNNGCAAAATTAAGTGTATTTATTAATTCTGTGGCTGCCAGTCATTTAAGCATCCAGTTTTTTGAAAGTTATATTTACAGAAATGAAGATTTGCAGCTATAATTATAAATAATTATTACTTTTTAAGGTTTCCTTAAGATCCCATGAAAGATACAGAAAGCATAACCAGCATTAATGATGGTGGCAGCAGGGTATTTTTCAAAAGGCCCCTGTCAGTTGTTTTTATCTGCATTTATTCATCAGCTTTTGCCATTGCTTTAGTTATCATTGCATTTACGGCAATTGATTTTATGGATTTTATATATGGGTTTTCAATTATCTTTGCCATTTTTTGTGCTCCACTTTTTATATTATTTCTAATTCTTTTATTTTTGAATATTAAAAAACATAGAAGAAGAACTAAAGGTTTCGGTATCGGGGCAGCAGCCTGTCTCGTCGCAGCTGTCCTAGTTTTAATTTCCGGAAGTTTAATAAAAGATCAGACTCTGAGGGCTTATGAAAATTTTGAGAATAAAAAATATGAGATAGCCATTAAATATTACGATTATGTTATAGATAAAGACTACGAAGCGAAAGTTATTGAGGCGGCCAAAGTAAATAAGGATAAAGCCCTTGAAGAAATTAAAAAGGCGCAAAATTTTAAGTCCACTGGTGACATATTCTTCAAATATGGGCTATACAGCAGAGCAGAAAGTGAATATAAAAAAGCATATGATACATATCCATATTTGAAAGGCATAAAAGAATACATGGAAAAAGCGCTGGCTATGAAAGAAAAATATGGAGAAAATACCGGAGAAATGGACTATGTTTTATTTAAAGACAATATAAAATTTTTGGCAGTTGCAGGATTTCCGGGCAATTGGGGAAAAGTGAAAACATCAAACCCCCTGCTTGCAGAATTCCGGGATATAAAGCTTGAGGAGGGGAGTTTTTTTGAAGGCGGTAGTGAAATGAGAGCATCCGGGACTTTGGCCGGCAGCAGCGAAATAGTTAATTGCCTTGATTCAACTGAAGGTCTTTTCGTATTTATCTCTGCTTACCTTGTTGATGCGGACGGCAACATCAAATGGTCAAAAGACGGGTATCTTAAAGGGGATTCACCGTTTATAAAGTCCGGCGACACAAAACAATTATCACTTGTAAGCCATATTTCCGCTCCCCTTGAAAAAGGCGACAGTTTTTTCATTGCCGCCTATATAAAAAGAGACTTGATTGTAATAACAAACCCATCAGATCCTGAATGCCCTGATGCTGATAAAAATATTTTTGCCGTGTACTACAAAGGTCTTTAGCCCGGCGTTTAATGATAATTTACACCTGTGAAATTGGAACCACAGTAAATATCCTTCTCTTGCTCCTCCTAAATATCCGATTTTTCCACTATAGCTGTAGTTGCGAGTTTTTCATCAAGCAAAATCTGTACTTCAGTCATTCTCATGATATTTCCATTGAAGATGCCGCCCTTGTTAATTACGAGAGAATCGGTCTTTATATTACCCATAGCTACTCCGGTTTCCCTTATAATAACATTACCGGTTGCTTCCATGTCTCCTACATATCTGCCTATGATTTCAGCTTCTTCTGTCTTAACGTCGGCACTGACAAAACCGTTTTGCTGAATGGTGATTTTCCCATCAACGGTAAGTTTTCCTCTCAGCTCACAATCAATTTCAATTGACTGTGAAATCTTGAATTTGCCATCAAGAACAGCATAATCTCCGACCACGGTAAGAAGTGTTCTTGGTCCGATTTCCGTCGAATAATTTTTTTCAGCATTTGAAAAAGCCATTTTACCCTCTTTTCGATTTCTTTTATTAATACTATTTTATCAGTTTTTATAATTTTTAAATGAAAATAATAATAAAATCTAACATTATATTTAATATTTTAATATACTTTTTTATACTAGGATTTAGGTATTGCAAGTTTTTCCAAAGCATTTCCGCTTAATTTATATAACATCCATTCGTCTTTTGGAATTGCGCCGATTTTCTTATAAAAACTGATTGCCGGCTCATTCCAGGTAAGAACCGTCCATTCAACCCTGCCGCAGTTTCTTTCAACTGCAAGCTGCGCAATATAAGAAAAGAGGAGCTTTCCAAGGCCCTTTCCCCGAAATTCGGGACAGACAAATAAATCTTCTATATATATGCCGGGTTTTCCAAGAAATGTGGAAAAATTATGGAAAAATATTGCAAAGCCAGCAGGCCTTCCCTTATAGTCGGCAATAAGCGCCTCTGCAATTTTTTTGCCGAAGATAACGCTTCTAATATCTTCCTCTGTGGCAGTCACTTCATGGAGTCTTTTTTCATAATCTGCAAGGCGCCTGATAAAATCAAGCAGAATTGCAGTATCCCTCTCCTGTGCGGGACGGATTATAAATCTATCTTTTCCGGTGGTAACCTCAGATTCCATGTCAGCTCCTTAAAACTCAAAATATTTCTATAAATACTTAAAAACTGCCGATATATTATTATTAAGGGAATATGATTTTTAACGGGAAATGCCCGAATGGTCCAATACCGTTATTAATTATTTTATACTTGTAATACCGGGTTTTATTAATAGAATTTTATTTTAAAAACCTGCTTAGATAAAGAGTTAATTTTTTAATATTAAAAAGGAATTGATGTTTAAAGAGGAATTGATGTGAAGAAGAAATATTTATATATGGTTACCGTTTTACTCACCGCAGTTTTAGTATTCAGTCTCGGGCTGTCCTGCTCGTTCTGCGGGTCAAAGCTTGCACTTACAAGCGATGACAGTTTAAACCCGGCAGATGCCGGCGGCAGCGCTGCTTCTGAGGATGGTCAAAACTATAAAAACAATGGTAAGGAAGAAAGTCAGGCAGCAAGCGCAGAAACGTTGTCTGAAAAAGAATTATTGATTGCACAGGAAGAAAAGGCAAAAGCAGCAGAGGCAGAAAAAAATGCAAATAAGGATGTCCAGAGCCAACAGCCTGGAAATAAGCCAGTTATGGAAACTGCTGCCTTAAAAGATAACAGGTTTGTAATAATAATTGAAACCATGCAGAAAAAAAATAAAGAGTATAGCTACGCAAAGGGAAATGACCCGAATTATTATGAAATAACCGACTATTTCTTAAACCTGGGGATCCCACAGGAGCAGATTCATATTTGCTGGGGCCAAAACCAGGACGGGGGGACATATGATAATTTTGTAAAAGCCATAGATGACGTAAAAAAGCTTAGTAATGCCGGATGCAGTGTTTTGGTTGCATTAATGTCCCATGGCAGTGAAGAAGCTGATGCAGGAGCGCCGGCGATGATGGAATTTGCGAATGGTATTGGCAGCGAACACGGCGGCCGGTATACTTCTTACTACGAAGTATGCAGCCTGCTTGACCAAATAACGTGTGAAAAAATGGCAGTTATTATAAGCTCATGCGCCCTGGCGGATTCTGCAAGGCCCATAGCTGAAAATACATCAGTTCCGAGAATTGCAATTGCCCCGATTACATTTCAGGAAATATTAAACTATATACTTACAGATAAAGGCGCCGTAGACAGGGATAAAGACGGAAAGTATTCAATAAAGGATATATTTGAGTTTATAAAAGACCCTGCTGCAACACCAAATCCTGCCAGGTATACCGGGGTTGAAATGATAGACCCTTTCGATATTGCCGGCAAGGTATATCTTAATTAGTTAGTGCCCGCATTTTAATCTGCCTTTTTTAGCAGAGCCATATATATAATTACCAGGAAAATGATATTAATATATCCTTAAGTCTGATACGTTTATAAGCATCAAAACAAATATCAATTTTTTTTAATCATTTTTTGGCAAAGCACGGATTCAAAAAATTTTTAGTCGTGTTATAGTTATTTATTATTTTATATTGTATTCTCAGGGATTCAGCCAGGTAAAGATGCTGTTATAATTAACTGTAAAATTGTTGTGTTTATACATATATAAGATGGGGGATTTTATGAAAAGTTACAGGAAAGAGCTGTGGTTTCAGACAAAAAACAGGCGGGAATTTATTAATATAACCCGGGAAATCGAAAAATGCCTTGCTGATAGCGGCATAAAAGAAGGGCTCATTTTGTGCAACGCCATGCATATAACGGCAAGCGTCTTTATAAATGATGACGAATCCGGTCTTCACGATGATTTTGAAAAATGGCTCGAAAAAATAGCTCCGGAAAAACCTTACAGCCAATACAGGCATAATGGTTTTGAGGATAATGCGGATGCTCACATGAAAAGAACCGTGATGGGCAGGGAAGTGGTTATAGCTGTAAGCCAGGGAAAGCTTGATGCCGGACCCTGGGAGCAGGTGTTTTATGGTGAGTTTGACGGGAAACGAAAGAAAAGGGTTCTTGTAAAAATTATTGGAGAGTAAATCAAATCGAAAAGAGAAATATTTTACTTGATAAGAAGCTTAACAGGGAAATTAAGATTCTTTTTAAGGATGCCTTAAAAACTATTTTTAAACAACCGGCGCTTGCGAAATTTTTTCTGCAGACATACAGATGGCAGAAAAAGGCAGGGTCTTTAAGGCTTGAATGGGAAAAAAAGGGCGTGCATGTCCCGCCATTTATGATTTTTAGTATAACCGAAAGGTGCAATCTTTCGTGCAAAGGGTGCTACGCGCAGGCATTTAATAGAAAAAGGGAGGGTGAAATAAGCCCGGAAAAATTAGAAGATATCATAGGCCAGGCACATGATTTGGGGACATCAATAATAATTATTGCCGGAGGGGAACCCTTGGTAAGAAACGAGATAATAAGTATTATTGCAAGTCACCCGGACATTATTTTCCCCGTATTCACAAATGGACTTCTGATAGATGAAGAAATGATGTCTGTGCTTGAAAAGCAGAAAAATCTTATTCCCATATTAAGCATTGAAGGCGACCGTGAGGAGACTGACAGCAGACGCGGCGCCGGGGTATATGAGCATGTAAATAAAATTATCAGCAAAACTCAGGGAAAGAATATTTTCTGGGGACTGTCGCTGACTCTTGAAAAAGATAATTTTAACCTTATAACTAGTAAGGGGTTTGTCAAAGAACTGTCAAGACTTGGCTGCAAAATATTTTTTTACGTAAGCTATGTACCCGTCAAGCATGGTACAGAAGATATGTGCCTTACTAGTGAGCAGGAGAAAAAAATCGTTGAAATAGTAAATGATTATAAGCATAAGTTTCCGGCACTTTTTATCGCTTTCCCCGGAAGTGAAGAAGAAATGGGCGGATGCCTGGCATCAGGAAGAGGTTTTGTCCACATAAACGCCCGGGGAGATCTTGAGCCTTGCCCATTTGCTCCATATTCCGATACAAATTTAAAGGAACAGAGCCTAAAGGATGCACTTGGTTCGGAATTCTTAAAGAAAATACGTGAAAACCACGAGAACCTGAAAGAAACCAAGGGTGGATGTGCTCTCTGGGAGAACAGGCAATGGGTGGCATCCCTGTTAAAAGACAGCCAGGGAGAAAGAAATATTTGTTCATCTGATACAATACAATCTTTTGAACTATCACCATAGATCCTGGACATATTCCCTGATGTACCTGTCATATATTTGCTTTACGGCTTCGGTCCTGGATTTATCAATCGGCGGCATTTCAGAAGCCGCAATATTTGACTTTAGCTGCTCTTCGCTGCTCATGCCGGGGATAACACAGCTGATATCTTTATTATCAAGGATCCACCTGATGGCATATTTTGTCAAATCGCCGCCGCCAAAGATCTTTTTTAATTCCTCCACAGCTTCAAGCCCGGTTTCATAAGGAACACCTGAAAATGTCTCGCCCTTATCAAAAAATTTTCCTTCCCTGTTAAAGGATCTGTGGTCATCGGCGCCATATTCAGTATTCTTTTTTAACTTCCCTGTCAAAAGCCCGCTTGCCAGCGGGACCCTTATAATTATTCCCACATTTTGTTTAAATGCTTCTTCAAAGAAGCGATCCTGGGGTTTTAGCCTGAACATATTGTAAATTATCTGTACACTTGCGACTCCGGGATATTCTATAGCTTTTAACGCCTCTTCTACTTTTTCAACACTAACGCCATAATTCAATATCTTACCTTCCTTTTTTAAATCGTCCAGGACTTCAAAGACTTCCTGCCTGTCATAAACATCTGTTGGAGGACAGTGGAGCTGAATAAGGTCGATTGCCTCCAGCTCCATCCTTGCAAGGCTCTCATTAATATATCTCGTTATATTTTCCCTGTTATATCCCTCAGAAATATGAGGATTTAACTGCCTTCCGCATTTGGTGGCAACATAAATTCTTTGGCCAACCTTTTTTAGGAATTTACCAATGGCAATCTCACTTTCACCATTATTATAAACATCGGCTGTATCAAAAAAATTAATGCCGTTTTCAACCGCTTTTTCAAGTATCCGGTGCGCTGTTTCAGGATTGAATTTTTCGCCCCATTTCCCTCCAAGCTGCCATGTTCCAAGAGATACTTCTGAGATTTTGAAACCCGTTTTTCCCAGTATCCTATAGTTCATTTATTTCTCCTGTTTTGGTTTTTATAAAAATATTGTTAATGTTTTTACTCATTTTAACAAATAACTTTAAAAAAATAATCACAAATAGAAGATTTCAGGAATATTATCACACGTTTTTTATTTTAATAAATTTTTTAAACAGACATAATGTTTATATAACATATTGTTTATAATTTTTAATCACTTATAATGAAATCACTTTTTAATTTTACGGAAATCTTTTTTTGTCATGCGTATTGTTGTATAAAACTTTAAGATAGTAGTTTCTGCTTAAAAGTGAACGCCAGGAAGAAAAAATTATAGAAGAAAGTAACAGGATACAAAATGAGCTTCAGCCAAAAGTTTAAAGAGTTAATTGTTAAAAGATCCATTGAAAAACGCAAAAAGAAAAATCCCTTTGATGAAATCATCGCAGAATCTTTTCAATTGCCACCGGATGCGGGAATTGACCAGAATAACAGTTACTATTTCTCAAGCCATGATATGGAAGGAAACAGTCTTCTTTTAAGGCTTGGTATAAGGGGCGGCGGATCATGCGAAGTGTGGTTTGCCCTGAAAGAAAATGGTGGTGGCATTTTTGTAAACAGCCGGCAGGTTTTTCCTGGTGAACAATGCCCGGCGGCAGTTGAATGCCTTAAGTCCGGTTTAAAATGGAAATTTAGTTTTAACGGCACAATAGCAAAAGTTTCTTTGGATGAAAATCTTTCTGCCAGCCTTTTTGAAAAAGATATTGAAATTTCTTTTGAAGGCTTTTTTACCGCCTCATCTCCAATATTTGAATTTTCCCGGCACATGGACAGCGGCCCCATTGCGCGGGCGCTGGCAAAAGAAAAATGGTCCGGAAACTTTTTTGCAAGCCTAACACAGAACCATCAGGTGCATTACGAACAGCAGGGGCAGGTTTCTGGGGAATTTTCAAATGGCAGTATTTCCAAACCAGTTAATTGGCCCGCTATGCGCGATCACTCTTATGGCAAGCGGGACTGGGAATACATGGACAGGCATATCTGGTTAATGGCGTTGCTGGAAAATGGAGATGCCCTTAATGTAAATATGGTACGTTATCCTGATATAAATGAGCTTCAGACAGGATATTTTATCAGTGGGGGTAAAACGATTTGTGTTGACAGAGCGACATCCATGGATGAGATAGAATGCAGCGGTCATGTGCCATTAAGTTTTAACTATTTTGTGAGGCTGGTTGACGGTCAGACCTTTACCGTTGCCTGCAAAAAAGAACTGGAGTATGTATTTCCTTTCAAAGATGGAGCCTACACAATTTTTGAAGGTATCGGAAATTTTTCAATTGGCGGCATCAAAGGCAGGGGTATTTTGGAATTCGGTTTTAATTCTGACAATGCAAGATGGAACAGATATGGGAAGGAGCCTCAAATACATGGAAATCTATGAACTCGCAGAAATACCTGAATCGATATTGGCACAAGTCGGTGGCAAGGCCAAAGGACTTAATGCTTTAAGTAAAGCTGGTTTTAATATAGGCAGGGGTTTTGTTTTAACTGATGTTGGAAGCGATGAAGATCTGGAAAAGGCAGCTGAGCATTATATTAAAAGTGCCTTGGGAAGCGTAGCGGTACGTTCATCAGCAACAACAGAAGATAGCCCGGAACTTTCNNTTTTTTTAATCGGCAGAGAGATGCCAGGATGGCCGTTATCGTCCAGGAGATGGTGCGGGCCAAAAAAGCCGGGGTATGTTTTACAGTTGATCCTGTGTTGGGAAATAAATATATGTTCATTGAAGCAATACCGGGACTTGGTGAAAAGTTGGTTTCAGGAGCTGCTTCGGGAAAGCAATACCGCATACCTTTAGCGGAGCCGGGGCCGGGCAATATATTAAATTCCGCCGCATTTTCAATTGATTCAGAAGATGGATTGCTTGATGCACGGGAGTTGAGTATGATATTTTCCGAGGCTGGCAGGGCGAGCCAGCAAATGAATGTGCCGCTTGACCTTGAATGGGCTATTGATACAGATGGAAAGCTTTTCTGGCTTCAAGCGCGCCCGATCACTGTGCTTGATGAACCGGAAATAGATGAACTTGATACAGATCTCGATATGAGCGGCAATGTCATAACAAACTGCAATATCAGGGAGATGCTGCCGGGTGCGGTAACTCCGCTAAGTTTATCTACAAGTGTCAATGCCATCGACTTTGGCATGAGAAAGATGATTGTCTATACAGGGGCTTTCAGGAGCATGGAAGAAGTACCACCGGGAAGTTGTGTCTTAAGTGTATGCAACCATCTGTTTATCAACCTTACTACATTATATAAAATGGCTGACGGCGTACTGGGGGCAAGCAGTGAGGCAGTGGGCCTAAGCTTGTGCGGCAGGCTTCTTGATGATATTCCAAAACAGGCCAAAAAAAAAGTAAATATTTTTCTAAAAGCAAACAACGGAAGAAAGTATTTTACACTGCTGATGTCAAGAAACAAAGCCCGCAAAGAAATTCAGGAATTGGCAGATAATTTTCAAATACAATTAAGAGATGACCCTTCCCAATTGTTTCTGGAAATAGACAGAAATCTTGCTGCATTAAATCATGCATTCTGGTTGCATTATATTACTTCAGGACATTCCGGAGCTATGGCCAGCGCTCTATTTATGATTATTGATAAAGACTCAACTGACAGTGAAAAGACCAAGTCTCTAATTTCATCTGTCCTTGAAGACATAGAGGATATCGAAAGCGTTGATATTCTTCGTTCTTTAAGGAAGCTTGCCCGGGCGATTCTTGCAGACGATCCTTCTGCAGCCGGATTTAGCGCATCTGAAATCCTTGATCTTGCCAGGAATTCCAAAGGAGGTGCGGGCAAGGCTTATGAATATTTTATACAAAGGCATGGGCATAGGGCAATCCGTGAAGCAGAGTTGCGCAGCGGCAGTTGGAGCCGAAACGAGGAAGACCTGATGGATTATCTTAAGCCGGTGCTTGTTTCAGGGGGAATAGACGGACAAAAAGAAAACCATTATACAGATAATGCCGCTAACCTTTTAGGATATTACAGGGGACTTAAAAAAAGTATACTCAAATACATGATAGGGCAGGCCCGTACGGGTGTTAAAAATCGTGAGTTTTCCAAATCAATGTGTATCAAAGTCCTTGACAAGTTCAAGGCAGCGTATTCATGCTTGGGAAACCAGCTGGTTTTGCAGGGTATTTTGCCTGATGCGGACCTCATTTACTTTTTACAGCACAGTGAAATAGGTCAGCTGATAAAAGAGAAACATCCCGCCCTTGTAAGAAAAGCGCTTGCAAGAAGAAGGCTGCTTGCCCGGCAGCAGGAATTTAAATTTTGTGATATTTCTATAGGGAAACCTAAACCTGCAGTGCCTGATATTAGCAGAGCGGCAGTAGGGACTGTTTTAAAAGGCTCCCCGGGAAGCAGAGGTTTTGCCGAGGGCAGGGCCAGGGTCGTTAGAAACATTGAGGACGCCAAAATGCTGGAAAAAGGGGATATAATGATTGCTGAATTTACTGACATTGGGTGGTCCCCCTATTATTGTCTGATAAACGCACTGGTTACCGAAGTTGGTTCTATGCTCTCACATGGTGTGGTTGTTGCCAGAGAGTATGCGCTTCCGCTGGCAGTAAACGTAATTGGTGCAACAGTGCTTATAAAAACAGGTGACAGGGTCCAGGTAGACGGCACCTCAGGAACTGTAACCATAAAAGGTTAAGATGAAGATAACCTATTTTTTAATTTGAGTTTTTAAATTATTTTGTTTTTCTTTATGGTAAAATATCAAATATGGATATCAGGAATAAGGTCGTCATTATTACAGGAGCATCTGCAGGTATAGGGTTTGCAACTGCAAGATTATTCGCTAAAAACGGTGCAAAAGTAGCAATTGTTGCTCGCTCAAAAGATAAACTGAATGAACTTGCCTCGGGATTACAAGACTCCCTTGTCGTCCAGACTGATATGGCAAACGCTGTTTCAGTTAAAAATATGGTAAAAAAAGTTTATGGCCATTATGGGCGCATTGATGTTTTAATAAACAATGCCGGGCAGGGTTTTGACGAGCTTGTGGAATACATAGACATAAAAGAATTTCAGTATATTATTGATTTGAATCTTATCGGACCACTGACTGCAATGCAAGAAGTTATTCCAGTTATGCGAAAACAAGGTGGAGGAGTAATCGTGAACATCAGCTCAGGGTTGTCAAAAATGCATATGCCAGGCATGTCTGGTTATGCCTCAATAAAATCTGCACTAAATACTATCTCGCTTACGGCGCGTGAGGAATTAGCAGATGAGAAGATATCAGTAAGCATTGTGTATCCTTATATCACCGCTACAAATTTTGAAAAAAATACAATAATCGGTAAAAATCACAATTCAATACAAGATGCGGGCAAACAAGATGAAGGCTATAACAGTCTTCCACCCCCTGATTCACCGGGAACTGTGGCCCAAAAAATCCTTGAGGTTGTGATAAGTGAAAGAGCTGAACAATTCGTCCATGATTGGCTTGACGGGAGAAAATAATGGGTGCATTTTTAAGTAAGGCTACCTATGTTCAATCTTGGAAAAAGCTATAAATAAGGCAAATGATTACACTGGATGCAGAAAATGCACTAAAAAGTGCCCTTATAATTTGGATATACCCATTTTTCCTAAAGAAAATGTTACCTATGGAAAAACTAAAAATGAATTTTTAAATAATAAAGCTTAAAAACCTCCTAAGAATGATTGTTATACAAGTTTATATTTCCTATTAAACCCTTTTTGGAGTGCACTGGTCCAAAGTTTTGCGAATGGAATATAAATCCGTTTAGCCCTTCAGTTTCATAATAAGGGATCGGGATATGCTTGTATCCATCAAGAAGTTTGAAATCATAATTTATTCCAAGTTTATCGAGGTGGGAATTAAGTTTTAAATTATTCTGCAGGGTAAAATCCAACGTGCCGTTAATAAATTTAAGTTTTAAATTCTTCCTGATAAACGTCGCATTTTTTTGGGCCAGGATATACGGGCTGTTCTGCTGGAAATAATCATTTCTGGCTCCGAACATCCTTTCAAAGACTTCCGGTCTGCCGGAAGATACGCTGTCAAGGTCATGCAGGGAAGCTCCATAGGTAACAACAGATGAAAACATTTCCGGAAATTTAAATGCTGATTTTATAGCTCCAAAACCTCCCATAGAAAATCCTTCAATAGCTCTTCCGCTGCGACCCGCAATTGTCATGTAAGTTGCATCTATCAGCGGTATAAGCTCTTTTATTAATATGGTCTCCCCCATTATTGTTTTGTCATAAGAATCACAAAACATCGAAAAACTTCCGCAATTGGGACAGACCAAAAGGGCCGGCCGGATTTTTCCTTCAGTTACGGCCTTATGGAAAAAATTAAAAAGCTTTATATCAAATCCCATGGACTCGTCGCCACCCTTTCCATGCAGCCAGTATGTCACAGGATATCTTTCCTGAAGTTTGACCGCAGCAGCAGGACTTGGCTTGAAATCATAACCAGGTGGAACATAAACTGCATATCCTATTTCTCTTTGCATGGAATCGCTGAAATAAGTATTGTGAGACACCCCCGGGATACTTGAGGTGAAAACATTTACCCATGATATCTCAGGAAGCTTTTCTGTAGTTTTTTTCATAATGAAACCAATAATAAGAATAATATTTTAATAATAACAGATTCAAGTAAAAGTATTACAATATATATTACTATAAATTTTGTAATCTGGGAAAAAGCAGGATTTAATAAAAAGGAGAAATATTTATCCATGGCAAAGAAAATGACAAAGAAAGAAAGAGCGCTTGCAGCAATAAAATTTAAAACTGTCGATAAAATACCTTCTTCATACAGGGGGCTTCCGAACCTGTCAGTGCGGTTAAACAGGTATTTTGGTTTTGAAGAACCGGAAAACCTGCTTAAAAATTATAAAAGACTTATAGATGCGCTCGGAGCAGATTTTTATGCTTCGGGTTCAAAAATATGCAAATTTACCACTTACACAGCAAGATATACCGGGCCTGAGCCGCAAAAGCCTTATATTAAAGATCATGCCAATTATTACCAGCTTGGGGCAAATTCATTGTTTGGGGAAGGCGGGAAAGGTGAAACAAGTATGGACTATGATGTTGTGGCGGACCCGCCGCTTTCAAATCTCGAAAAAGCATCAGATTTAAAGGATGGTTTTTTAACAGAGCGGCTTTCTTTATTTAACTTTCGTTATTTTGACAATAAATACGGCAGCAATGATTTAAACTATGAAAAGATTATCGGCAGCAGCGACGAATTTATCTGCACAGGTAACCTTGCACATCTTTTTATGATATGCTGGGCGCTTCGCGGATACGAGCAATTCCTGATGGATATTGCTTTTAATATAAAGTTTGCCCAAAAGCTTATAAATGAAGTTGCTGCTTTTACAATTGAATATACAAAAAAAGAGCTGCAGGATTATGGAAATGCCGTCGAGTATTTTGGAACGGCTGATGATGTGGCGGGCCAGTACGGAATGCTGTTTTCGCCTGATATATTTAAAAAGTACTTTCTGCCGCATTATAAAGAGCTGATATCAATAGTTAAGAGCCATAATGTAATTTTTTCCTGGCATTGCTGTGGAAGCGTGCACAAAGTAATGCCGATGATGATAGATGCAGGAATTGATGTTTTTGATGTTGTGCAGACATCTGCAAAAGATATGGAACTTGATAACATATACAGGCTTTATGGAAGAGATGTCTGTATACACGGCGGAATGGATGTCCAAAATCTGCTTGTTTTTAAGACACCGCTGGAGATAAGACAGGAAGTAAAAAAAGTCAAGGATCTCTGGGGCAATCGGGGCGGCGTGATTTTGGCGCCTTCCCATGAGGCTCTGCCGGAAACCCCGATAGAAAATATCATCTCACTATATAAAGAATTGAATAAACTTTAGGTAAATAATTTGCGCAGTAGAAAGTTTTTGGAGTAGAAAGTTTACCGAAAATATTTGTATTCGGCCTTGAAAAAAGCATATGGAATAATATATTCAGTAAGAAGTTTTTTAAACGCCTGCAGCTTCTCTCAGCCCTTGTTTCCGTGCCGGGCCGGACCAGTA
>PMCC01000102.1 GCA_003155275.1 Actinomycetota bacterium | reverse complement strand
ACTTTGTTTAAAGAATAGACTTCGCAGTTAAACCCTATATTTACATTTTCTTTTAAGGTAATATCACCGTTTTTGCATGAAAGGATAGTGTTACGGCCCAGAAAAACCCCATTCTCAAGGACTATACCCCGATTGTCTGTCCCTTTTGCATCAAGCATTACGTTTTCATCTATAATAACATTGTTGCCGATTACTATTTTATAAGGATTTCTTATGGTTACAGATTTTCCAAAGATAACCCCTTTACCCACTTTCTTAAAAAGGGATTTATAAAATATTGACCTGAGAGCTATTCCTGCAGCTCCGGGACAGTTGGAAAACCATGTTGTAAGAAACTCATATTTCAAAAATGCAAAAAATCCCCTTTTACCAACAAACATATCAGAGTAGTTTGCAAACCTTGATTTCTTACTTTTTTCCATAGTCTTTTGTATCATCGGCTCATAACCTTTGTTTTCTTTTTCATCCATCTTTTTAGCCCCTTTAAATTTAAATTAAATAAAATTATGCCCGGCGCAAACCTGCAAAAAAAATATTTCCCCGGCTTTTTAACGTTATCTGCTGTGCAAATAATAACGATTGTGTAGATTATAATATAATTTGTAATATTTTTTAGTTTTAATAAATTTCGGAATAGATTTTCTTAATTCCATGCGCAGTAGTAGAATGTTAAACAAGTGTTTTACAAATACTGTAAGTTAAAATTATCATAACAATATTTATATTTTAAAATTGCCAGACATGTTTAATGCACATCATCAGGATAACCATACTAAATATTTACAGAAGAGGTTCAAATAAATTGACTTTAGTNNAAAAACTTATATAATCTCCTGAAGCCAGTTATCCCTGGTATTAGAAATTTTTACAGTAAAAAAATAAAATAAAAAAACCATATAATTATCACATGATTTTATGAAAGTACTTTTTGCATACCTTGATTTTAATGTAAAAGGCGGCGCGCTCAGTTACCACTTTGGCCTTGGGTCCCTTGCCGCAGTATTAAAAAAAGCCGGCCATGAGACCTCATTGCAGTATCTTTATGGAAGCTATGATATTAAACCGCTTCTTGAAAAAATCGAACAGTACAAACCCGGCGTCCTTGCAATTACGACTGTCAGTTTTCAGTACAAATATATAAAGAAAATGATTGCCGAAATTAAAAGCATTTACGGAGACAGGATCTTTATAATATGCGGAGGGGCTCATGTATCTCTTGCCACTTGGGAGCTTGAAAACACTGAGGGCCTTGATGCAATCTGTGTCGGGGAAGGCGAATATGCGCTTCTTGATGTGGTAAATGCGCTGCAGGCAGGCAGTGACATAACAGCCATTCCAAACATCTGGGTAAAAAAAGACGGCCGGATATATGAAAATCCAAACAGGCCCCTGCTTGAAGATCTCGACAGCCTTCCGTTCGGTGACAGGGATATGTTTGGGTACCAGGCTGTTGTGGACTCTGACTATGACAGGGCAGTTTTTATGAGCAGCAGGGGATGCCCCTACAGCTGTACTTACTGCTGCAACAGCGGCCTAAGAAAGCTCCAGACCGGACATTATGTCAGGTTTCGCAGTGTTGACAGCATAATTGCAGAAATAAAGGAAGTAATCACAAACTATAGGATCAAGTCCATTTACCTGAATGATGACGTTTTTACAGTTGACAATAAATACGTCCTGGAATTCTGCGGGAAGTATAAAAAAGAAATCGGGTATCCCTTTGAAATAAATACAAGAGTTGAGTACCTGAAAGAAGAAATGGTCGGGGCGTTAAAAGATGCAGGCTGTTACAGGGTTGCAATGGGTATTGAACATGGCGACGAGGAGTTCAGGAAAAAGATACTTAACAGGCGGATGAAAAATGAAGATATTGAGAAAGCTTTTGCATTTGCAAGAGATGCGGGCATTAAAACCAAGTCATTTAATATTGTAGGGTTTCCTTTTGAGACTATTGCCATTCATATGGAAACAGTCAAATTAAATAGGAGGATACAGCCAAACAGCCTGGTAATTTATATTTTTGAAGCATATCCGGGGACCCCGTTATATAATATAAGTATTGAGAATAATTTTATTACCAGCCAGGAGGACGACAGGGAATTTATATCAAGGACCGACACCAGGCTCACAATGCCGCAGTTTACCAGAAAACAGATATTGAACTGTTACAGTAATTTTGCCTGGAGGGTGTATTGGAAAAAATCCCTAAAAAAAGCGCTCCTTCATAAGGTATATTATTCAAGATACGGTGAATTTCTCATAAGGATACTGGCGCCGCTTAAGAAGCGGGTCCAGAAGATTGCAATGAACTGATAAAAAGCGCATAAAAATATTTGGAAGGGAGTAAATCCCCGAATATAATAGAGATAAAGAATATTTCAGTTGAATCTTAAAAAGTGAAATAAAGCTAAAATGATAATAGGTCACTGGAGACAGGGATTAAATAAAAAGGTCAGTCAAACCGGAGAAAATGGAGAAAAATATTAAGCAAAAAATGGAAACCATCCCAAAAGTCATCGAAAACAACGAAACCAAAGGCGAAGGGTTAAATATTATGTGGAGAGCAGTTTTATTAAGAGTATTATATTATTTATTCTTTGTATTTATTTTTGTTATGGCTTTCTTTATCTTTCTAAAGCTTGTTAATTTTTATTTCTATATCCCTTCGCTTGAAAATTTCCTGAATAGTTTTATAAGCAGCTTAAATATCTGACACCTTGTATTAAATTGCCCGGGGCCGAAAGGTAGATTTATTAGTTGGATGGCTTGCCATAGGACAGGCAGTAAATTTATGGGTTGCCATAAATTGCCGAAGATTGCGGGTGGATCCATAAATTGTTCTAACTTGCCGGAAGGCAACGGGCGAATTTTATACACCAGCCAAGATTTTATCCAGCAGAATTTTTATCCGTATCCGGGTCTTTAATTCCTGTTTCTTCTTCAGCAGCATCAATAATGCCTTCTTCTGTGACGATTTCAATCTCTTTTTCCAGCACTGCTTTCCTGTCTTTCGGCTGTTTTAAAATAAACGGCCTGACAGCATATACAATTGCTCCTATTATGCCGACTGTAATAATCATTGCAAAAAGCAGCAGCGAAGCGACAGTTGATTTATCACTTGAAGCTCCAAGGGCAACCATAAGAAAAACCTGGGAATTTTCCCTGATGCCTGTTCCGCCAATTGATAAGGGAAGCATGGCAATAGTTGCAACTATCGGAACAAGAAATACAAAAGATGCGAAAGACAGATTTATGCCTAATGCCCTGGCCGCAAGATAGCAATTTGCAATAAATCCAAACTGCAAAGCAAAACTGCACAGAAGCGCAAGAACCAAAGCCTGTTTGAATTTTTTAAAACTCTGTAAAGTGTGGTAGACTTCTCTAAGTTTACCTTTTATTTTTGAAAGAAACTTTATTTTTTTAACCAGTTTGTTGAGCCCTAAAAATGAGGGATTAAGCAGAAAAAACAGAATAACAACGCATACTGCAAAGAATACTATTACAGGTATAACATAAGAAGTACTGCCTACAGTCCTGAAACCTAAAAGAAGCGCAATTACTGCATATACTGATGATGTTATCACGCCGGAAAACCTGTCCATGACAAGGACAGATGCGGATTTTCCAATGGATACTTTGGCCTTGTTTGCAATATCAACAGACCTGTATATATCACCGCCAAAACTTGTAGGCAGCAGGTTGTTAAAGAAAGAGCC
>PMCC01000107.1 GCA_003155275.1 Actinomycetota bacterium | reverse complement strand
TATGCTTTCAAGGTTTCCTTCAAAAGTTCCTGCAAAAAGAGTCCCCATATCTGAGCAAAGTTCATAAAATGGTGTGATGGCCTCCATAAGCTCAGTGCTTGCAGCAGGAAAATTTACCGCAAAAGTTGCAGGTTTTCCGGATAGAACCGCATCGACCTGCTCCGCAATCATAACGCCTGCCCTGTCCTGGGCTTCATCAGTTGATGCGCCAAGATGAGGGGTGCAGACGACATTGTCAAGTTCAAACAAGGGTGATGACAGGCATGGTTCGCTTTCAAATACATCAAGGGCAGCGCCCCCCACCTGGCCGGCTTTAATGGCATCAGCAAGGTCGCTTTCATTTATTATGCCGCCTCTGGCTGAATTGATGATGACTACCCCTTTTTTCATTTTGGCGAATTCTTTTTTATCAAACAACCCGAGTGTATCCTTGTTTTTTGGCAGATGTATGGTAATAAAATCTGCAACTTTATAAACATCCTCAATTTTATTTGCCCTTTCAATTCCAAGGGATGCAAACTTCTCATCCGCTGTGAAAGGGTCAAAAGCTATAACCCGCATTCCAAGTCCTATTGCTTTTTTTGCCACGAGATAGCCGATTTTTCCGAAGCCTACCACNNAGCCCGATTGCGTGTTCTGCAACAGACACGCTGTTGCTTCCGGGAGCATTGACTACAACAATGCCTTTTTTTGTTGCGGCTTTTACATCTACATTATCCACCCCCACGCCTGCCCTGCCTATGACTTCAAGGTTTTCGCTGGCTTCTATTATCTCGGCAGTCATCTTTGTTGCGCTTCTGATAATTATGGCATTGTAGTTCTTTATCTCCTTTTTAAGCTCCTCTGGCGGTAATCCTTTTTTAAGGTCAACAATGTATTTGCTTTCCAGAATTTTTTTTGCATTTTCTGATATTCCGTCCGTAACTATTATTTTTTTCTTCATTTTTATAACTATTCCTTTCAAGGCACAAAATAATAATAAAAAGTATTCCTTTCTAGGCTTACTTGTCCCACTAAACTTTCGGGCTCATATAATTGTTCTCCCAAAATGTCTTCTGCGCCTCCACAACACCTGCACCCAGTTCAAATTTCCATCCCTGCTCTTTTAGTGCAAATTCAAGAGCCGTTATTGCGATAAGTACATCAAATATCCCGACATAACCGAGATGGCCTATCCTGAAAATAAGGCCCGTAAGTTTCCCCTGGCCGCCTGCTATGGTGACTCCGTATTTTGCCCTCATAGCCTTGGTTAGGACTTTTCCGTCAATACCTTCTGGTACCTTCAATGAAGTCACAGACACTCCGCGGCTTGCAGGATTTTTAACCAGGCACTCGAGCCCCAGTTTTTCACAGGCTTTTTGTACTGCCAGCGCATTTACTTTATGCCTCTCATAAACAGCCTCCCTGCCTTCTTCAAAAAACATGTCCAGCGCCTTGTTCATTGCAACTATTATGGAAATACCTGGTGTCCATGGAGTCTGCGGCGGATTCTTGTCCACATATTTTTTTGCTGCAATAAGGTCGAAATAAAACTTTGGAATGTTTGATTTTTCAATCTGCTTCCATGCTTTCTGGCTTACGCTTATAAACGCAGCGCCTGAGGGAGCGCTGATAGCTTTCTGTGAACCGCCGCATACTATATCAAGTCCCCAGCTGTCCACTTTAAGATCAGAAGCGCCAATTCCGCTGATTGCATCTACAATAAACAACGCAGAATGATTCTTCATTATTTTACTTACTGCTTCAATATCATTTATAATGCCTGTTGAAGTCTCGCTCTGCTGTATCATGACACCTTTTATGTCCGGGTTTTCATCTAGCAGCTTCTTTATATCTTCAGGATTTGCCGCTTCCCCCCATTCATAATCCAATGACATTACTTTAAGCCCAAAAACATTGGCCAGTTTTTTAAACCGTTCCCCAAAATTACCGGTATTTACAACAAGGACTTTATCCCCAAGGCAAAATGCATTGGTAACAGCAGCTTCCATGGCTCCGGTGCCTGAAGAGGTCAGCACTATAACATCTCCTGAAGTCTGCATGAATTTTTTAAGCTTGTCAGTGACTTCAGTAAAAACTTTTGAAAATTCCGGTGAACGGTGGTGCATAAGCGGCCTGCCATGCTCCATCAGGACTTCATTGGAAATCGGAACCGGTCCGGGTGTCATTATATAGTTTTTTTTCATCTTTTTCCCTCTCCTAAATTAGCCAATAATTAAATTATGTAAAATATTAAAAACAGTTAAAACTTCAGTTTAATATTGCTACTTCTTACTGCCCCTGCTTAATGCAATCTTTCCGGTCCTGACCAGTTCCAGTATCCCATATGGCTGCAGCAACTCTTCAATACCCTGTATCTTCCTGCTATTTCCTGTTATCTCAATGGAAAGTGATTTTTTTGCAACATCCACAATATTGGCCCTGAATATATCCACTATTTCCAGTATTTCGGCCCTGGTGGAATTATCGGCATTGACCTTTATAAGCACCAGCTCCCTTTCCACGATATTTGAAGGATCAAGTTCCTGTATTTTTATTACATTAATCAACTTGTAAAGCTGTTTAACCACCTGTTCAAGGCTATGTATCTCCGCATTTACAACAATGGTTATCCTGGATATTTTTTCATCTTCAGTCGGCCCTACAGCCAAGCTCTCTATATTAAAGCCCCTGCGGCTGAAAAGTCCGGAAATCTTTGCAAGCACCCCTGATTTATTTTCAACCAAAACAGAGATTATGTGGTTACCACTCATTAGTCTCACCTTTTCTTTTAAAAGTTAAATAATATTTATTCACACTCTATCATTTGATCTATCGGATAGCCGGCCGGAACCATTGGATAAACATTTTCCTCCCTTTCAATCCGGAAATCCACCATAACAACATTATCAATTTCAAGAGCTTTTTTAATTGTGCTTTCAACTTCTGATTTCTTTGTTACCCTGAAACCGACTCCTCCATATGCTTCAATAAGTTTTACAAAATCAACACTGTCGACAATATCTGTATGCGAATATCTCTTATCCCAAAAAAGCTCCTGCCACTGCCTTACCAATCCAAGGTAACCGTTATTCAATATCATTATTTTGACAGGTATCTTATTTAAAACAGCAGTAGCAAGTTCCTGTGAATTCATTTGTATGCTGCCATCCCCTGCGATATCTATTACTGTCTTACCGGGACACCCAACCTTTGCGCCAATGGCGGCAGGCAGGCCGAAACCCATGGTACCCAGACCTCCGGAGGAAATAAAAGTCCTTGGTTTTAAACATTTAAAATATTGAGCGGCCCACATCTGGTTTTGCCCGACTTCCGTGCATATAATGGCATTGCCGCCGGTGGCTTCCCATATTTTACGTATTATGTATCCCGGCTTAAGCGATTCCGGTTCATTCCCTGGTTTAAATGCGCATTGTTTTTTTAATGCCATTACATAATCCAGCCATTCTTTTCTGTCAGGTTCGCCCTTTTTTTCCACAAGCTCTTTATATCTTCCCAAAAGATCGGTAAGGACACTCTTTGCATCCCCTACTATCGGTATGTCTACTTTGACATTCTTCCCAATTTCTGCAGGATCTATATCAATATGGATGACTAGTGAATTTTTGGCAAATTCGGAAAGCTTTCCGGTAACCCTGTCGTCAAACCTAACCCCGACTGCAATTATCATATCAGTGCCGGTAAATGAAAGATTTGCAGGCTTGGTCCCATGCATACCGGCCATTCCAACTGATAATTCGTCCGCATCAGAAAAAGCGCCCTTTCCAATAAGTGTCGTTATGACAGGGATATTTAAGGTATGTGCAAATTCAGTTAATATGTCACTCGCCCCGGACGATACTATACCGCCTCCTGCAAAAATAACGGGTTTTTTACTTTCGTATATTCCCCTGGCTGCAGACAAAATCTGCCTGGGATTGCCGATATAGGTTGGTTTGTAACCTTCAAGCTTAAGTTCAACTTTTATATTATCTTCAATCATGCCTTTTGAGATATCAACAGGTATATCGATAAGTACAGGCCCCGGCCTTCCCGTTGAAGCAATATGAAATGCTTCCTTTATAATGACAGGCAAATCCTTAATGTCCTGGATAAGGTAATTATGTTTTGTTATTGGCGCCGTAATACCTGTGATATCGGCTTCCTGGAAAGCATCCGTCCCAATAAGATCTGTGGCGACCTGACCCGTTATAGCAACAACCGGAACTGAATCCATGTATGCGTTGGCGATTCCGGTTATCAGGTTTGTCGCCCCGGGGCCGGAAGTTGCAAGGCATACTCCGACTTTTCCTGTCGCCCTTGCATAACCGTCTGCCGCATGCACCGCTCCCTGTTCATGCCGCACCAGAATATGCCTGATGTCGCTGTCAAAAATAGCATCATATATGGGTATTACCACTCCGCCTGGGAATCCGAAAATCACTTCAACGCCTTCTTCTTTCAAACATTTTATAAGCATTTGCGCACCTGTTATCTTACCCATAGCCAATCTCCCCTTGTTTAATTAGTAACAACTTTATAACAACAAGTTTTTTTGATTATATCAACAAAAACTCTTTTTTAATAATTTTAATTTTTACTGTTTTCTTAAAAAAACTCATGTTTACTTACAAAAAAATAATAAAATTTTTTTATTCAAACCGTTTTTTACCTGTAAATTTTAAAGCCATATTTCATATGCCCGGTAATTACAAATTTCTAAGCTTTTTTACTCAAGGACAGCGCCCTTTGAAGCAGATGACACCATTCTTGCGTATCTGTAAAGATAGCCTTCTTTTACTTTGAATTCCGGCTGGCTCCATTTTTTCTTTCTATCAGCAAGGATCTCATCACTCACATCCAGGTTTATCCTGTTATTGTCTATATCTATCTCGATAATATCGCCTTCTTTTACTAAAGCTATCGGACCTCCAGCCTGTGCTTCAGGAGAAATATGCCCTATTGAGGCTCCTCTTGTTGCTCCGGAGAATCTTCCGTCAGTAATAAGAGCCACCTCCTTATCCAACCCAGCACCTGCAATTGCTGAAGTCGGAGCAAGCATCTCCCTCATTCCTGGCCCACCCTTGGGACCTTCATATCTAATAACTATTACATCTCCTTTTATAATTCTACCGCCCAAGATTGCGTCCACCGCATCCTCTTCCGACTCAAATATTCTGGCTTTTCCGGTATGTTTTAACATTGAAATATCGACTGCAGATTTTTTGACAACACAACCTTCCGGGGCAATATTGCCCCACAAGACTGCAAGGCCACCATAACTGGAATAGGGATTTGAAAATGGCCTTATAATATCTTCATTCAATACATTTGCGCCTGAAATATTCTCCTTAACTGATTTACCTGAAACCGTTGCCAGGCTTCCGTTTATCAAACCATTCTTTAAAAGCACATTCATTAAAGCCTCTATACCACCCGCATGATACAGGTCCTCTATGTGGTCATTCCCTGCCGGGCTTAACCTGCACAGATTAGGAGTTGATTTGCTTGCCAGGTTTACCATATCAAGTGAAAAATCAACTTTTGCTTCTTTTGCGATAGCAGTAAGATGCAATATCGTATTTGTCGAGCAGCCGACAGCCATATCGACTGCAAGCGCATTTTTAACTGACTCTTTATTGATGATATCACGAGGCTTGATCTGTTTTTGGACAAGCTCCATTATTTTCATCCCGGCCGTTTTTGCCAGCCTGATTCTTTTTGAATATACAGCAGGTATGGTCCCATTGCCCGGAAGAGCAATCCCTATTGCCTCTGCAAGGCAGTTCATGGAATTTGCAGTAAACATCCCTGCACAACTGCCGCATGTAGGGCAGGCCTCATTTTCCAAAACTTCAATATCCTCATCACTGTATTTGCCAGTCCTGTATCCTCCAATAGCTTCAAAACAAGCATTCAAATCCACAGACCTGCCCTTAAACCTGCCTGCCAGCATTGGGCCTCCACTTATCACAATAGAAGGAATATTTAACCTCAGGGCAGCCATAATCATGCCCGGGATTATTTTATCGCAATTCGGCACAAGTACGAGACCATCAAAACCATGCGCAATTGCAACCGATTCTATGCTGTCAGCAACAATTTCTCTGCTTGCAAGAGAATACTTCATACCAATATGATTCATTGCAATTCCGTCACATATCCCAATTGTAGAAAATATCTGTGGTGTCCCACCGGAAATCAATACTCCTGTTCTTGCAGCATCGACTATGCTGTCAAGATGCATATGCCCCGGTATAATGGAATTGGCAGAACTTACAATACCTATTAGCGGTTTTTGTATCTCACTATCGGTAAGTCCGAGCGCTTTGAACAAGGATCTGTGCGGCAGCCTGTTTATCCCTTTTTTTACATCATCACTTTTCAATTTTCTTCTCCTTTTTGAAACTTTTTGACTATGTGGCCCTTTTACTTTGTAAATTTTTTTAAATCTTTTATTTTATAAATCTTTTTGATCTTTTTGAAAAATAAATTGTAATTACAGTACAGCAAAGACAAAAGAATTTTCTTATTTGATAAAGTCAGAATGATTGAGAAAAGTTAAAGTCGGGAGCCGGTCATCCTGCTTTATCAGATAAGGACAATAACAGATAGGACCAGCAGGATAATGACAGATGAAAGCAAACCGGTAATATTCTTTACGGTTATGGAAGATACACTTCCTTTGCTTAACAAATAATTTGTTTTGTAATCTGCCATTTTATAAAAATAAGTTAGTGTTGGACAGAAATGTTATCACACAAAGAATTATAAAACAATATAATAATTATTAATTTTTTATTTTTTAGTTTTTCATTTAAAAGCATCCCGGCAGACCAAATTTGTGGATATCATTTCTTCATTTAAACAAACAACTTCCAGNNCAGCTGATAATTTTTACGAGCAGCTGATAATAAAAGAAATAATTGAATTTAAAAGAACTTTATTCCTGAAGCAGCAAGAGCCCCGATTTAACGGAGCCCTTGCTGCTTTTACTGACAAGCCTACAAATAATGACACTCAAGAAATTGCAGACTCAATCTAATTTTTAACTACACTTTGAATACAGGCCTTCTAATTTTTATTTAATAAATATAAGGTTTATTTTTAAAAGTCTCAATGTACCAGCTTATTGCCGCAGGACGGGCAGAAAGCTGCGCCTTCCAGTACGGTGCTGCCGCAGGACGGACAGAATTTTGCTTTGCTTTTCACTTCAGCAGCGCCCTCGCTTGCCGGCGGCTGCGGTATCTGCTGATGCGGCTGCGGCATCTGCTGTTGCGGCTGTGTATATATTGCCTGCTGANNACAAAAAGCAATCCGCCGACTATAATGCCTATCATTAGCCCTGTCGACATCCCGCCTTTTGCTTTTACCGGGGCAGAAGTATCAGCAGTTGCAGATTTTGATGTTTCTACTGCAGCAACGGTTTCTTTTGTGGTTGTTTCAGAACTGGTAGCTTGCACGCCAAACGGAACATCGTTGCCCATATTTGACTGGGCTTTTGCCTTATATTCCTGTGCCAGTTTATGCCCTGAAGAAAGATTTAAAACTGCGTCAAAATGTTTTATTGCCTCACTGAAATGATTATCGTAATACATGGCAAGACCGGTCCTCCATTCCAAATCGACCTGGCCAAGTTTATTCTCTGAACTTAAGATTGATTTTATATCATTAGAAGTTCTTAAGATGTTTAGCATATTATCTGTGCCTGCTGACACCAGACCGATGACTTTTCCGTCTTTATCAATAACAGGGCCTCCGCTGCTGCCGCCTTCGGCATAGCCGGAAACCTGCAATACTTCAACGCCGTTTAAAGACCTTTTCCCGGAAATGGTCGCAGGGAATACCGAAGGGTCAAGCGGGTTTGACTGGCCNNAATGCCCTCCCTGTGTCGGGAGTTATCCTTAAGATTGCAATATCCCTCTGGTCCCTGCTGCTGAAATCTTTGACTTCAGCCCTTATATAACTGCTGTTTGCAGCTTCCGGTATATTGGCAATTGCAGTATTGAACTGCACCCATACTTCCATCTCAGGTTTATCGACATTAACGCCGACAACTTTATAATTCTCATAGATCCAGTTCCAGTCCGCCTGCGTCAGGTTGCTATAGTAATCAGGATAAACTTCAGATATATACTGGTCGAGTATTCCATACTTCAGGTTTACCTCATCTGCTTCCCTTGCATCAACCATGTGGCCCGCTGTAACGATAGTGCCGTTTTCAGGATTTACCACAAACCCTGTACCGCCCCAAGGTCCATATATATATTTCTTCTGGCTGTATGCCTGAGTATTTGGATCATAAACTATTCCATAATACACAGTGGTGATGGAACAAATAGCAGGCATTGCAAACATCCATTGGTCCGCGGGTGAAAACTGGTAGTTTTTGGCGAATTCCTCTGCATTGTTACTTGTATTCGTGTTATCAGCAAAAATCAGCGGTGTAATACTGAGAGTAACTACTAATACAATCATTAAAAGCATCGCCATAAGAACTTTTGAAAAGTTCTTTTTCATCTGATTCCCCTTCCTCCAAAAATATTTATTAAAATATTTAATATTTTATTTTATGTTTATTACAAAGATTATATTTCAAATATCGGTATAGTCAATAAAAAAGATTAAGCTTTATTTATGACTTCACTATAATAATCAAGATACTGCGGAACAATGATTTTAGAATCAAATAATAAAGCCCTTTGCCTTGCNNCCGCTGATATTATTCTCCACAACTTCAGGAAGCCCCCCGTTTTTTGTACCAATTACAGGGACAGAACAGCTGAGAGCTTCAAGAGCAGAAAGCCCGAAACTCTCGCTTTGTGAAGGAAGCATGTAAAGATCACT
>PMCC01000158.1 GCA_003155275.1 Actinomycetota bacterium | reverse complement strand
GGAAATCGACAACAGGGTCGAATCTTTGGGAAAGAAGATAAGGCAGGCAGAACTGCAGAAAATACCATATATGCTTATAATCGGCGAGCAGGAAGAGCAAAGCGGCACCCTAAGCATCAGGAAAAAAGCAGGCGGCGACCTTAAAAATATCAGTTTTGATGAATTTATAAAAGTGCTGAAAGAAGCAGTTGACAGCAAAGCAGTTAATCCTTAAAGCTATTAAGAAACTGGATATAGCAGGACTTTGAAAGGCAATACGCCTAACCTGTAAAAAAAACAATTATCTGGGATATAAAAACTCTTTAAAATTAAATCATTTTCTTTATTTTTAATTGTATTATTATTATAATTGTTTTTTACAATTATGAAGTTTCTATAACGCTTAAAGAAGTTAAATGATTTTTTTGGCAGTAAAAAGCAAGGTTATTAATTATCATTTAGGCAATAAGGAGTTAAGATGACTTTAAAAGAAAAAGTAAGGTTGTTTACGACATCTGCGACTATTAGAAGCGTTGTGAAGGTGCTGCCTCAAATTTCAGATGAAAGATGGCTCTCAATTATAAAGGGCCGCGTCTCTAAGCTGAAAAGAAAAGAGGAAAGGGATTTTCTTGAAAATCTTCTAGTTACTCTTAAAAAATCTTCATCCAGCATGTCACCGGCTGTCAGGAATAAAGTGGTGTTTAACCTTATAAATAATGCCATGATCCAGGGCCAGCCCAAAAGAAAAGCTTTCGCCCAAAAATATGGCATCAATCCTCCAAACCACCTTGTTTTCAGCCCGACTATGAAATGCAACCTTAAATGTTATGGGTGCTATGCGTGGGAATATTCTAAAAAGGATGACCTGCCAATCGATGTCATCGACAGGTTCATCGGTGAAGCAAACGACATGGGCATTTATTTCTTTGTGATAACCGGCGGAGAGCCATTTGTATGGACTCAGCTCTATGATTTTCTTGCCAGGCATAACGATTCATTCTTCCAGATATATACAAACGGAACATGCATAGATGGAAAGGTTGCCAAAAAACTGGCTGAACTCGGTAACGTGATCCCGTGCATAAGTGTAGAAGGCTTCGAAAAAGAGACTGCAGCAAGGAGAGGGGATACAACATGGCCAAAGATCCTTTCAGCAATGGATGTCCTTCGTAAAAGTGGTGTTCTCTTTGGTTTTTCCGCAACAGCGACAAGGGAAAACAATGAGCTTATAGTAAGCGATGAGTTTATTGATTTCTTCATTGAAAAAGGATGCTTTGTTGGCTGGTATTTCAATTATATTCCAATAGGAAGGGAACCAAACCTGGATTTGATGCCGACTCCCCAGCAGAGGGATTACAGGAGAAAAAGAATACTGGAAATCAGGAAAACCAAGGATATCGTTGTTGCTGATTTCTGGAATGACGGAAATCTTGTAAACGGATGCATGGCCGGAGGCAAAAATTATCTTCATGTAAATGTAAATGGTGATGTGGAACCATGTGTGTTTGTACATTTTGCCGCTGATAACATCAAGGAAAAAAGCCTGTCAGAAATAGTCACAAGCCCATTCTTCATGGCATTCCGGAAAAGACAGCCTTTTAATGAGAATCATTTAAGGCCTTGCAGCATTATTGATAACCCTCACATTTTACGGGATATAGTCGCTGAAACAGGCGCTTACGCAACTCATTCGGGGGCTGAAGGTATAGTGACCGATCTGGCCAAACAGCTTGATGCATATTCATGTGAATATGGCAAGATTGCCGACAGGGTGTGGGAAGAAGAATATAAACCGAGTGAGGAAAAAGAAGAAGCCAGTTAAGCAGCTGCAAAATCAGGTATGGACAAATAAAAAAAGTCATATATAATATATTGTTCGATAGGCAATTATTAGTAAAAATATTTATAAAAATTGCAGTTAAAAATTAAATATTAAAGAAGAAATAGAAATCATTTATTTCTCACCAGAAAGCGGTATACTCCGGTATATTTAAGGGTTCATTTATCGATGAAAGAATGATAGATGGATAGATTAACATAATGTTAATTAAAGCTTGTCTGGTTATCTGTGAAAAATCTATTAAAGATTAAAAATAGGTAGAGGTGATTTCTGCCTATTTTTTTTTATTATAAAAGGGATTTTTAAAAAAACTGCCTGGAGGTGAGTATAAAATTATTAAAAACATTAGAGTCAACGAGCAGATAAGGATACCACAAGTAAGAGTAATAGGTGAAGACGGTTCACAAATAGGTGTCATTTCAACTGAAGAGGCTATAAGAATGGCGCGCGAGAAGGAACTTGACCTTGTCGAGGTTGCGCCGGGCGGCGTACCGCCGGTGTGCAGGATAATGGATTATGGCAAGTATAAATACCAGTTGGCTATATCCGAAAAAGAGAAAAAGAAAAAACAAACCCAGATTATTATAAAGGAAATCAAGCTAAGGCCAAAGATAGACAAAAATGACCTGGGAATTAAAACAAAAGCAGCAGAAAAGTTTCTGCAAAAAGGAAATAAGGTTAAGGTTACGATGTCTTTCAAGGGTAGGGAGATTGTACATTCCGAGCTTGGAATGAACATCCTTAAAATTATGCTGGACGAACTTGGCGCCAAATGTGTTGTGGAGCAAAGGCCCAAGCTTGAAGGTTATAATATTATTATGATTTTGAATCCCGCTTAGAATGAGCGGGTTTTAAAAGAAATATTTTGTATATAAGAAGGGATGAGGTTAAATATGCCTAAGATTAAGACACATAGAGGCGCTGCAAAGAGATTTAAAATTACAGGCTCCGGAAAGATTGTAAGCTGTAAGGCCGGCAAGAGCCATATACTTACAAAAAAGAGTCCCAAGAGGAAAAGAATTCTTGGCGGAGTGGCTGAAATATCAGCAACGGATTATCCACGTATAAGAAGGCTGTTAGCTAAATAAAAGGAAGGTGTAATAGAATATGACTCGTATTAAAAGAGGTGTTATTAAAAGGACAAAGCACAAAGAAGTACTTAAGGCTGCGAAAGGATATTATGGTTCCCACAGCAGGAGCTACAGGCTCGCAAAGGAAGCGGTTTTAAAGTCTCTAAGCTATAATTACGTCGACAGAAAAGTTAAGAAAAGGACATTCAGGACCCTTTGGATAACAAGAATCAATGCTGCCGCAAGATTAAACGGCATTTCCTATAATGAATTTATCAATGGGCTTAAAGTTGCAAATATTGATATAAACAGGAAAATGCTTTCAGAAATTGCCATAAGTGATCCAGCGGCGTTTGTAAAACTTACAGAGCTTGCCAAAAAACCGGCAAATGTGTAAATCATGGACATAAGTGAGATCCAGGAAAAACTTAAATCAGAATTAGAAGGCTTTAAAAGTGAAATGGCATCTGCATCGAATCTTGATGATATTGCCAGGATAAGAACCAGATATACAGGTTCAAAAAGTTATACAATAACTGCGCTTGGAAATATAGGCAGCCTTCCAAGGGAAATAAGGCCGGCAGCAGGCAAAGAGGCTAACAGCATAAAAAAAGAGATTGAAGACCTGCTTGAGGAAAAAGAAAGATATTTTAAAAATATCAGGTTTGATGCCGACCTTAGAAGCCAAAAGCCTGATTTGACCCTGCCTGCGATGAAAACACATCCTGGTAGAAGGCACATAATCTCGCAGGTTATTGAGGAAATCGAAGAACTGTTTATCGGGCTGGGTTTTGAGATAGCTGAAGGGCCCGAAGCTGAAACCGATTATTATAACTTTGAGGCCTTAAATACTCCTGCCGATCATCCTGCGCGTTCTCTGCACGATACTTTTTTTATTTCCGGAAAGACTCTTTTAAGGACCCAGACTTCTCCTGTGCAGATAAGATATATGGAAAAGCATCAGCCTCCTATCTATATCATAGCGCCCGGGAAAGTATACAGGAGAGACTATGATATTTCCCATACTCCGATGTTTACCCAGATAGAAGGGCTTGTTGTTGACAAGGGTATAAACTTTGGGAATCTGAAATGGACCCTGGAAACTTTTGCCCATGAGATATTTGGCAGGGAAAGAAAAGTTAGGCTGAGGCCGCATTATTTCCCTTTTACCGAACCGAGCGCAGAGGTGGATGTTTCATGCAAAATATGCAATGGCAGCGGCTGCAGAACCTGTTCAAACTCCGGCTGGCTTGAAGTTTTGGGCGCTGGGATGGTGGACCCTAATCTCTACAAATTTGTAAATTATGACCCGGAGCAGGTAAACGGGTTTGCATTCGGTATGGGAATTGAAAGAATTGCCATGCTGAAATATGGTATAGATGACATAAGGCTTTTTTACGATAATGACCTTCGATTTGTAAGGCAGTTTTAGATAAATGATTCTAAAAAGAGGGATTTTTAAACGTGAAGGTAACTTTAAACTGGCTTAAAGAATTTTTGGATGGGGAAAATATAGACCCTGAGGAAGTAAAAGACCTGCTGACCATGAGCGGCTCAGAGGTAAAAAAGGTCGAATATACAGGGGCAAAATATAACAATATACGCATTGGCCGGATACTTACGTTTGAGCAGCACCCGGATGCAGACAAGCTGACGGTGTGCAAAGTTGATATAGGCAGTGAAGTTTTAAACATAGTCTGCGGGGCTAAAAACTTTAAAGCAAATGATAAAGTGGCGGTAGCTGTAATCGGCGCTGTCACCGCCCAGGGAATGAGTATTGCCAGGAGCAAACTCAGGGGCATAGTCTCAGAAGGCATGATGTGCTCAGAGCATGAGTTGGGTCTTTCTGAAGATTCCGAGGGGATAATGATCCTTGATGAAAACACTCAAATCGGGGAAAGTTTTGCCCGGGCTATCGGCCTTGATGATGTTGTATTTGAGCTTGAGATAACTCCAAACCGCCCTGACTGCCTTAGCGTATCAGGGATTGCGCGCGAAATAAGCGCACTTTTGAAAATCCCTTTTAAACCTTTTAAATATGATTTTGAAAAAGAAATCAATATTAATAAGGATTTTGAAATTGAAATAAAAGATTATGCTCTCTGCAGCAGGTATTCTGCAAAAGTATTTACGGGCATTAATAATACACTGACTCCGGAATGGATGAAAAACAGGCTTATCCTTTGTGATTACAGGCCGGTAAGCCTTCCAGTGGATCTGACAAATTATGTTATGCACGAGACAGGGCAGCCCCTGCATGCCTTTGATAAGGACCTGCTTTATTCCGGCAAGGTAATAGTAAGGTCGGCGGTAAAGGGTGAAACTATAAGAAGCATCGATGATAATCTGAGAGTTCTTGAAGAAGGCATGCTTGTGATATCAGATGAAGAAAAAATAGTTGCAATAGCTGGAGTAATGGGCGGAAAAGATACTGAAATAAACGACGCCACCGTAAATGTGCTTTTAGAATCTGCAAATTTTTTTGGGCCTTCCATAATGAAGACTTCCGCACAGCTTGGGCTTCGCTCAGAAGCGTCCAACAGGTTTGAAAAAAAGTTGGACCCGCATCTGACTGTAATTGCTATAAAAAGGTTTGAAGAGCTCCTGCTGTCTATAAGCGGGAGCGGCATTAAAGCAGGTGCAGCAATTTATGATAATTATAAAGAGGCCAAAAGGACGCGGCAAATCGAGCTTCGGCTTGACAGAGTA
>PMCC01000044.1 GCA_003155275.1 Actinomycetota bacterium | reverse complement strand
GGAACTAAATATTTTTCATAATTTATTTAATCTTAAATAATAGACTTATTTTGAACCTAATATAAAATAAATTAAATAAATTTTAAACAAATATTATCCTTGAAATTAATTAACTGGAAAGGAAAATATGAAACAATTAAAACTTAATGACAATTGAAATAGAAATACTTTGAGGGAATGAAAGATGAAAAAAATAAAAAGAATAAATAATAATGGCTTGTCCTCGCAAATAACTGCACGGCTATCATTTGGACTAGCCATTGCATTTTTTGTTATTCTTATAGTTCTTCATTTTCTTGAACCTAAATTTAATATATTAGGACATTTGATTAGTGAATATGAGCTTAGCCGTCATGGTTGGATGATGTCGCTTGCCTTTTTCTGCCTAGCAGGTAGTTCGTTCTCATTGTTGCTAGCAATTAACAATGTTCTAAATACAAAAAGCGGAACAATTGGTAAATGGTGGTTATTGCTCATCAGCCTTTCTTATCTAGGTGCAGGTATTTTTACTTCTGATAGTGCTACCGGGCTTGATCAATCTGTTGCTGTAAAGTCTAGCATTCATGGCTCTTTGCATACGCTGTTTGGCTTAATAGTAATCTTTACCTCACCGATTGTTTTTACGCTACTTGTTAGAAGCTTGGTTCATAACCAAAAATGGTTTAAAACATCACGTCGATTACATTGGATGACGTTTCTTACATGGATAGGTCTTGTCTCATTTATAGCTTCTCTTGTTGTTTTCAATGTCATGAAGCAGCCGACAACAGGTACATGGGTTGACGCAAGAACTTTGGTTAGTCTATGTAATAGATTTATGATGTTAACCTATTGTATTTGGCTTATGGTAATTGCTTGGCATGAAATGCGGATAAAAAAGCAAGCTTCATAATTATGTTATTGGTTTTATGTTTTATCAATATTTCAAATATTATTGACAAAAATTTCTTAAATTGGATGCACAGAGTTACGAAATTTTGAACTGCTTATTGGAAGAATTGAACAACTTAAAAGCATTTTTCAATTACTAAATAAGGGAATTATCCGTTAACCTACAATGTATTTTTAATAGCTTAACAATTAAGTTGTTTTATGCTATATTTTGATTGTAGGTAGCTTGGAATATAGCATAGCAATATCTGACAGGTATAGAAATCTACCAATTTAATTTTATCATTATAATTATTGAAAGGCACAAAAATGGAAATAGAATCTCAACTAGATAAAATAAGAGATCTAATATCTGCTGAGCCCAAAATGGAAATGGCTAAAACCTTGAGTGGAATTTTACAAATATTAGAAGTTATGGCAATTCAGATTGATGAATTGAACCAAAGGGTATAAAAATTTTTACTATTTTTTAAATATTCTGCTGTTTTTATCATTATTTATTCTCGGAATCGGCTGTTTTATAGTTTATAATATAATTAGAACTGAAATTGTTTCCAGATGGGACCCTTTTAGAGTCATTTGGTTCCCTAAAGATTATGTTTCAATTAAAATATTGTTTTCAACTCTAAACCTTTTAATAACTTATTGAAAGTAAACAACTTATACTTTTTTATCGTATTTATTGTTTACTTTCAATGTTATTTTTAGACTTAAAATATCTCTAAATCATAAAGCAAGTTTTAATATTCTAAGGCCTTAATCATTTAACCTGGCCGCGAAGAGCGCCTGCAGGCATCTTGATTGTATGGACATTTACATATACTTGTCCTGATTTAATATCTGAAATAAGTGTCGCCATACTTTTACCTTTCAAAGAACCCACAAAATCAGCCGATGTTATAGTTCCTGTTGCCAGGGTTACATTTGCATTTTCCTGAGTTATCGATATATCTGTAGATGCTTGAATAATTGGCTTTATGGGATATGCTGTTGTTGGAAATAACGTCACAATTACTGGACCGTTAGTTCCTGCTGCACCCAAATGTAGATGGGCTGCCTGTATATTTAATAGTCCGTCAGTAACAATGGTATAGAAGATTGAAGACCCATCCTCACTTAATCTGAATGTTGCAGTTCCGCCTGCGCTGAGTGATTCTGATAAACCTGCTGCAATTTCAGTGCTCACAGAAGGCACCTCGTTAAGTCCGGATAAGAATGTTGAAAACGCCGTTCCTTCTGTATCATCACCTGAGAAAGGCTGTAATTTAAAGTCTTTGCATATACTTACAAATTCATCTGATTGCAGAACATTGTCAATAAAGTCTTCAGAGGTCCAGTCCCATCCTTGCGTTACAGTAATCCAATTATTTATTTCTGCTGCAGAAGGTTCCCTCATTAAAACGACCTCATAGACCCAGCTTATAAAATTATTATTGCTACTTAAAATACCTTGTAACGGCCCGACCGGCCCGACCCCGCCAGTAATTGAAACCACTCCCGGCTTATTCTCTTCAGAAAATACGAGGTCTTCAACAAATGAATGAGCCGTATAAGTCCCAGCATTTAAACGGCTTACCCATTCTTGCACTTCAGATGCAGAAGCCTGACGATTCAAGATACTGTTATAATACATAGCCACGAACCCACCTGGAGTTTTTTCATAGTCGCCCTTATCTACGCTTGCCCCGAATGCAAGGGATGGAGAGATAAAGACTACTAAGAAAACCACCGCAATAAACAAAGGCACTATTTTGAAAAATAGTTTTTTCACCTTAACATGCTCCTTTTTATGACATTGTTATATTGTTTTAAAAATATTTAAAAAACAAAGCGATAAGATTCCATTATTGAAAGAATATTCGTTTTACTCATCCTTTTTTAATTCTTTTTTACTGTCAAATCACCTTGTGAGAATTTAATATTTTTAATAAAAGCTTACTTATTATTAAAATGTTTAATTACTGATGTTTGAAAAAAAAATATCAGCAATTAATAAAAATTTATTATTTGTTTACTAAATATAATCTTGGAGCATAATAATAGTAACGGTATTATGACTAGTTTTTCTCTAGCTATTAGTATAGTTTTTTAGATTTGAATCCTAAAATACAGACAGTTGTATTATTTAAAGTAATAATATAAGCGTTAAAGTGGTGCCCTTGGGCAGATTCGAACTGCCGACACCAGGTTTAGGAAACCTGTNNAGATGGCGCGCCCGAGAGGATTCGAACCTCTGACCCCAGGTTTAGGAAACCTGTGCTCTATCCATCTGAGCTACAAGGGCGCTTAAGGTCAAATATTTAGCTTATACAATATAGCTTAAAAGTTGCAAAAGTTCAAAGAGATTCGCAGAAATTCGCAGAAATAAAAATAATCAATTATACTTATACTTAAGATTATCCGTTGATACTGAAGACTTTTAAAACTGTTTTTTGCTTTTTATGCCAATGATTTATTTAAATAATCTTGGATTTTTTAGAAGAATTAAATTCAGCCTGTTTTTTATATGAACCTTAACTTTACAATTAAAAATATCAGCGGAGACCAGCTGGAAGCAGTTAAATTTAAATGTGCCAATTGTACGTTCTGGCTTGACCGGGGAAGTTTAGGATTAAATGGCGGGATCACTAAAAGCATAAATATCTGGGAGTTATTGAAGAGCAAGTTTTTTGGAATTAGGAATTTAAACAATAAAAACAACAATTACATTCATTCTTTTTCAAGTAGCGGGGGAATAATAAAAGCTGCTTTCAGCAATAAAAAATGCGTAGGTGTTTTAATGGCCGGGAAATATTATCTTTTTCCGAGGCTTAAACTTTATAAGATATTTCCACCGGACAGCGAGAGCATGTTTTTAGGCTGCCTTTATGTTTTGCCTGAATACAGGAATCTTGGCGCCGGGAAAAAATTATTGATGTCCCTTGAAAAGGATTTGATAGTCAGCTCTGTAAATTCCATTGAATCCATAGGTAAAAGGTTAAGCGATGATATGGACATCGACGATTACATAAACAGCCCTATAATCCCGGTTAAATTCCTGATTAAAAATGGATTCTATATAAAAAAAAATGATGAGTTTTTCCCGCTTTTTAGGCTAGATCTTTCTGCGCTTTCTCTTGTAAAAGGGTTTTTAAAGGATAGATTTGATTTGAGGAACTTGGTACTGAAAAGGGCAGTCAAGTCACCTGCAACTATGAGGAAAAGTGGCTAAAAATTATTATGGCTTTGATTGCGCGCATTTACAGTATTAAAAAATTGTGAATTACTATTTGTAAATTTCATTAAAATCATTATAATGTATTACGCTTGTCAAATAACCAAGTTTTTTCGTTGCGGGGTGGAGCAGTCTGGTAGCTCGTCGGGCTCATAACCCGAAGGTCATAGGTTCGAATCCTATCCCCGCTACCAATCTACAAAACCTTGAATTTTTTAATTTTGCTTTTTTAATTATTTGTTTAGCAGAGGTTTTACCAATGTTTTAGGTATCGGTTTTTTTGGTCATTATATCCGTTAATTCAATAATTTCTTTATTTTTAATGAAGCTGAAAATTTAAAAAGCGGATATGAAATTTCTATCCTTAAAAAAGTATTTTTAAGAGATGCTTTTAAAAAAAATTAAAATTAAAAAAATCAAAAAATTTTGCGGACCAAAAAGAATATTCATTACAACACTGTTTACTGTTGTCATAATGTTAACTCTTTTATCTTCTTTGGTTTTTTTATCCGGTTGTGAAAAAATAACCGGTTTCAAAAATGACATTCTGGACAGATTCAACAGTGAAAAGCAGTCAGACAAGGCAGTTGCAATAGTCAATCAATTTTTTAATTTTCTGATTGTGCAGGACTATGAATCTGCCTATGCCCTGGTTTATGCATATCCTGAATCGCCAAAAACCATAGGGGACTTTAAACAGGAATTTCTTAACATAACAAAGATTGTCTCCATCGAAATCAACTGGGTTGAAATAAAGAATAATATTGCAATAGTCGGGGTAGACATGATAGATACTTATGACGGTGAAGAAAAAATATACAAGGACATCCAGGTCTCTTTAGTCAAGGATAAAGATGAAAGCTGGAAAATAAATTTCTGGAATAAGTAAATTATAAGTTAAAAATATACTAAGATAATAATAAAAGTAAGCCAAGAAAGACAATAATGAAAGTATTATTCCTGGGAGATGTATTTGGAAATCCGGGGCGTTCCTGCTTAAAAAAGGAGCTGCCGCTGTTGCTTGAAAGGTATGAGCCGCACATAGTTATTGCAAACGGCGAAAATGCTTCGGGAGGCATCGGAATAAATCCCGGTTCTGCTGACTTTTTATTCGGCATAGGCATTGATGTCCTGACATCCGGTAATCATATTTACAAGAAAAGAGATATCTATGATTATATAAAAAATGTGCCAAGGTTGCTGAAGCCCGCAAATTTCCCCCCCGACACACCCGGGAATGGATACTTTATATTCCAGAACCAAAAAATGGGAGGCAAAAAAATAGCTGTGGTCAATATCTGCGGCAGGGTATTTATTGAAAACCTGGACTGCCCCTTCAGGAAAATTGATGAGCTCCTCTTTGCCATATATAAGGAGACGAATATAGTAATAGTTGATTTTCACGCCGAAGCAACAAGTGAAAAAATGGCAATGGGCTGGTATCTTGACGGCCGCGTAAGCGCNNAAAAGAACCTATTATAGAAAGATTCCTAAAGATGATGCCGCAAAAGTTTGTGGTTGCCACAGAAGACAATTGGCTTAATGGCGTAATTGTGGATATTGATGAAGCATCAGGGTGGGCAAAAAGTATCGTAAGGTTAAATTATCAAGTGGATTTAAATACTTAAAAAATGAAAGACAACCTATTAAATAAGGTACTTTCCACGATTTCGCGTTTCAGGATGCTTCAAAAAGGGGACAGTGTACTTATATCGATTTCAGGCGGCCCAGATTCTGTATTTCTTGCTGATGCACTAAATCAAGTAAAAGCATTATACGGCCTTAAACTTTATTGTTTTCATCTTGACCATAAAACAAGAAACGGCCAGTCTTGTCAAGACGCGGCTTTTGTCAGGAATTTCTGCGGCAATATTGGGCTAAAACTCTTTTCAGAAGAAATGGATGTTAAAGAATGGTGCCGGCAGAACAGGCTTTCATTCCAGGATGGCGCCCGCAGGCTTAGGCTTGACCTGTTAAACGAAACAGCCGAAAAAAACAGGATAAAAAAAATCTCCACCGGGCATACTGCCGATGACAATGCCGAAACATTTTTAATGAACCTTTTAAGGGGTTCGGGACTTCGCGGATTATCAGGCATCCAGCCGGTAAACGGACTGTTTATAAGGCCCCTTATTGAAATATTCCATGCAGATATCCTGGACTATCTTGCAGAAAACAAGATCCCATACTGCAGCGACAAGACAAATCTGGAAAATATTTATTCAAGAAATAAAATTAGGAATGTTTTAATACCTTTTATAAATAATAATTTTTCCAAAAATTTTGTAAATAATTTGTCAGGCACTATCGATGTTATAAGGCAGGAAAACGCTTTTATTGACACATATGGCAGAAAATGTTTAAAAAAGATTGGCGAGATAATTCCAGGCACAACCATTGCCGCACCGGACAAAACTACTTCTGTATCACGCAAAACCGCTTCAAAGCTTAGCAAAACTACCTCTAAGTGTGGAGAGCCAGGCGTAAAAGGAAAAAGTGCTTCTGAGAATAAAGACAAATATGTTACACACCTGCAACCCCTGCCAGGGGAAAACATAAAAATACCTTTGGTAAAATTAAGGGCTTATCCTGAATCTGTTATCAAACGCATCATGATTTCTGCCATTGAACTTGTAAATGGAGATTTTACAGATATAAAAAGAGAAAATCTTGCAGATATAACAAAGCTTTGCTTTTCCGGAACAGAAAGAAAAGAATTGCTATTTGCGGGCGGCATAACAGTCATCAGGGAAGGTGAAAATCTTTATTTATATAATACTGCCCCAAAAAGCGCAGGCATCGCAGGCCCTACTCAGGATATTAAAATCAAAATTAGCTCAAAGCAGGAGCTGGAAATTGCCGGTACGAAATATTTTATTGAGGCATTTTTGGGCGGCATAGATTTTTTAAAAGATAAAAATATAAAAAGTTCAGAAGCATATCTTGATTTTGAAAAAATCCGGTTTCCCGTCAAGATTGATTACTGGCATAAAACAGGAGAGCGGTTTGTTCCGTTAGGGCTTAAAGATTTTAAAAAGATCCAGGATTATTTTACTGATATGAAGATTCCTTATGGCAAAAGGCTGAGCATACCATTATTTTATGACCGGGAGAAAATTATCTGGGTTGGAAATTACAGGGTCGATGAAAGAGTAAAAATAGATGGGCAGACAAAAAAAATATTTCATATAAAAATAATTGATATTTAATGATAATATAAAGACATTAAAGTTTTAAAATCAAAAGCTGTTATATTTCAACTAAAAAAAGTAGGGCAGCAAGGGCTTTTAAATAGGGATTTGAAAATAATTCATGGAAGATTCTTCAATAAAAATTTTTATAGATGAAAAGACTCTGCAGGCGAAAGTGAAGGAACTTGGAGGTCTTATAACAAAAGATTACCAGGGCAGGACACCGGTGCTTGTTGCAGTATTAAAGGGTTCTTTTATTTTTGTAGCAGACATTTGTAGACACATAAAAGTTCCGGTGGTTTTTGATTTCATGGCTGTTTCAAGTTATGGCAGCGCCATGGTCAGTTCCGGTATAGTGCGAATAACAAAAGATCTCGACACAAATATAGAAGGCAGGGACGTCATAATAATAGAGGACATAATCGACTCCGGCAGGACTCTAAATTACCTGATAAAAAACCTGGAAGCAAGAAACCCGAAAAGTGTTGAAATATGTGCGCTGCTTGATAAAGAGGTTCCAAGGAAAACTATAAATAATGTAAAATATAAAGGTTTTGAAATCCCGAATAAATACGTCATCGGCTATGGGCTTGATGTTGCTGAGAAATACAGGAACCTTCCATATATTGGATTGATTGAAGAAGAGTAGGCGGTCCTTTTAAGCAAGGCAGTCTTCTGTAATCCCAAATGTAAAAACTTTGTAAAAACTTCCCTTGATTCTTTTTTCCGGTTTCTAAATTTATTTAAAATAATGTATAATGTCAGTGTTTATTTTTCAGCTATGTTTGATTTGATGGTGGCCGGGTTATTATTAAAGCAGCCTGAGAAACCATTATTTTTATGGATTAATAGATTAAAATGTCAATTGTCCTTAAAATATTTGTTAAATTATATCAACCGTTTAAATAAATTAACGGTATGCTTGTTAAAAGGGAGAGTGTCCATACTTGAAGCGTAGTTATAAAAATATAGCTCTTTTGATTTTACTTATAGTGGTAATGTTTTTCATTTTCAGGAATCCTTTGTTTGTTTCGACCCCGGTAACAGAGCTGAGCCTGAATGAATTTATAGCCAAGATTAACAGCGGCGGGCTGAGCACCACTGAACCACTGACAGTTAAAGGGGAAGATAAAATAATTGAAGGTAAATTAGCAGACGGGACATCTTATAAAGTCTCTTACCTTCAGGATTATAATGTCACACAGCTTTTGCTTGATAAGAATATTCCATTTAAGGTCAATAACCAGAAGCAGTCAATCTGGCTTCAGCTTTTGCTTAGTGCCCTACCGTTTTTGTTAATCTTTGGTCTAATATTCTTTATGATGAACCAGCTGCAGGGAGGTGGTTCAAAGGTAATGCAATTTGGCAAGAGCAAGGCAAGAGTTTCCGGTAAGGGTAAAAACAGGATCACATTTAAAGATGTTGCCGGTGTTGACGAGGCTGTTGAAGAGTTGAGGGAAATTGAAGAATTTTTAGAAAACCCGGCAAAATTTAAGGCTATCGGTGCAAAGATCCCAAAGGGAGTATTGTTGTTTGGACCTCCGGGCACGGGAAAGACCCTGCTTGCCAGGGCAGTTGCCGGTGAGGCAGGGGTTCCTTTTTTCAGTATTTCGGGTTCTGAATTTGTAGAGATGTTTGTTGGTGTCGGCGCATCCAGGGTAAGAGATCTGTTTGGCCAGGCAAAGGCTTCACAGCCTTCCATTATATTCATGGATGAAATTGACGCAGTCGGCAGGCACAGAGGCGCCGGCCTGGGTGGTGGACATGATGAAAGAGAGCAGACATTAAACCAGCTTCTGGTTGAAATGGATGGTTTTGACCAGGAAAGCACAGTTATTTTGATTGCTGCAACAAACAGGCCCGATATTCTTGACCCGGCATTGCTTCGCCCCGGCAGGTTTGACCGCCAGATTGCCGTTGACAGGCCTGATCTTATCGGCAGGGAACAAATACTTGAGATACATGCGAGAAATAAACCGCTGGACAAAGATGTCAACCTTAAAACGATAGCAAAAGAGACCCCAGGGTTTACAGGTGCAGATCTTGCAAATATTTTCAATGAAGCATCATTGCTTACTGCAAGGCATAATAAGAAAAAGATAAGCATGTTTGAAGTGGAAGATGCTATCGAAAGAGTGATTGCAGGCCCGGAGAAGAAGTCAAGGATAATCTCTGAAGAAGAGAAAAAGATAATAGCATTTCATGAAGCAGGGCATGCNNGCAGATAAGTTTTTAAAGACTAAGAAAGAACTCCTGGATAACATAACCCAGCTACTTGGCGGCAGGGTAAGCGAGGAAATGATCTTTGATGACATAACCAGCGGCGCTCAAAATGATCTTGACCGGTCTACTAAGCTTGCCAGGAAAATGGTCACAGAATTTGGAATGAGTCCAAAAATCGGGCCAATCACATACAGGATCGATGAGGAGGAAGTATTCTTAGGCAAGGAACTTATGTCAAGGCCCCACTACAGCGAAGAGATAGCTTCAGAGATAGACAAAGAGGTAAACAGGATAATATCTGAAAGCTACAAGATAGCAAAACAGATACTTGGTGAAAATAAGGATGCATTAATAATGCTTGCCAATAATCTGATGGAAAAAGAAACATTATCGAGGGATCAGGTAATGAAAATGCTGTTTGAAGTCAAAAGCCAAAAAAAAGTAAAACAACCAGAACCGGCCGGTAAGGTTGATTCAGGAAAAGACAAACGCAGTGAAGTCAAGGTTAATCCGGTAAACAGCAAGGGAATCACCGGGAGGAAATCTGTTGTAAAAAAATTAAGCAAGACAAAAGCTTATCAAATCCTCGGTTTGAAAAACGGTGCAAGCGAAGAAGAAATCAGGAATGCTTATGATTCGCTGATACTGCAGGCCAGCTCTGAAGAGCAGGTTCGGGACGTAAAAGAAGCATATAATATGCTGATGGATTCGTAAAAGGCAAAAATAACCAAGAATGTCTACGGATTAC
>PMCC01000167.1 GCA_003155275.1 Actinomycetota bacterium | reverse complement strand
TAAATAATTTTGTGTAAACCTCCTAAGAAAGCTAAAATAAAATTTAGTAATAGGAGGTTTTTAAATGCCAATAATTCCAAAAGATCAGTTAAAAGTGCTGAAAAAAGAGTACAACTTAATTAATTATTGTTTTACTTAGAAACTACACTATGGAATTTTCATGACCATAAGATATGGAATTTATTTTACCTTTGAGGCATAACAAAAAAAGTAGTAAAATAATCAAATATGATTATAAGAGTATTATTTTTTACTACTCTAAATCTGGATTAATATATTTATTGGGATCACCCCAAATATTGATTTATAAGTCACAATAGTTACTTAAAATATATTTTGTACCAAAGGAGTTAAAATGGCTAAATTATGCAAAGAATGTAGCAAGAAATTACCCCAATTTTCCCATTCCTTAGTATGTGAAGACTGCAGTAAAATAATTACTGAAAAATATGAAGAAATAAAAAACGAGACTTTAGAAAAATTTGTTTTGGATAAAAAACAGGCCGGTTATTTAAAAGACAAGTTTGAGAAAGATATGCTCATAAAATTTTATGATGAAATATACGGCAAATTATTATCCGGAAAGGAGATAAGTAAAAATGAGATAGAATTCCTGCTAAAAATCAAAGACAGCCTCGGGTTATCAGTTGAAGATATAGGTTTTGATGAGCGGATAAAACCATATATTTATATAAATTTCATAAAAGGAAAAAACGAACTGCCTAAATTCAAGCTTGATGCTTTTGGCTTTAACATAATATTAAAAGAGGATGAAAAAGTTCATTTTGCTTATGCAGCTACTGCAAAAGAAATAAAAATAAAGAATCTTGGCTACAGCGGAGGTAGAAGCGGAGTCAGTTTTAAAATAATCAAAGATGCCAGGTATTCGGCCGGCACGCATAAGGGAATAACAGTTGATGAAGACAAATTGCTCCAGACTTCAAAAGGTGTGCTGATAATAACCGGTAAAAGACTCTTACTTAGTCCATTACCGGGCAACAGGCCGCTTAGTATACCGCTGGATAGTATTTTAACTTACCAGGGTTATCAGAATGGTATTGAAATATATAAGGAAGACACCAAAAGAGGATTTTTCTTTGAAATTGATAATATCGGCGCAGTTGAAATATTCGGGCTTTGCTTAAGTTTCCTGTTATTGGGAGTCTCATAGATAATTTTAAGGACCCGGGCCGCGTAAAGCTTTTAGAGGCAGGCACTCTTGTTTGCCCTTTTGCAATTGGAGCAAGGTTAGAACATTCCATAAGATCTCTTTACCTGTCAGTCTCTTTTGCATTGCCGGATAATAAATCGTACAGATTTTTTATATAATGTGGTATTATTTCAAATTATTTTAAAAGGTTTTTTACTAATATATTATATTTGAGTTAAAAGATTAAAAGGGAGGATAATTTTGCAGGCTGTCAATCCGATTGCGTTCAGTTTCTCAAACTTTGAAGTAAGATGGTATGGTATATTAATCGCAATTGCCCTGCTTTTAGGGATTTTAATCTCTTATTTCTTGGCAAAATACAGGGGCCAAAAACCTGACGAAGCTATAAATTTTGCCCCGTTTGCAGTTATTTTTGGCGTAATCGGTGCGAGGCTTTTACATGTAGTAGTAAATTGGTCCTACTACAGTAAAAACCTCTCCTATATTTATCAGTTAAGGAGGGGCGGGCTTGCAATACAGGGAGTAATGATTGGCGGAATAATTGCCCTGATTATTTTCTGTAAAGTAAGAAAGCTGAATTTCTGGCTGTGGGCCGATATAATGGCTCCGGCTCTCATTTTTGGCCAGGCAGTAGGCAGGTGGGGTAATTTTTTCAACCAGGAAGCGTTCGGCCTTCCGACAAGCCTTCCATGGGGGATTTATATCGACCCTATAAACAGGCCGGCTCTTTATTCAAATGCCGATTATTTTCATCCGACATTCTTTTATGAATTTGTGGCAAACCTGGTGTTATTTGGATTGCTTCTTCTGCTTCACAGGATGTATATGAAAAGGGCCAATAAATTTCCCGAAGGGCTCATTTTCTGTGCATATCTGGGTATTTATGCGATCTACAGAAGTTTAATAGAGGCTTACAGGGTGGATTCAAGTTTCTTCCTCGGAATTAAAGTGGTTTATATTATTGACGGGATAACAATAATCGCAGTACTGATAATGATAAATTATCTTGTGAAAAAGTTCAGGATTAAAAAGATGCAGGAAGAAATGGAAAAATTAGAGGAGTAACTTCTTCAGTAAACAAATCAATAGGCGGCATATTATTTGGCATCTCCGATACTGTAGGTGCAACCGCAGTAATTTTGCCGATATAAATCAAGTTCTCTTGAAAGCTGCATGGTCTTTTTAAAACCATCCTGTTTTTTAAAGTCAGCATCAAAAAATTCAATCCCATATTTCTCAGAAAGCATTTTACCTGCATTATTTATGATTTTGGAGTTTTTGTGAGGGCTGACCGACAAGGTTGTGGCAAAAATGTCATAACCATTCTCCACGGCAAACACAGCAGTTTTTTCAAGACGCATATTAATGCAAACCCCGCATCTTTGCCCCCCTTCAACATTGTCTCGGTATTCATTTGTCATCTCAAACCAGTTATTTTTATCATATGGCGCTTCTAAAAAGGCAAGGCCATAATTTTCTGCTGCCTTTTTTGCATAAACCAGTCTTTTTTCATATTCCTCTTCAGGATGTATATTGGGATTATAAAAATAAAGTGTCACCTCAAAAATGTTTTTTAACGTTTCGTATGGATGCAGAGCACAGTTTGCGCAGCAGATATGCAGAAGCATTTTTTTAAGCATACTTTTCATTCTTGTATTTCTTAATATTTTTTAATATATTAACAGGGATATTNNAGCAATGCATATTTCAAATAATGGATAATCGGTTAAGACATGGGATATGATTTTTTAAAAATTGAAAGGCCGCAAAATCTCAAAGATATTGCCGGGCTTTTAAAAAGGGATGTGACTTTTAATTCCGGAATTATCAGTGATGTTTCCAAAATTATTGAAGATGTCAGGAACTCTGGTGACAAAGCGCTTTTTTCATATTGCGCCAAGTTTGACATGATTGACGCAAAATCCATAAGCGATGTAAAAGTCTCAAAAGACGAGATAG
>PMCC01000120.1 GCA_003155275.1 Actinomycetota bacterium | reverse complement strand
AATTCTTCATTTCAATACAAATAGCAGTTAAATCCTATTTCAAATAATGGAAGATTGAATTTTATATTTTTTAACATAACTTCTCCTGAGTAAAATATAATTTTTAATAAATTGGGATGAAATTATAAAGGATATTTTTATTTTATATTAAAATTCTAAAATATATTAATAAGAAAGGAATTAGTAAATTGTATAAAAAACTAAACTTGGGAATTATCGGGGCAGGCTATGCTGCACATGTCAGGACTAATGCATTTAATATGGTAGGCACGGATAAAATCGAAATCAAGGGCATTTTTGATAACAATATTAGAAATGCTGCTGAGTTTGCAGGAGAACTTAAAACCAGGAATTTTAAAGTCCTTGATGAGATTTTAAGCAGTAATGAAATAAATACTATTGCTATTTGCGTTCCGAATAAATTTCACTATGAAATAGCGCTTCAAGCCCTTGAAAATAATAAAAATATTATTTGTGAGTATCCTCTTGTCGTGGAATCATATGAATTAGCAGAAAAGTTAGTTGATATTGCCGAAAAAAAAGGGCTCTTTATACATGTCGGCCAGACAATGAATTTTGATTCTGATTTAAGCTTGGCGCTTAAATATAAAGACTCCCTCGGTAAGCTTTATATGGGATATAAATACATGACGTTTGGCAAACCCGGCTCGTGGTTCGTAGAATCAGGGTTCAGGGATGGATATGAAGGACTTGGCGAGTGGTATATCAATAATGATTTTACAGGCGGATGGCTTATCGCCTCCTGCTACCATGGTATCCAGGTACTCAGGAAAATATTTGGTGAAGTCACCACTGTTAGTGCTTTTGATACCGGGGATGGCAAGGCCGGCGCCGGCTCGATATTGCTGGGCCATGAAAATGGAGCCAGTTCTGTGATTCAATGGGGAATGGCGCTTTCCGGCAAGACTTTCAATATTCTTATTGTTACGGGCTCAAAAGGTTCCATTGAAATAAATGATGGTAAATTTGATATCGGCTCGACAGATATAAATAAAGAGGGCATTATATCAGATACTGATACTTTTTATGAAGACACAAAATTGCTTTTAAGAAAGCTGGATGGCCAGGTGGATACAGATTATGAAAATTCTGATATGTTGAAAACTTTAAGAATTTCATTTGCAGCGCAGGAAGCGGCCGCTAAGAGAATTACCATAAAAATCAGCTTTTAGAAGTAAAAAATGTTTTAAACGATGCTTAAATCATAATCATATTTTGCATCAATGTGAATCTATATTAAAAAACATTTTGTTGCTTTTATATTTTTATTATGATAATAAGTACAAAGCTTTTTTCTGTTAGTTCCAATAGTCACATACTAAGCTTCAATTATTTATTGATTTATTAAGATATTTTTTTAGAACACAAACGGTTTTGTTTTATAAAAAAAATAAAAAAACCGGTACCAAATAATCATGCAGCTATTATAAAAAATAATTGTTTTTAGTAATGACTAAAATTATATAGGACCAAATATTGATAAGGAGGCACTAAGGCAGGAAAAAGGGTTTATTAACCGACACTGGAGGAATATATGTTGAAAAAATATCATTTGACGATTAGTGTGATTTTCTGGACGCTTATTACTGCTATTGCTGTTTTATTCACTTTATCACAGATTTTACCGGATTTTAAAATGTCCGGGCTTCTTTCCGGATTATCCGGAAAAACCAATATTGAAAAAGTATCTGCAAATGTACCTGAAAAAGAAAAGGTCTATATTGCCCAAACCCAATACCTGGAAGTAGAAAAGAAAATCGAGTGGTTTTATTTTGTTGCAACAGGCTACAGCTCTGATGATTCCGTGCAGGGTACAGGGCAAAAAACTTCAACAGGTAAAAATGTTTTTAAAGGCATTATTGCCGTAGATCCGAAAATTATTCCATACGGCACAAAAATTGAGATAAAAGACACGGGATATTTTATAGCAGAGGATTGCGGTTCAAAAATTAAGGGCAACAGGATCGATATTTATTTCGACTCAAAAGCTAAAGCAGAGGAATTTGGAAAACAGGGGGTTTGGGTCAGGTTTACGACTGACAATGCTGTTGAAATTGCACAGATTACAAAGAGCAATATGCAGCCCGTAAAATAAATTCTAAAATTATTTGATTTGATTATAGTTAAAGCTTGGATAATTCAAATATCGGTTTATATAAATTATTATCAGGCATATTTTAATTTTAACTCTATTTTTAAAGATATAATTTGAGACAAATACAATTTAAAGCTAGGAAAGCGGATACCAGTTTCACACTGCAAGACAATGATTTGTGTTTGTCTTGAAATTTAAGCTATATGTAATTATATTTACTCAAAGCGTTTTTAAAATTTCCAATATTTACCCGGAGGTAGCAATTGCCTGTTAAAAAGTATTTTAAAGCAAAATCTTTCCCTATTTTTTTAATTTCATCGCTGATGATATTTATACTGCTGTTTTCTGTGGTACTGTCATCCTGCTCAAAACAGCAGGCTGCTGAAAGCACTGCACAGGGACAAAGCCAGGCGTCGGGTGAAACCTCCTCATCAATTGCTTCCGAAGCCTCTACTGAGCCGTCTCTTGACTACTATGTCAGCTCTTCAAAAGATTTTGATAATTATTCATTTGTCTGCCCTGACGGATGGAAACTTTATGAAACAAAATCAGGTGCGGGTGTGATACTTCAAAACGACATAAACGTCGAGTCAAAAAATGAAAGCATATTCATTTCTGTTGATAATATTTCCGGTCTTAACCAGCTGCAAAGCGAAACCGGCATCCCGGATGCTTATACAGGCAGCGTCAAAAACGATGGGACCGTAAAGTTAAATAATGAAGAAACTGTCAGTATTGGAAGCGAAACTGCAAAGCTTATGGGCTATTCTTATAAAAGCAATCTCGACAACCCTGAAGATAAAGCAGAAAGTAAAAACCCTGACTTAACTAATATCGACCTTTTTACTTATATTAAGAAGGGCGATGTTGTCTATTCAATAAAATATATAGGTAAAAATGTAGAGGAGACCGGCGCAAAAGAGACTTTTAAAAAATTCCTGGCAGATTTTTCTCTAAATGAAAAGGTCCAGCAGCAAAAACAAAAAGATAAGAACAATTCAGTCAATATACTTATACTCGGCGATGACAGCGGCATGGGAAGAGCCGGAGGAAGAGTAAACGGCAGGACAGATATTATAATAATTCTGCACCTTAACCTTGATACATGCAAGGGTACGGCCGTGACAATACCAAGGGACACATGGGTGGCTATCCCCGGACATGGCGAAGGCAAGATTAACGGGGCCCATGCGTTCGGTGGAAATGAACTCACAATACAGACAATTGAAAATTTGTCAGGCTTAAAGATAGATAATTATATAATTACAGATTTTGACGGCTTTATGCCGCTTATTGATTTTCTTGGCGGGGTTACAGTTGAAGTGGGCGAGAACTTAAACGATGGTTTTTCAGGCTGTTATCTTTCAAAAGGCGTGCATCATATTGACGGCAAAACCGCTCTTTCGCTTGCAAGGGACCGCCATCGCGCAGGGGACGGTTCGACACAGGGTGGCGCTTTCGCCAGGGAAAGGGAGGCTGAAAAAATAATTGTTGGTCTGCTTGACCAGAAGAGTACTTTTGAAAGAATCGTTGCCATGCCGGCTTTTGTTAATTTCCTCTTGAAATATACCTGGACTGACTTAAAGCTTCTGGATGTCTTAAGGCTTCTTCCGGTATTAGGCAAAATAAAGGCCGCCGATATCGAGCTTGCAGGGCTGCCTTCATGGCCTCAGACAGTAGGGAACGCAAGCGCTGTTGTATATGATGTGGAGGCTGCCGCTGAACTCTTTGAGGAGATAAAGAACCAGTAAACTGTAACTTAAATTTTCAGGAATTTTATTGACAATTAAAAAAATTCCTTTATATTTATTTAATCATAAATTCAAGCACAGCAGGCGGAAGTGGCTCAGTTGGTAGAGCATCACCTNNTTCGAGTCCCGTCTTCCGCTCCAATTTCTTTTTTTGCTAAAAGGGGAAACCAAAAAAATCAGCTCAGGCCTGTAGAGACCGTATTTAGAAATTTACTTATATGTTAGGGGTATCAAATGAACAAGGAACATATTAACCGGGACGATATGTCTGATGACCAAAATGCGCTTGATACCTTAAACCACAGCACTTCACATATCATGGCTTCGGCCGTAAAAAAATTATTTCCGGGTGTCAAGTTTGCCATAGGCCCATCCATTAAAAATGGTTTTTACTACGACTTCGATATCGAAACCCCGGTAGCACCCGAAGACTTAAAAGCAATCGAAAAGGAAATGGACAGGATTGTAAGGCAGAATTTAAAATTTGAAAAAAGTGAGCTGTCCAAAGAAGAAGCCGCCATCCTTTTTAAGGATGAGCCTTACAAACTTGAGCTTATAGACGATATTGCTGATAAAAAAGTAACCATTTATACTACAGGGGATTTTGTTGATTTATGCGCTGGCCCGCACATTGATTCAACTTCAAAAGTCGGCGCTTTCAAGCTTTTAAGCATAGCCGGGGCATACTGGCGCGGCAGTGAAAAAAATAAAATGCTGACCAGGATTTACGGTACGGCATTTTTTTCAAAGGAAGAGCTTCGTAATTACCTTGACGCAATTGAAAAAGCAAAAAGAAGCGATCACAGGATAATAGGCAAAGACCTTGAGCTTTTCAGTTTCCACGATGAGGCTCCGGGCTTTCCATTCTTTCATCCGAAAGGCATGCTTCTTCAAAATGCCATCCTTGAGTATTGGAGAAAAGAGCACATCGCACAAGGTTATAAGGAAATAAAGACCCCGATTATTTTAAGCAATGAACTCTGGAAGACTTCTGGTCATTGGGATAATTATAAAGACAATATGTATTTTGTACAGATAGAAGAGTGCGAGTATGCCGTAAAACCAATGAATTGTCCCGGGGCAATACTTGTCTACAAGTCAAACCAGCACTCTTACAGGGATTTGCCGATAAGGTATGCTGAGCTGGGCCTTGTTCACAGGCACGAGAAATCCGGAGTGCTTCATGGACTTTTCAGGGTACGAAATTTCACGCAGGATGACGCGCACATTTTCTGCCTTGAATCACAGCTGCAGGACGAAATATTAAAAATTATGGACCTTATAGAGAGAATGTACAGAGTATTCGGGTTTAATGATTACCATGTCGAACTGTCGACAAGGCCCCTAAAAAGAATAGGCAGCGATGAAATATGGGATAAAGCTGAAGACGCTCTCCGCACGGCAATTGATAAAAAAGGCCTTAATTATAAGATAAATGAAGGCGA
>PMCC01000170.1:19245-22158 GCA_003155275.1 Actinomycetota bacterium | reverse complement strand
GAAAGCCATAGGGATGATAGAGACAAAAGGGCTGGTAGCGATGATAGAGGCAGCCGATCAGATGTTAAAATCCGCAGATGTCCATCTGCGCAGAAAGGAAAAAATAGGCGGTGGATACATGACGGTTATTGTTGAGGGAGAAGTTGCTGCCGTTAAGGCAGCTGTGGATGCGGGGGCAGCAGCCGCAAAAAGGGTTGGAGAACTGTTTGCTGTCCATGTGATTGCCAGACCGGACGAAGATCTCGACACAGTTATTTGATAAATGCCTTTTTAGTGAAACCCTGAGAGAAAACTGCCAGGTAAACCAGTTTTATGCAGCATAGTCTTATAATTTTTATTTTATTTTTTTTTAAAATATATATTTAAAAAAATGGAGAAAAAATTGAAACTCAAAGATAAAGTTTGCCTGATAACAGGAGCCGGCCGCGGTCTGGGAAAAGCAATGGCTGAAGAATTTGCATCAGAGGGTGCAACTGTATTTGTTAATGATATAAATAAAGGTGACGCCGAAGATATATGCGAATTATTAAAAAGCCGCGGTGCAAAATGCTACGCATATCCTGCAGATGTGGGCAATTATGATGAAGTAAAAAAAATGANNGCAATACTGCGAGACAAGACAATCCATAACATGGATATAAAAATTCACTGGGATGATGTCATAAGGATAAACCTTACCGGGGTTTTTTACTGTTCAAGGGAAGCAGTCATAAGGATGCGGGAAACTAATTACGGCAGGATAATAAACATGGCTTCTGTCATCGGCCTGTGCGGAAATTATGGGCAGACCGCCTACGGAGCAGCAAAAGCCGGAGTCATAGGGTTTACTAAATCTCTTGCGCAAGAGACTGCTGCAAGAGGAATTACCGTAAATGCCATAGCTCCGGGTTTTATTGAAACTGATATGGTGAAAGACATACCGCCCGATGTGAGGGAAAAGCTGGAAGCAAGAATACCGATGAAGAAACTGGGCAATCCCTCCGATATTGCCAAACTTGCACTTTTTTTAGCTTCAGATGATGCAAGTTATATAACCGGCCAGGTTTATGGGGTAAATGGCGGATTTTTGATGCCCTAGGGAATGTGATTTAATGATTTGCCAATGGTTGAAATAATAAATCCCATAAATATAGAAGGGCATATAAAGGATGAAAAAGGGCTGTTGCAGTAAGTGGTTTGCAAGGATAAAATTCAAATATTCACATTGAAAATAAATATTCTTGATTAGATTCGTAAAATAACATAAAATAAACATAATAAACAAAGTCAAACATAATTAAACAAAATGCTTTCAGTCGAAAGAAAACTTAAAATAGCAGAAGTAGTCGGGAAAAACGGTGGGGTGAAGACTTCTGATTTGTCAAATATGTTCAGTGTTTCTGAGATGACGATACTGCGCGACCTGGAAATGCTTGAGCAGCAGGGAATTTTAAAAAGGGTATACGGCGGCGCAGTAAACTTGAAAAACCCTATAAAAGAATTGTCTGTCATACTTAGAAAGCAGCTTAACGCAAAAGAGAAAAATATTATTGCCGAAAAGGCAGCAAAACTTATTTCCAATGGGGAAAGCATATTCCTTGACAGTTCGACGACTGCTTTTGCCCTGTCTAAAAAGCTGGGGCCTAAAACTGGACTGACAATAATTACAAACGGCCTTGAATTGCTAAATGAATTGAAAAATAACAGCAGTATCAATCTTTTCTGTCCCGGCGGAGAGTTGCAGCTAAGCACCATGAGTTTTATCGGAACATGCGCAGAGGACTATTTAAAGGAGCACTATGTCGACAAGGCTTTTGTTTCAGCGTCAGGAGTATCACTGCAATCCGGCATAACGGTGGAAAATGCCGTCCAGGCTGCAATAAAAAAAATAATGTTTAAAAATTCACTTTCAAGGATAATACTGGTAGATTCCAGCAAATTTGATGTGGTAAGGCTCTCAAAGGTATGCGCACTTGAAGATATAAATACGGTTGTTACTGACAGAAAGCCTGATGACAAATTCCTGGATATGTTTAAAAGGAATAATATTGAGGTGGTTTACTAAATCCTATGAAATACGGCAGAGTAATCGGAAACGTTGTTTCAACAATAAAAAATGAGAAATTAAAAAGTGTGCCGCTGCTGGTTGTAGAGCCGCTTGATCCTGACGGCAATGTCATAGGCAACAACGAGATTGTCGGTGATTTCCTCGGAGCCGGAGTTGGGGATCTTATTATATGGGCAGCTGAAGGAGATATAATCGGCAGGATAATGGGAGTTGAAAAAATTCCGCTACGGGGTTCAATAGTAGGCATTATTGATAAGATAGATATAGCCGGTGAAAAAGCCGGTGAAAATAAAGTCATAAGCGGTTAGGGCAAGGTTTAAAAAATAATGAAAATGGTCAAAGTCATTGGAAGCGTTACATCCACCGTAAAACTTGACCATCTCAGTGGGTTTAAGCTGATGTTTGTGCAGGGAGTTGACCTGGAACGCAAAGGTAAAAAGGAATATTATATAGCAGTTGACACTGTCGGTATCGGAGAAGGCGAGACAGCGCTGATGGTCACAGGAAGCACTTCAAGGCAGACTGAGGCAACTAAGGGAAAAAATATCGAAGGCACGCTCGTTGCAAAAGTGGACAGGATAGATCTGGAGTAATTACATGGCAGGGCTTGAAATTGAAAAAATAAAAAATGCGGGTGTAATAGGAGCCGGCGGCGCCGGGTTTCCTTCACATATCAAGTTTGACTCACATGTGGATACACTGATAATAAACGCTGCCGAATGTGAACCTATGATACATGCGGACAAGCAGATTCTTGTAAACTATTTTGACAGGGTTTATGAGGGAGCCAGGGCTGCAGCAAACCTTACCGGTGCGGGCAGGGTTGTGCTTGCCCTCAAAGCCAAATATAAGGATGCAATCCTGGT
>PMCC01000170.1:0-19196 GCA_003155275.1 Actinomycetota bacterium | reverse complement strand
CCTGAGGGCGGGATACCTTTGATGGTCGGAGTGGTGGTTACAAATGTAGAGACCCTTTTGAATGTGTCAAATGCGCTGCATGACAGAAGCGTAATCAGCAAATTTGTTACAATAAATGGGGAAGTTGCAAATCCAATGACAATTGAAGTGCCGGTAGGCACTCCCGTAAAATCCCTTATTGACTATTGCGGCGGCATTAAAATAAATGGCTGTCGGGTGCTTGACGGCGGTCCCATGATGGGCAAATTAATTGATGAAAACACTTATGCTGTCAAAAAAACTACAAAATCAATTTTGGTTTTACCGGCTGACAGTATCGTTATAGAGCATAAGGCAAGAAGTTTGGTCGCTGCCGTAAAAAGGGCGCAGGCGACGTGTTTAAGCTGCAGGATGTGCACCGATCTTTGCCCGAGATATCTGCTGGGCCATGAACTGTTTCCGGACGATATGATGAAAAAACTGTACCGNNTGTGACTGCGGTTTGTGCGAACTTTACAGCTGTGTCGTGGATTTGTCGGCAAGGTCCCTTTTTAACTATATTAAGGCAGAGTTGGCCAAAAGCGGCATTAAGAATCCCCATAACCGCAAGGAGCTCAAAGTAAATGAATTCAGGGACTTTCGTAAGGTCCCGGTTGACAGGCTGGAAAAGCGGCTGGAAATAGACAAGTACCACGACATAACTCCGCTTTCAGAGTTTAAGATGGCAGTGCCGCAGGTCAAACTATACCTGTCTCAGCATCTTGGCGCTCCGGCAGTCCCTATCGTAAAGCCCGGGGATGCGGTTGCTGCGGGAGCGGCAGTGGCAGAGATACCTGAAGGCAAACTGGGGGCAAGGCTTCACAGCTCGATAAGAGGGACAGTTTCGGAAGTCACTGACAGTTATATTATGGTTAAAAGTTAAATTTTTTTGGCATCACAGGAAATGATATCCTGGTAGCAGAAGAAGAAAAGGTTTAAAAAGTAAGGTTTTATAAAAAATAAAAAGTATTGGCACAGAATAACGCAAAATATATAAAAAATATAAAGAAAAATTGTAAAAACTTCAAATTAAAAAAAAGTATGTTATACAAGGTTAAAATAGATTTGGAAGACGGATTTGGAAAGTAATATAGGGGCAGTTGAATTTAAAAGTATTGCAAAAGGTATGCTCGTTACAGATGAAATGCTAAAATCTGCTCCGGTAAACCTTATGCTTGCCACAACATTATGCCCGGGCAAGTATTTAACTATTGTTGAGGGTGAGACTTCCTCTGTTGAGAAAGCTGTTGAGACTGCTGACCGGCTTGGAGGAAGGCACGTGTTTTCATCATTTGTGATAAATGGAGTAAACCGTGAGATCATTGACTCAATAAGCGGAAGGTCAGGAAAAGTCCTAAGGGGGTCAATAGGTATCATAGAAAGCCAGCATATGGCAAACATAATCAGTGCTGCTGACGTAAGCCTTGACAGCGCAGAAGTCGAAATTGTCGATTTCAGGCTTGGAAAAGGATGCGGAGTCAACAGTTTCTATATAATAACAGGCACACTTGCAGCAGTTGAAGAGGCAGTAAAAAATGCGGCTGATTTTTTAAGTTCACTCGGCTCACTTTTAGCATTCAGGGTGATAGCAAATCCTGACATGGATCTGCTTAAGTGGCTTGAACCGGCCATGTGCATGTGCTAAAAATACGGAAGCTATTGTTTAAAAGTAATTTTAGTATAAAAAGGAACATAAAATGGAAAAGACTGAAAGCCAGAACAGGAATGATATAATAGATATATGCAAACGGGTTCAGGCAAATGGATGGGTCGCCTCAAATGATGGAAATATTTCCATAAGGACGGGCCCTAATACAGTGCTTTGTACCCCGACCGGCATGAGTAAGGGATCCCTTACAAGCGACCAGCTTATAAAAGTGGATATGCAGGGCAATAAGCTGGACGGTATGCTCGAGCCCTCTTCAGAAATAAAGATGCATATTGATGTATACAAAAACAAGGAAGGCGTAAATTCAGTGGTGCATGCGCATCCGCCATATGCGACAGGTTTTGCAGTTGCTGGTGTTTCCCTTGACGAATGTGTCATGCCCGAAATAATAATAGGGTTAGGTTCGATACCATTGACAAAGTTTGGAACCCCGTCAACAATGGAAATACCGGAAAATATAAGGCCGTTTTTAAAGCAGTACAGTGTATTTCTGCTTGAAAATCATGGCGCTCTTTCTGCTGGAAATGATGTGTTCCAGGCTTATTACAGGATGGAAAGCCTTGAGCTTTTTGCAAAAATCAGTTTTGTTGCAAGAACCCTCGGTAATGTAAATGTCCTTGATGAAAATACCGCAAAAAAAGTCATTAAAGTCAGGGAATATTTTAACCTTCCCGGTGAGGATTATCCGGGGTGCAGGGTCAATGACAGGTTTGTAACCGGTCCTGAAGGGCTGGACCAAAGCCTTAAAAATGCAGTTGGGAAGAGTGCAGGGGGCATTAATTTCTCAGGAACCGGCCCGGCAGGCGCAGCCTTGATGGGGAATGCCTTAAATGATAATATTTCTATTTCAAAAGATAAACTTGTTGAGCTTATAACCATAGTGGTAAATAATATTATTAAAAATAATAAACAATAAAATTAAAATTTTTGTTATAATGTCTGATTTAGTATCAACATTATTATCAAATTTGTTATTGATAAAAAAGTAGGGAAAGGACAAGAAAAATGTCAGGAGAAGCAATCGGAATGATTGAAACCAAAGGACTCGTAGGTTCAATCGAAGCAGCAGATGCGATGGTAAAAGCAGCTAATGTCAGCCTGATGGGCGAAGAAAGAATTGGCGGCGGTTTTGTTACCGTTATAGTCAAGGGCGACGTCGGCGCTGTTAAAGCAGCAGTTGATGCAGGCGCAGCAGCAGCAAAAAGAGTTGGAGAATTGGTATCAGTCCATGTTATACCAAGACCGCATCCTGAACTCGATATGATCTTACCTCAGGAAAAATAAATCAAGAATTTAATATTTCCTGCAAGTGACTGTAAGTAAATTAATCCAATATAAGTGAGGTATTAAATTGGATGCCGAGCAATTAATAAGGGATGTAGTTAAAAATGTGCTTGAGAAACTGCTTGGAGAGAAATCTCCCGCATTTCAGGCAGGCGAGCGTCCGGCCCCCGGCGGCCCGGGAGCTTTGGGTACGGCAGGTTCTGCGGCAGGTTCGGGCAGTATTCCAGTCCGAAAAGACAGAAAAATAGTCTGCGGTGTGTCAGTCAGGCACATACACCTGTGCAAAGAGGACCTCGAGATACTTTTTGGAAAGGGTTATGAGCTCAGTGTCTTAAGAGAACTTTATAACCCAGGGTTTGCGAGCAAAGAGACCCTGACTGTTGTGGGGCCAAAGCTTACTGCAATACAGAATGTAAGAATACTTGGCCCTTTGAGAAGCAAGACGCAGGTCGAGCTTGCCAAGACAGATTGTATAGTACTTGGGATTGATGCGCCCGTAAGGGCCTCTGGAGACACGGTAGGCTCATCATCGTGTGTACTTGTTGGCCCAAAAGGAGCCGTTGTGCTAAAAGACGGAGCAATAAGGGCAAACAGGCACATGCATTTAAGCAGTGTGGATGCTGATTATTTTGGCATAAAAGACAACCAGGTAGTTGATGTAAGAGTCGGCGGGCCCAAGGGACTGACCTTTAATAATGTACAGGTAAGGGTCGCGCCTGATTTTAAGACTGAGTTGCATGTTGATACCGATGACGGAAATGCAGCGGATATTGTAAACGGTACAATGGTTGAAATCGTTGATGCATCCTGTGTCTCGCCACTGTCATCACAGATGGCTGATAAAAGTATGATACCGCCATCGATACCTGACGGCAGTTTCACAGGTGAAGCAATTGATCCAAACCTTATAAGAAATATCTGCGCAATGGCAACGGGGCAGCCTTGCAGCAAAGGACAGGATGCGTCCGGTAATTGCGCCAACTCAGCGGTAACCGGCGCAGGAACAGGCACAGGCGGCGGTTTGGGCACAGGTACCGGCGGCAATTCCAGCGGGGGCACCAGCTTTACAAAGAAAACCGTTATTACTCTTGCAAACCTTGATGAGTTTGCAGCAGGCGGCATAAATGTAAATAATAATGTAATATTAAGCCCGCTTGCAAAGGATGAAGCTGTGATAAGAGGCATTCCGATAACTTATTCATAGCAGACTCAAATATTTTAAAAATTTAAACGATGAGGCTTTTTTTCAAGCCGGATTTTAATTGAAATAAAAATGGAGGTAAGTTGTGGCGATAGATGATAGTCAGGTTGAAAAGATAGTGCGTGAGGTGGTAAATAACTTATTTGCCAGTACAGGTCCGTCGTCCTTAAAAACTTCACCGGTTACTTATGGTCCTTCAGCTTCCGTCAATGGCTTGTTTGAGAGAATGGAAGATGCGATTACCGCTGCAAAGGCTGCACAAAAACAATATGTGGAGCTTGGCAGGGACATTAGGTTTAAGATCGTTGAAGCCATTAGAAAAGCTGCGATGGCCGACAGGGAAAGACTTGCAAAAATGTGCGTCGAAGAGACAAAGATGGGCAGGGTAGCAGACAAGATAGTAAAAAATGAAGTTGCGGCATTGTTCTCAGCCGGACCGGAATACCTGGAGATCACCAGCTATGCCAATGAAAAAGGAATAGTGACGATAGAAGGGGCGCCGTTTGGTGTTATAGGCGCTATAGCTCCAATGACAAATCCTGTGCCTACCATAATAAATAATACGATTTCCATGATATCGGCGGGCAATGCAGTGGTATATATGCCGCATCCGGCCGCTCATAATGTCACTCTTGAAATATTTAAAATTGTCCATAATGCAATTGTATCTGCCGGCGGACCTGCAAACCTTATTACTGCGGCCACACAGTCAAAAATGGAGAACGCTGCAGTAGTTTTCAAGAGCCCTGATATTGATATTATTTGTGTCACCGGCGGGCCCGGTGTCGTAAGGCTTGCGATGAAGAGCGGTAAAAGAGTGCTGGGCGCGGGCCCGGGCAATCCTCCGGTTATAGTTGATGACACTGCAGACATAAACAAAGCAGCAGTTGATATAGTGTTTGGCGCAACTTTTGACAATAATATATTATGCAATGAAGAAAAAGTATGTATAACAACCAGAAACGTCATAGACAGGCTTCTTGCTGCATTCAGCAGAAGCAATGCAGTGGTTTTAAATGAAGAACAGGCAAGAAGAGTTGTAGATATTGTTGTAAAAGACGGCGAAATAGTAAAGAGTTATATGGGNNCACGAGCAGCTTATGCCGGTTCTGCCTATAGTAGTTGTTGACAGCTTTGAAGAAGCAGCAAGTCTTGCAATAAGGGTTGAGCATGGGTTTAAGCATACTGCAATGATCCATTCAAACAATATTGAAAGAATAACAAAGTTTGCGCAGTCAATAAATACGACTTTTATAATTGTCAACGGGCCAAGCCAATCTCTTGCAGCGGAAGCATATAAAGGAGGCACCACCTGGACAATCGCCGGCGCAACCGGTGAAGGTGTTACCACGCCAAGGTCTTTTGTAAGGGAGAGAAGGCTTGTAGTTAATGGCGGGATGAACTTCGTGAAGTAATATTGACCGGATAAAGTTTTATTGTCAGTGATTCTTTATTAATAATGTATTTTTAATTTATAAGTGTTTGTAAACCCGAAAGGAGATTTCCGATGGAAGAAGCAATGGGAATGATTGAGACAAGAGGACTTGTGGCAGCTATTGAAGGCGCGGATGCAATGGTAAAGGCAGCAAATGTAAAGCTTATTTCTAAAGAATATGCCGGAAGCGGCCTTGTAACCATGACAGTCAAGGGCGATGTTGGCGCCGTTAAAGCAGCGGTTGACGCAGGAGCGGCAGCGGCAAAAAGAATTGGCGAAGTTGTCAGCGTCCATGTAATCCCGAGGCCTAATTCTGAAGTTGAAAAAGTGATTTCAGGCAGGATGGTAAGATCAGGAAGCGGACAGATCCCAAGAGTAAATAAAGCAGTTATCGCAAAGCCAAAAACTGACTAACCAGTAAGTTAATTTATCAGTAGCTTGATTTGGCAGGTGAGTTAATTTGTCTTAAGACAAGCAGGATAAAAATATTCTTTCTTTTCGTTTATTTTAAGTTAAAAAGAAGAAGGTGCAATGGATAGTTCCATTGGAGTCGTAGAGTTCAGGAGTATTGCTGTAGGCATCAGTGCCGTAGATATTATTGTCAAAGCTTCGCAGGTAAAGATCATTGATGCCAGGACCATATGCCCGGGAAAATATTACGTAATTTTTGCCGGGAATGTGAGCGCTGTCAAAAACTCTATAAATGTAATAGAGGACGAATCCAAGGACTTTATAATAGATTCCGTGGCAATACCCAATATTTACCAGCAGATTTTTGCGGGTCTGACCGGCACTTCCGAGATAAGGCAACCGCAATCAATCGGTGTTATTGAGACACTTACAGCACCTTCTATAATCTGGGCCGCAGATGCCGCAATAAAGGCAACAGATATAGATATTGTTGAGGTCAGGATTGCAAGAGCAATTGGAGGCAAAAGCATCTGTGTGATAAACGGCGCATTGTCAGATGTTACGGAATCAATAAAAGCAGGTATACAATATCCGCAGGAAAAGGGATTTCTTGTGGATTATGAGATTATTGCTGCTCCGCATGAGGATTTGTACAGGTCCATCCTGTAAATAAATTTTATAAATCTGATAGAATAAAAAACCCTTAGAGTAAAACTATGTTTGCAGAGCTTGAATATGGAAACGAAAAAATAAAAGTGGAAGTTCCCGATAGGAATTTACTGCATATAATTTCCAGCAGGCACTTAAAAGCTATCGCCAACCCGCAAAGGGCGATACTAGATGGACTTAGAGTTCCTGCCGGAAGTGCCTCGGGAAGCGCTTTGGGAAGCGCTTCGCTTTCAGAAAAAATCAAAGGCAAAAAAAATGTCTGCATTGTAATTTCAGATTCAACCCGTGCCGTACCGACACAGCTCATACTTGAGGCGCTGCTTGCCGAAATTGAAAGTTGTGGGATCAAAAAAGATGAAATTATAATCCTGGTTGCAACCGGGCTTCACAGGCCCAATCTTGGAAAAGAACTGGAAGGCCTTGTGGGGGAAAAAATCGCCGGCTCTTACAGGATAATAAACCATAATGCAAGAGACAGGGAAAGTTGTGTTGATATCGGGCGTACCGGCCGCGGGACGCCGATTATTTTAAATAAAAATTTTGTTGAAGCCGATTTTAAAATACTGACCGGCCTTATTGAGCCTCATTTTATGGCAGGTTTTTCAGGCGGCAGAAAAGCCATATGCCCCGGGATAAGCTATATGGATATGTTTAAACATTTTCACGGACCAGAAATACTTGAATCGCCAAAGGCGGCCTTCGGTGTACTGGAAGGAAATCCTTTTCATGAAGAATCAACTGAAATAGCAAAAAAGGCAGGGGTTGATTTTATTGTAAATGTCACAATAAATAAGGAAAAGGAAGTGACCGGGGTATTCTGCGGGGATTTGGAGGAAGCTTTTTACAAAGGCGCCAAATTCTGCCTTGAGGCCAGTGTCTGCGAGATCCAAAAAGAAGCAGACATAGTCGTGACAAGCGGGGGCGGGCTTCCCATTGACGTAACTCTTTACCAGGCGGTAAAGGGAATGGTGGGGGCAATGCCTGCGGTAAAGAAGGGCGGCTTGATTGTATGTGCGGCTGAATGCACCGAAGAGATAGGCAGCAGGGAATTTGTTGAAATAATCCAGGAGGAAGACGATGTCGATAAATTTATGGAAAAGATAAACAGGAAGGATTATTTTAAGACAGACCAGTGGGAGTTTGAGGAACTTGTAAAGGCTAGAAAAAAAGCTGAGATTTATCTATATAGCGGGTGCCTCCTTGATGGAGCCTTTAACATACCGCACAGTACATTAAAGCTTGTCAGGAGTGTTGAAGAAGGAATAAGAATTGGCTTGGAAAAATTCGGTGAAGATGCAAGCATCAGCATAATCGGCGAGGGCCCTTATGTAATCCCGGTGATAAAATAGAATTTACTATGCCGGGCATTTATTTATTCTTTGATAAAGAAACGGCATAATTGAAACAATAAAAATAATTTCTAAGCGACCTTGCGCTGGAGGAATAAATATTCGCTCCTGCAAAATAATCCACCAGGACTTCCCTTAGTCTTTTTAGCTCCCTTAACCTGTGAAAGTCACCCACGCAATCAGTAGTATAATCAAGTAATTCGAGAGCTCTTTCAAAAGCCGGAGTAGAATATTCTATATTACTTTTTTCCCTCCATTTAAGAGCTCTTTCGACTTCGCTTCCCACGTTTGCAAGCTGTTCGACGAGACTTAGGTTTTGCCATTTTTTTTGAAGCTCTTTATGATAGATCGTCATTTAAGCATCATATTCTTTTTTCTTTAAATGTCCCAATCTTTTTATTTGACACACCAATTATTTATTCCTCTATCAGTGTATTTACAATTGATATGATTTTGTTTCGTATTTCAGCATCATCGATCCCTCTGGACCTGTTTCCAACCCTTGGCCTCAAGTTTATCATCGAATCAAATTCCACCCGTTCTCCGGGTGAAAGTTCCGGATATATGTTTATTCCCCAGATATCATCCTGCTCTGAACCTTCATTTAAAAGCAACGCTTCTTCATCAGAGTGAAGTTCAGCGTCTATGGCCATTTGTTCTTTTTCTATGTCTACCACAGCCTTGACCAAGTCTCCAAACATTGCAGCAGCCATACTTTTCAATTCCAATAATTTTATTTTTTCTTTCACAATTTTCATAAGCGCTTATAATAAACTAATCATAATTTTAAATCCTGATCTATAAATACAATCCATACGGAAGTATTATTATGGCACTTTTATAATTATAGTGATTATTGTATTTTTATGTATTCTTTTTTAAATAACAAGGTGAAATACCCGTAATTGCGGCATTAATTACTATTTATTGTATGATTTGCACGCTAAATAATTCACCAGCCTCACCAATTATTTTATTATTTAATTTTTATATTAAAAAATTTCTGGAATTAGTATAAAATGCAGCAACAGACAAACAGTAAAAAATGCAGCGACATGCCAAGGGCTAAAAGCATAAGGTAAAGTTGGGGTCATGCGCAAGAAGCATGGCAAGAAAGCATAAGTTAGGACAGCATTTTAAGGCCGGAAAGTATAAATGTAAGCGACGGACAAACATACAACCGAAAGAGTTTAGAAAATGAANNTATGATTCCACAAGACGGGAATACATGCCGGATGTCATAGTAAGAGTAAGCAGCGCTGAGCAGATAAGCCGTATCATGAGATTTGCAAACCTGGAAAAAATACCCGTAACTCCAAGGGGCGCTGCCACCGGCCTAAGCGGTGGCTGCCTTACAGTAAACGGGGGCATATCGCTTGTAATGGTTGACATGAACAGGATAATCGGGATAAACCCTGTGGATCTTCTTGCCGAAGTCGAAGCCGGGGTAATCACTATTGATGTGGATAAAGCAGCTTCCAAATACGGGCTCTTTTATCCTCCCGATCCGGGAAGCCTGAAAACTTCAACGATAGGCGGCAATATTGCTGAAAATGCAGGAGGTCTGAGGGGTTTAAAGTATGGCGTTACAAAAGATTATGTAAATGCCCTGGAAGTCGTATTGCCAACAGGGGAAATTATAAATACCGGCACAAAAACAGTAAAAAGCGTAGTAGGCTACAATCTTGTCGATTTAATGGTCGGCTCTGAAGGAACCCTCGGAATTGTGACTAAAGCTGTGCTTGGGCTTTTACCTGCTCCACCGGCAAGGGCCAGCATTCTTGCCACTTTTGCCGATATGCTGGATGCCGCGAAAACTGTGAGGGATATTGTTGCGGCAGGAGTGATAACGGCAACCCTTGAATTTGTCGATAATGTAACCATCAACGCAATAGAGGATTATTTAAAGGTAGGGCTTGACAGGAGCATAGGCGCAATGCTTCTTATCGAAGTTGACGGCCAGCAGGGCGCAGTAGATATCGAAGCTGCTGTGGTAACCGGGGTATGCAACGACAACGGCGCTTTATCATGTAAACAGGCGACTTCAGATGAAGAGAGAAACAAGCTCTGGGCAGCAAGAAGGGCGGCTCTGTCATCTCTTGCAAGGATAAAGCCTTCAACAATACTGGAAGACGCAACTGTGCCAAGAAGCAGGATCGTGGAACTTATTGAGGCTGTAAAATCCATAGCCAAAAAATATGATATCATGATAGGGACCTTCGGCCATGCAGGGGATGGTAATCTTCACCCCACAATACTTACTGATTTGCGGGACAGCGTAGAAGAAGCCAAAGTAGAGAAAGTCATCGAGGAGATATTTATTGAGACAATAAAACTAGACGGAACATTATCAGGTGAGCATGGCATTGGTATTACCAAAGCAAAATACTTGAAGCTTGAGATCTCAGAAGATGCCTATCAGCTCATGAAAAGGATTAAAAAAGCATTTGACCCGAACAATATCTTAAATCCCGGTAAAATGTTTTTAACATAAAAATTAAAAAAAATAGTTAGCGCATTGGAAAGACATAATATTTAAAAGTTTGAAAAAATATTATTTAATCAGGACAGGAAAATAACAAAACCGGTGGGAACCAGAATATAAAACTTTTTATATGGAAGATTTATGGTATGAATTTATTATTGAATAGTATTGATAAATAAAGATAAAATAATTTAATCAGTTTAGGAAAATAACAGGAAAATATGGGTGAAGAAAAAATATTATTAAAAGATAAAGATTTTGCAGGTGCCGAAGACATCGCAAATGCTAAAGATATGCCTGGCTCCAAAGAAACCTCGGCTGGCGCCAAAGGTATCGCAGCAGGAGCCAAAGGTATTGCTGGCATGGATGGCTCTAAAACTAATGTGGTCATTTCGGGTACCGGTGTGTTGGCCAAAACGGTGAGAGTATCTAAAAAAGGGGACGAACTTTACAGTTGTTCAAGATGCGGCACATGCCTGTCAATATGCCCGGTTTATAAAAACACGCTTGACGAAGGCGTATCCCCGAGAGGGAAGCTAAGTCTGATTGAAGCTGCCGCAAATAAAACACTGCCACTTACAGACAAGCTTTCACAAAAGATATATACCTGCACGATGTGCAATTACTGTACAAAGGAATGCCCGAGCGGCGTTAAAATCAGCGAACTTTTCAGGGCGGTAAGGCAGGACCTGGTAGACAGCAGTAAATATCCCGAGATCCTTGATATGCTAAAGGACAAAATCAAGACCGCCTATAACATAACCTTTGACACCAACCAGGGAAGGCTTGACTGGCTAAAACAGATACCAGGGATAACTTTAAGCGACTATGTAAAAGACACCGCTGAGGTTGTTTATTTTGTCGGCTGCGTGTCCTCTTTTTCACCGCGCTCATTTTCCATCCCAAGGGCAATAACCGAAATATTTAAAAGAGCGGATGTTGATTTTACACTTTTGGGGGAAGACGAGTGGTGCTGCGGCTTTCCGCTTTTAAGTTCAGGAATGACCGATGCCGTCACATCCTTGGCGCTTCACAACATTGGCATGGTTATAAAAAAGGGGGCAAAACTTCTGATAACCTCCTGCCCCTCATGTTTTCATACATGGGCGCATGAATACACTGAGCTGACCGGGGTAAAGCCGGATTTTGAAATAATGCATGTTTCCCAGTATCTGTTAAGGCTTATACAGGAAGGAAAAATCAAGCTAAATGATATAAGCGTAAATAAAGCCGGTATAAAAGTGACCTACCATGACCCTTGCGACCTTGGACGAAATTCAGGCATCTTTGAAGAGCCGAGACAGGTAATTAAAAGCATACCTGGCATAGATTTTATCGAGCTTGACACCAATAGGCTTCAGGCAAACTGCTGTGGCGGGGGAGGCAATATTGAATCATTAAACCCGGCCCTTTCATCAAAAATAGCTGACGCAAAAACAGATGAGATATTTGCCACAAAAGCAGAGATAGTTGTATCGGCCTGCCAGCAGTGTGAAAGAACCATGAACACGGCTCTAAAGCGAAAAAAAGGTGAGATCGACTACAAAGTCAAAGTCCTGGATATTGCAGAACTTGTTCTTCAGAGCATGAACGCAGAAGGTTAGGCTGTTTGGAAAAACGATTATGTTGGCAATAAACCTGACAACGGGGTCATGGCATGTATACAGAAGGACAGGTCGCTTGGAATAATGATGGGTCATTAACAAACATTATAACCTGGTCCTGGAATAAACGCAGAAGAGTAAATTATTATTTAAATAAATAATGTGCAAAAAATATTGTAAGTCAACTTATAAAGATTAATTATTTAATTAAATATTATAACAATTATAATATTGTATTATTACTGTTGTTTATTTAAAGACTTTTTTATATAATTTATTTTATAATTTTTTGTAAGGGGGAGGCTGCAATGCAAATTGAAACCTATGATTTTCCTGATGACCTTTATTATGAGAAGAACCATTTTTGGGCGAAAGATGACGGCAGCGGAAACATAATTTTCGGCGCTTCAGATTTTTTCCAGAAACTTGCCGGCGAGATTGTTTATATTGAACTTCCAATGAAAGGCGCAAAAGTAAAACAAAACGAATCCTTATCATCACTTGAATCAGGCAAATGGGTCGGCAAGATTTTTGCGCCTGTAAGCGGCGAAATAATTGAGTCAAACTCAGATCTTGAAGATTCCCCTGAATTAATCAATGAGTCCTGCTATGACGCAGGATGGATTGCAAAAATAAAACCTTCCAACTTAGGCGCAGAACTTGCAAACCTCATGAAAGCAGGTCCCGATTTTGAGACTTTTATAAGGCAGGAAATCGAAAAACATAAAAAATAACTTTGTTTTTTTAGGCTAAGGTTGCAGTGTACAGGCATATATTGCAGTGTGCGGGCAGATTTAACAAAATAATTCATATCCGGACATTTTTATATCCAATTTATGGATTTTATGCAAAACTGATAAGGTAATGTATTTAGAAATTTACCATATTTGGCAAAATAGTGTATTTTGCATTTTAACGGGTCCAAAATTTTATGCAGGGTGAAAATTTTACAATCGAAATTGAACCGATAGGCAAGAGAATAGAGCTTGATGAGCCTAAAAACGGCCTTCAAGTAATAATTGATGCAGGAGTGGGAATTAAGACAGTTTGCGGCGGTAAAGGAACATGCGGCAAGTGCAGGATTGCAATACTTGATAACGCCGCTGCCGCGCCAAATGCGCAGGAGCTCAAAACACTGACTAGAGAAGAGATAATCCGGGGTGTGCGGCTTGCATGCCAGCAGACTTTTGACAGTGATACGAGCATTTATATCCCTGCGTCCTCACTTACAGAAGAACAGAAACTGCAGGTTTCAGGCGATGAGGGCCAGCTGCAGGTCAATCCTGTTTTTAAAAAATATTTTGTCAAGATAAAACCTCCCAGTCTTTCAGATATGCAGGCTGATTTTTCCAGGATAAAAGATTCTGTTATGGATGCCAACCGGGATGATATTGATGCAGACATAAGAAGTATCGATAACAGGGTGTTAAAATATATGCCTGATATATTAAGGAAAAATTCCTGGTCCGCCACAATAACAGTAAGAAACGGCGAGATCATAATGGCTGAAGGCGCAGATACTTCCGGTGAAGCTTATGGCATCGCCATTGATCTTGGTACAACAAAGATTGCATTTCTGCTTGTAAACCTGTTAACCGGTGAGACCATTGCAAAAAAAGGTGTCATGAATCCGCAGATAAGCTTTGGCGAGGATGTCATGAGCAGGATTAATTTTGCAATGCAGAGCCAGGAAAACGGGCAAAAAATAAATGCAGTTGTCATAGAGCAGATTAATAAGACTATCGAAGAACTTGCGGCAGAAATAAATATTAAGGTCGAACAGATAATCGAAATGACAATTGTGGGCAACACTGCGATGCACCATTTGCTGCTTGGGCTTCCGGTAAGGCAGCTTGGCCTGTCGCCGTTTGTTGCGCTTACCGATATCCCCCACAATATAAAGGCATGGGAAGTTGGCATAAAAATAACGCAAGGCGGGTATGTCTACCTTTTGCCTGCCATTGCTGGTTTTGTGGGTTCTGACCATATGGCAATGATACTCGCCAGCGGTATTGACGACATGGAGGGAAATTATCTTGGAATAGATATCGGCACAAACACCGAGATAGTATTAAAGAGCGACAATGGGCTTGAAAGTGTTTCGACAGCTTCAGGGCCGGCTTTTGAGGGAGCTCACATAAAATTCGGTATGAGGGCCGCTCCCGGCGCCATCGAAAGGGTAACCATCGATCCGGGGTCATGTAAACCCAGGATACAGACAATTGGCGATAAAAAACCTGTGGGGATTTGCGGTTCAGGAATACTTGATGCCATTGCCGAGCTGCTTAAAGCCGGAATAATAAGCAACAGGGGAAGGTTTATCGCTGATTCAGGATGCCTATGCCTGGATGATAAGGGAAAACAGCAATATTTGCTTGAACCCTGTGGACAAGAGGAGAAAAACTGCAAAAAAGAAGATATAAAACTGCAGGCACAAAAAGATTCCAAAGATGTTGGGCTTTTAACATGCATGGAAGGCCGGATTTCAATAAACCAGAATGATATTGTAGAAATACAGCTTGCAAAAAGCGCAATAAGGACAGGCATAGACGTGCTTTTGGAGAGCGCAGGAATAAGCTTTGAAGAAATAGACAGGATAATAATCGCCGGCGCGTTCGGTTCTTATATAGACCCTAAAAATGTTGTAAATATCGGGATGTTTCCGAATGTATCGCTTAAAAAAATATCGCAGGTAGGCAATGCCGCTGCAGTGGGCGCCAAGATGGTTCTCATTTCGTCAGTTTTAAGAAAAAAAGCTGAAGATATCGCTGAGCGTTCAAAGTATCTTGAGCTGACTGTTTTCCCGACATTTGCTGATTACTTTGCCAGAAACACCCTTTTCCCCGAACCTTCAGACATAATATAGAAATATTATGGCGCATGCAAAAGCCTGCTTAATCCGTTGCAGGGTTTCTATTTTTATCGTGATGTGATAAAAAGACTATACGGCCGTATTGTAATCTCCGGGATCTGCTGAATATTATTTAATTTGATTCCGGTGAAGAACTGGCTAAAGAAGTTAAATGCATGAATTATTTAGCTATGTTTAAGCAAATAATTTATTTAAAGACTATTCAGTAATAATTAATTAATTACTGTTGGAAAATTATGAAGAATAAAAAAAGTTTAAAAAAATTATTTCTGCCAGGTTTTGCCCTGGCGGCGCTGCTGGTGATATTAGTTTCCATGTCCGGATGTGTAAGCTTTAGCAGCATGTTCCATGGCACTTTGCCCGCGGAGCAGACAAATACCAATGAAGCAGACAGCAAATTGCTTCTAATCGGGGTTGATTCCACTTATCCGCCTTTTGAATATATAGAACAGGGTGAGATGATTGGTTTTGATGTCGATTTGGCAAATGATATTGCAAAAAGGCTCGGAAAAGAAATAAGGCTTGAATCGATAAAGTGGGATACGGATTTTAAATTGCTGCGGGAGGGCTCAATAGACCTTATAATTTCAGCGGTCCCATATAATCCTGAAAAAGATGCCATTGTCGACTTCTCAAAACCCTACTTTAGCATGAAATACATGCTTGTTTCGCTTTCGGGCACAGAAATAAATACAAAGGATGATCTGGCAGGCAAAAAGGTGGGAATACTGGAAGCTGGTGCTGAAAACCTGAATCCGGAATACCTGGCAGGTTTTGAGGTAGTGAAATATAAAGAAATTTTGGAACTGCTTGATGGGTTAAAGGCGCAGGATGTAAGCGCAATTCTTTTAAGCCTTCCTGTTGCTTTAAACCTTATCAAAGAAAATACTGATTCATATAAGGTACTTGATGAAACAATCTCTTCACAGGAATTTGTGATAGTTTACAGGAAAGGCAGCCAGCTTAAAACGATGATCGATACCGCTATTGCCGGGTCAAAAACTGATGGCACCTATGACACTATTTATAATAAGTGGTTTGGATTGGCACAATAATAAATAATTATATTAATTAAAAAATATATAAATAATTTAACTTATATTATTTATATAATAATAAATATTAATACAGATATTTATACTACTTTTCAGATATTATTATAGGTATTTAAATTTAGTTTTGTAAAATAAGTATAATAATTATTTATTTTAGGTATTGCAATTTTTATATTATTTGATATTCTTATTTACGGGGTAAGCTAATTCAGGCGTCCAGCTTTGCGAATACTTACCCCCTATATATTATTACAGCCTCTTATTTTATTCCAACTCCACCGTCATTATATTCAGATTTTAAACTTTTTAATTTCACTATTACTATAATGCCTGCTATTGCAAAAACTGCTGCACCTGCTTCCGCAAACCAGAAACCGAATTTATAATTAAGATAAAATGCAACCATGTCAACCATTGCGTGGAAAATAATTGTCACAAATATCACATAGTATTTCCTTGACATAAATGCATACATTATAAGAACTGAAAAAGCAATTTGTATGGCAATTGCAAGTACTCTTTCTAGTGCACCTATAAGCGGCAGATACCAGGCCATCTGAGCTATTTGGGAAACTGCATTTGCAGGCATTATATTAGGGAAGAATTTAAATATAATAAAGTTGGCAAGGGTTGAAAACCCAACAAAAACCATTGACTCTCCTCCACCGCCATGCCCTATCCCATACATTATCCCCCTATAATAATCTCTGGGTTTTATTACTGCCCCAATCGCAATGCACCTGACACCTTCTTCAAAAATACCAGCGGTCAGGCCCGCCATTGCGCCGTACAGGATATAGAAAGATTCACCCCGAAAACTTGATTGCAACAGGCCGCCCAGAAAGGTATTTAACGGGATCCTTATGAGTGATGCAAGGAACAAAAGCATGCCCAGAAAGAAAATAGCCCATGAAGCTTTAAATTTTTTCCAGATAATTACAGCAAGTATCAATGGTAAAGCAATTTCAAGAAAAATTGAGATTATATATGCCAGATCTTTTAATCCCACCATTATTCTCTTGTCATGATAAAATTTTTATATAGAAATTTGGAATAGGAATACTTTAACTATTATATTATCAATTTTGTTTATGTTTGAAAAACTTATAATATAATTTAGTCTAAATGGTATTTGATGACTCTTCTTAAGAAGAATATATAAACACTGCTTGGCACACATTATAAAGTTCCTTAGATCCCGGGAACAAATAAATCTCTTATACTTTTACTGAATTATAATATACAGCCATAATATACGCCCTTCCAATTCGTATACCTATACCAGTGTTGCCGGACATTAATTACAATTCTTTATTAGTCGCTCCTACTGTTTTTTTAACAGGCATCTAAGATGCTTTAATTTTTCTGATAAACAGCCAATAAATTATTTTTCAATTCTCCTGAACATGCATTTGGATAAATTCAATTAGCAATCAGATAAAAAATGAATTAGAATAAAAGTTAAAGATAATCAAATAATAAAACAAATGAACAGGGCTAAAAATACTTTTCTTTTAAAAATAATTGCCTTAAGCTGTCTGGCCATATTTATAACCGTTACTCTTTTTCTTGCAGGATGCAGTGAAGTACTGGCAAAAAAAGAGCCCACAAAGATTTCTCCTGAAAAAGTGGCAGAAATCTTTAAAACCCAAAAAGACAGCTATATAATCCTTGATGTCAGGACTAAGGAGGAATTTGATTTAGGGCATCTTGACTCTGCGTTGCTGATCCCGGTTGATGAGCTCGAAACCAGGTACAGTGAACTTATAAAAGACAAACCAATTATAGTCTATTGCAGGAGCGGCAGCAGAAGTGCAAAAGCTGCTGTACTGCTTATAAGCAAAGGTTTTTCACAAGTCTATGATATGACAGGCGGCATAAATGCCTGGACCGGCAAAGGTTATCCGGTGATTGTAGAAAGTGCTTCCACCGCTTCTGCTACGTCCGCCAATTCGCCATCTTCTTCCATTACTGTTTCTGCAGAAGCTTCAAACGCACCTCCGCAGGAGCCTGATGAAAACGTAACCACAGCAGCAGATGCAGCCACAACCACAGCCACTGGCAATACCGATATTAGTGAAGTTAGGCACATCACTGCGGATGAGCTGAATGCCAAAGTAACCAAAGGGGAAGACATTATAATCCTCGATGTGCGCTCAGAAGACAGCTATATGGTGAAGCACATAAAAGGTGCAATAAACATACCCTACAGGGATCTTGAGGGCAGGACAGGTGAACTGGACAGCTCAAAGGAGATTATAATATATTGCAGCAACTATGACTGTGGTTTAAGCTCGAATGCGGTGACACTACTTGAAAAATCAGGATTTAAAAATGTCTCTGCCCTCGAGGGAGGTATAGAGAGCTGGCAGACAAAAGGTTACCCGGTCGAATAGTCTTGGAAGACATCTAATAGCAGCAATAAATTCAGCGATATTGATATTGCCCTTTTAACAGACATGAAAAAAATCGATAAAGAAAAAAAAGAACATTTGGAAACGTTGCTTATTGAAGGTTACAAAAACGAGAACGGTTCTGATGATAAAATAAATTTTGGTTGGGAAGAAAGATCAATAGAAGGATGGCCGGATTGAGTTCCCATGCATATAATCAGGATGATATAATGCGCAAACTTTTTAATGCTGATATAAATAACATTAAAAATCCTGCAGAAATGGCAAGGCTTCTTCGCGAAGAAATAAATAAACACAGNNTCTCCCACTCAGCGCATAGGCTCCCCACTTGAGGGAGGGTTTAAAACAGTCAGCCATGGTGAAAAAATGCTTTCCCTGCAGGATGCGTTTGATTATGGGGAGCTTCAGGATTTTTTGGACAGGGTATCTAAGGACTTGGGGCTTGGTGAAAATGATGTTGAATTTGTTTGCGAGCTCAAAATAGACGGCTCCGCAGTATCGCTTGTCTATGAGAACAGCAGGTTTGTAAGCGGGGCAACCCGTGGAGATGGGATAACGGGAGAGGATATTACAAGCAACCTCAGGACTATTAAATCTATACCGCTTTTATTGGCGCCATCTCAAAACACTTTATCTCAAAATATCTCTGAAATTATTGATATAGGGGAAATTGAGGGTGTCAGGGTAATCGAAGGTTACGATGCATCCGCTGGTGCTGTTACAGGTGCAA
>PMCC01000146.1:5050-5253 GCA_003155275.1 Actinomycetota bacterium | reverse complement strand
GTATTAGTCAAGTCTAAAGACTTTTATATAAAAATTTTTCTCTTTTTTAATACTCCTTGACTTATGATGATGTTTTATATAATTTATTTTTGAAAGTTATAAAGGAGAAAAAATTTGAATCCATTTGATGATACAGAATTTTTCAATGAGAACGACGAAAATTCTTCGGAGAACAATGATGCAAGAGATGAAATTCCGGATTA
>PMCC01000146.1:0-4993 GCA_003155275.1 Actinomycetota bacterium | reverse complement strand
GACAAAGCTATTGAATGCAATCCCAGTGATGTAGAAATTTACCTTAACAGAGGAATAACTTTAGACAGTTGCGGCAAAAAAGAAGCCGCTTTAAATTCGTATAAAAAAGCTCTTGAGCTTGAGCCCGATAATATAGAAGCTCTCTTTAATCAGGGTCTGACTTATGAACGGCTGGAAAAATTTGATGAAGCTATTGAATGTTTCAACAAAGTTCTAAATCTGGAACCGAACAACAAAGATGCCTTTTATGAACTGGGATATTGTCACGACTTTCTGGATATGTTTGAAAAGTCCCTCGAGTATTATGATAAACATATAGAGTTTTCCCCTACCAACCATAATGCCTGGTATAACAGAGGGATAGTACTTAACAGGCAGGGAAAATTTTTAAAAGCAATTGAAAGTTACGAAATGTGCCTGGCTCTTTGCGAAAATTTTGCGTCCGCCTGGTATAATGCTGCGAATGCTTATGCATCGCTTGGCAGGCTTCATAAAGCAATTGAATATTACGAAAAAGCCATAACTCTCCGAAGCAACGATGCATATTCATATCACAATATAGGCAATGCTTTCGAAGAACTTAAAGAATACAATAAAGCAATAGATTATTTTTCCAAATCAATTGAAATTGACCCGACTAATTATGAATCATATTACGGAAGGGGCAATTGCTATTATTGTATTAATGAATACAGCCAGGCTCTTGATAATTATAATTCAGCGATTGTACTATGTAACGATTTTTCTGAAATCTGGTATTCAAAAGCAGATGCGGAGTATGCGATGGGAAACTTCACTGAAGCAATAGCAAGTTATGAAAAAGTAATTAAACTTGATATCGATAATTATGATGCATGGTTTGATTATGGATGCGCTTTACTCGATGCAAAGAAATATGATGAAGCACTGAATGCGTTTGAAGGTTCGTCTAAAAGCAATCCTGACTGGGCTGACCCATATTACGAAAGAGCAAAAATCTATTTTTTAAGAGCTGAAATAGAAAAAGGACTTGAAATGATTGAAATTGGATTCAGATTGAATCCACAAGACAGGTTTAGTTTTGATTTTGAGAAAGACTGGGAAAAAGTCACTAATTTCCTNNGAATTTTATATCTTTAATTTTACATCGAAGAAATTATTCGATTTTATCTGGATAATTCTTTTCTCCGGAAACTTTCTGACAATTTCAAAATTATGTGTTGCTACAATCACAGTCGTACCTTTTATATTAATTTCATCAATAAGTTTAAAAAGTTCATAAGAAATAAAAGGGTCGAGGTTTCCTGTGGGCTCATCTGCAATAAAAAGTTTAGGGTCATTAATCATTGCACGTGCTATGCAAACTTTTTGCTGTTCCCCCCCTGATAAGTCATAAGGCATTTTATTCAGAGTTTCAAGAAGTTTAAATCTTGATGCGACTTCATAAACTTTTTTCTTAATTTCATCACTTTTAAAATTCAAAATATACAGAGGGATCGCAAGGTTTTCAAAAACATTTCTATCGTAAAATATCTTAAAATCCTGGAACACGATTCCTATCTCCCTTCTTAAAACAGGGATATCTGTTTTATCAATTGTCTTTGAGTTGTATTTTCCGAATTTTACAATTCCTTTATCAGGAAATAAATCAAAATAAATTAATTTCAGAAGCGTTGTTTTCCCGATTCCGCTTTCCCCGACTACAAATAAAAATTCTCCTTCATTCACTTCAAGGTTTGCGTTTTCAAATATTTCTTTGTCCGGATAGGAAAATGCTATTTTATCAAGGACTATCATTTTGATTGTACGTCAATAATTTTTGATGCAAGCTTTATCGCAGCTATTGTGCTGGAAATTTCAGCAATTCCCTTCCCTGCAATATCAAATGCTGTTCCATGGTCAGGAGAAGTGCGTATAATTTTTAAACCGCCTGTAAAGTTGACTCCGTTTTTACCGGCGAGCATTTTAAAAGGTATTAGTCCCTGATCGTGAAATAATGCCAGGGTTACATTAAATTTCTTATATATTTTATTTCCAAAGTAAGAATCGGCTGCAAAAGTACCTGTTATATTCAATCCCTCGGATTTAAGTTCTTCAATAGCGGGGACAATTGAAATCTGTTCTTCATTGCTAATTTTACCGCCATCCCCGTTATGCGGGTTAAAAGATAAAACAGCAATTGACGGCTTGAATATTTTCAATTCACTGACTAATATATTATTCAGAAGAATTAATTTTTTTTTAATGAATAATTTATTAATTATTCGGGACAGTTTTTTCACAGGAATATGGTTTGTTGCATTTGCAATAATTAATTCCGGTGAATGCATAATCATTAAAACATCCTTTGAGCCGGTATAATATTCCAGCATTTCCGTATGCCCGGGGAATTCATAACCTCCTAAATTTAACGATTCCTTTGATAATGGCAAAGTAACCATTGCATCATATTCTTCGTGCATACATANNACAGTTTTAAAAGTATCATAGTCCTTAATGTTGAGCAGGTTTTCCGGATTCAGATTATTTATTCTGAGTAATTTAGAATAATAATCAAAAATTTTCTCCGGACCTATAGCTTTGAAAAAAAATCTTTTAGATAAAGGGGAATTGAATATTCTTAGTATAATTTCGGGACCAATACCATTAGGGTCTCCAATAGTGAAAATAATTCTTTTTTTCATAAGTAAAGTCTATTCGTCCTTGATTTCTGTGATGACTGCATCAGCCCACAGACCTTCAAGGTTATAAAATTTCCTGGACTCAGGAAGAAAGATATGAACTACAACATCAACATAATCGAGCAATACCCAGCTTAAATTCTGATAACCCTCGCTGTGCCATGGTCTCTCCCTTTTCTTTTTTGTTTCTTCCGAAATATGATCAGCAATGGCTTTTACCTGAGGCTCAGAAGATGCAGTACAAATGACAAAATAATCTGAGACAGGTGTTAATTCTCTTAAATCCAGTATTTTAATCTTCTCGCCTTTTTTATTAAGAATGAGTTTTGTAATTAAGTTTGTAAGTTCTTTAGATTCCATCTATTATTTTTTTACTTTTTCTTTATATGGATTTAAATCCTGATAATCTTTCCCGATAATAACAGTTGCATCCANNGTATTTTTATAGTTCCCCATTTCCACAACATCGAAACCTTTCTTTTTAAGGTATGCTCTGAAATCAGCGGCAACACCATTTTCCCCTGTTCCATTCTGAACATCAATCTGATATGCTTTACTCGGTTGATTAGTAATTGTTGATTTCAGAGTGTCGGCAATGGATTTCGGCTTATCCTGCCTGGAAGCAAATGAATTTTTAAGAAGGGAATATCCTAATACAAGACAAATGATTGTAAAAACAATTATTGAAATATTTAAAACATAATTTAAAACTGATTTTTTTGATTCTTCTTTCATAAAATAAACAAAAAACCGAAAGTAAAATTAATCACTTCCGGTTAAAAATATATTTTGGTTTAATATTACCGCCAATTTGCAAACCGTGAATCGTTATATCCTGAAAAAGGATTATTATAATAATCAAACATATCGCTCTGATCAAACCTTCTGAACTCAACTTTCAGAAAAGAATTTTCAGAAAGTTTATAATCGAAAGATAGTCTTGATAAATAAAGTCCGGTAAGGTCAGACTGCACCTTCCCCGCAAAGTCTTTACCGTAAGCGGAACTTACATAAGGAGAATACTGCAATTTAACGTCAGCGGAAATATTTATTTTATCGGAAATCTTATAGTTCATCCTGTTTACATATGAAGTCAAAGAAACATTCCCATATCCGGTCGTTAAAAAACTTACCTGGAATGAATGTTCCATTGTAAAATTCTTAGAATTAAATAATCCAAGAAAGGGTGTGTTTTTGTATTTCTCATCAGGACCCTTAAACTGAGCATTCAGGATTCCTGCTGATAATGCTAACATAAGAAATACTATTATCAATTTATTTTTCATATACATAATATTTAATTAAGATATATATTTTTTTAATTAACAACAATGAAAGATTTCTTTTAATTTCCCTGAAAAAGTTAGGCTTTGTTTGATGCTTTTTTTGGGGCTATGCAAATTTTTCATAGATATAAAGACTTGTTGAAAAATCCGCCTTTTTTATCCAATAAAAAAACTTTTTAAACGAAAAGTTGACTTGATTTTGCTGTCGGAAATCTTCATTATTTGTACAGATTTAAAGTTATGCAAAAAACAAATAAACAAAAAAATCATTATTAAAATTTCTAAAATTTAAATTAAGGAGATCTAAATGCGAAAGCTTTTTTTATTTTTAATAGTAGCCATTTTTATGTCAGCAAATTTGATGGCTCAATGGTCATATTTAACTAATTCAGGTGTTACCTCAATATTACGCTCAGTGAGTATAGTTGACAACAATGTGGCTTTCATTTCCGGAGATGCCTCAAAATGTTTGAAAACAACGAACGCTGGTGGAACCTGGACAAATATTGCAGCGGCTCCAATCCCAACAACTTTGGGACTTGATGTAGTTCGTGCAATTGACGCGAATACAGTTATTGTTTGCGGAAGTACAGCTTCTGCTACATTTATTTTTAAAACAACCAATAGTGGCACAACCTGGACACAGGTCTTTTCACAAGCACTCGGTTATATCGATGATATAAAATTTAAAGATGCAAATAATGGTTTCGCCTATGGGGATCCGGTAGGCTCCCGTTGGTCATTATGGAAAACCACAAACGGCGGAACAACATGGGATTCTACAGGATTATATCTTCCACAAGCATCAACAGAAGCCGGCTGGGATAATGATATGTGTTTACAGGGAAACAGTATCTGGTTCGGAACGAATGCAGCACATATCTATAGAAGCACAAATTATGGTGCAAGCTGGATTTCAACTCCAACAGCAAGCTTAGTACAATCTACTAGTATTACAGTAAGCGGTAATAGAGGTTTCGTAACAGGCAGTGGAGTATCAATGCAGACAACAGATGCAGGTGCAACATGGAGTGCATTCACTAATCC
>PMCC01000010.1 GCA_003155275.1 Actinomycetota bacterium | reverse complement strand
GATGATATTATTGAGCTGTTAATACTCTTTTTTTCAATCAGCTTGCTTCTGTACATATTATCTTCTGCTTCTTTTATTACATCCTGAAAATCCTGGCTTATTTCTTCCCTTGTTGCAATTCCCAGGGATATGCTTACGGGTATTTCCTGTTTCTCAGTTAAAGCACACTCCTTTTTTATTCTATCTACAATTTCTTCCGCATTCTTTTTTTTGGTTTTTGGAAGCAGGATTGCAAACTCGTCCCCTCCCCATCTGGAAATGATATCTTCCTGCCTGAAAAACTTTTTAAGTAATTCTGCTACTTTTACAATCAGTTGATCACCTGTCAGGTGGCCAAAAGCATTATTTACCAGTCTCAGGCTGTTTATATCGCCGATTATAAAACATAGAGGAAGCTGCCTTTTTGTACTTAACCTTATTACCTCTTCTTCAAAATAGGCTCTGTTATAAAGCCCGGTAAGATTGTCGTGGAAGGACAGGTATAAAATCTTTTCTTCTGATTTTTTACGTTCTGTGATATTTCTTACTATTCCTTCGTAATAGGCCGGCTTTTCTTTATTATTAATAACTCTGGAGCTTACCTCTACCCATATCAGAGTTCCATCTTTTTTCTTAAATCGAGTCTCAAATATTGTATTTCCTTCTTTTCTGGACAGCCTGTCTTTTTTAAAAACATATAATTGATTTGGGACATCCACAGAAAATAATTCTTCCTTGCTTTTATATCCCAGCATTTTTACCAATGCCGGGTTTGCTTCAATATAATTTCCTTCAAGGGTGCTTTTAAATATGCCATCAATGGAGTTTTCAAAAAATGACTTGTAGTATTCTTCACTTTTTTTAAAAAGCTCCTCTGTCTTTTTTTGTAAATTGGAAAGCTCCTTTAGTTTCGATTCCATAGTTTTATANNCATTTTAATCTCTCTGAAATCAATAAAACAAACTATTACTTTCTACAAAAAATATATTTTAAAGCTTTAGTATATTATAAAATTATTTTTATATTGTAACAATTTATTAAAATAATTTCAACTAATTTAATGAACATATGTTTACATATATGAATACATTTTTACTTGCAGCTTTTAATTTTAACTGCGGCTCATGTTTTTGGATATTTTTTAGAGGCCGTTTTTTAAGCAGACATAGATTTCAGGACTTGCGCAACTTTTATTATCCTTCTTAATTTCAGTTCTGGCTGTGCTCAAAAAAGCGGTAGTAAAGATCCTTTACAAATTCGGTTGCCAGGAAATATCCAAGGACAATTAAGAAAATGATTCCAAGGTGTTGCAGTGATGGCCGCACAAAGTGAAGCAGGCTGGCCCCAATTCCTGTAAATGGCAGCGCCACGGTTATTATTAATGCCACTACACTTAAAATGATGATAGTATTAGAAGGACGTGTGTTTGCCTTAAAGAAAACCTTATTGGTACGAATTGAAAATAACAAGACAAGCTCTGTTGCAATACTTCCGATAAACCAATTTGTCTGAAGAATACCCTCTCCAAACCGCTGGAATGTGCCAAATATTATAAAGTCAAATAAGGTGCTTACAACACCTAAAAGCAAAGCAACGATTAAAATCTCCTTTGTATTGTAATTTTTAGGGTTTTTCAAATCTTTTACACTGACATTATCTGTTGAAATTGAAAACATGGGAAAGTCTGAAAGCAAAGCAACCATAAGTATCTGTACAGGCAGCATGGGTAGGTATGGAATTATAAGTGATGCAAACGCTATAGCAAAAAAATTGCCAAAATTAGACAAAAGCGTTGCGCGGATATATGTAACAGTTTTTGCAAAAGCTTTGCGGCCTTCAATAATGCCGTTAATAATTACTCCGAGGTCTTGTTTTAAAAGTACAATATCGGCAGTCTCGCGGGCAATATCTGAAGCGCTTTCCACCACAAGGGATACATTTGCTGCTTTTAGCGCAGGAGCATCGTTTATGCCTTCACCAAGGAAACCGACCATGTAACTCTCCTTGAGAAGCTGGACTATTTCAAATTTTTGTTTTGGAGAAACTCTTGCAAAAACACTCAACCGTTTTACAATGTCAGTTTTTTCACCATTTGAGAGATTGTCAAATTCAGCGCCGGTTAAAACATCCCCCATGTTTTCTGTAATGCCTGCTTCGCTTGCAACAGCCCCGGCAATAACCGGATCATCACCCGTAAGTATGACAATACGGACTCCCAAGGATTTGGCCTGTTCAACTACATCTTTTGTGGTAGGCTTTATTTCATCGACAAATGAGACAATGCCGCAAATGCTGATACTGTTTGGTTCATCCTGCTCGGTATATTTGCTGCTTTCGTTCCAATCAGCAACAGAGATAGCTAATGTCCGCCTTCCAAGTTTCCCCTGATTCTTGATCCAGTCAAGAATAGACTCTTTTTCTTTTTTGGATATATTCGCATCCAGATGAATCATTTCTTCCGGCGAGCCTCTTACAATTAATTTGCTGTCGTCGCCTTTCCTGACTAAAACGCTGTTCCGTCTTCGGTTAGGATCAAAAGGAATTTCATTAACCAGGTGATAATTTGATAATTCAATCTTTTGAGCACTTTCCAGTTTTGCAAAAAAAGCCAAATCGAATGCATTATTTGGCAGTGATTCCTGTTCAAAAATATTGCTTATCGCAAGGCTGCCGATAAAAACAGGATCTATACTTTCATTTAATTTGAAAACTTCTGCAATAGATAATTTATTTTGTGTTAAAGTGCCTGTCTTGTCGGAGCATAAAACCTGGATACTTCCGAGGTCTTCTATCGATGTCAGACGTTTTACAACTACACCCTGGTTTGCAAGTGTCCTTGCGCTGCTTGAAAGGGTGAAGGTCGTTACAAGCGGCAAGGCTTCAGGAATAACTCCGACTGTTAAAGCAATTGCAAAAATAATTAATTCTACAAACGATCTTGTATTACTCCTGATTATAAAGTAATTGATTATTATAATAATAATCAGTGTCGCTACAACGAGCCAAATAATAAATTTGCTAATGCGGTTTATATTTTTTTGAAAGGCGCTCTCTTTTTTTGTTTCGGATATTAACCTGCTGATCTTACCGATTTCTGTTTCTTTTCCGGTTGAAACAACAATGCCTTCAGCTTTGCCGCTTAATACGGATGTCCCTTTAAAAACTATATTTTTAGCCTGGTATAGCTGGCTTACCGGTTTATCCAGCTTCTGCTCCGTTTTTGAAACCTGGACTGATTCGCCGGTTAGTATTGATTCATCGACTAAAAAATTATTTATTTTAAGCAACCGTACATCAGCAGGGACAATATCACCGGTTTCAAGAACAACAATATCTCCTGAAACCAGTTCTGAATTTATAATAGTGCGCTCAACGCCATCCCGCCGTACTCTTGCCTTACCCTGGGTAAATTTCTTAAGTGACCTCATGGTTGATTCGGAGCGATACTCCTGGATAAAGCCTAAAATAGAATTTAGAAAAATAAAACTTGCTATAAGGATAGCATCNNTAAAATCTGCCACCATTTAACTTCATTTTTTTTTAAATCATTCGGCCCGTTTTCAGCCAGCAGCTTAAGAGCCTGCTGTTGCGAAAGACCCATTTCAAGATTGCATGATAATTTTTCCAGAACTTCAGGTTCGCTTAAAAGACAAAAATCAGTAAATCCCATACACCGAGCCTTTCAATTTTTTAGATTTAGTGTTGCTATTATAATTTAGATTCCTCTTATAACATTTAGTTCTTCAAAAATACTTTCAAAAATCATCTGGATGTCCTTTTTTAAATGAATTTTATGTATATTTTAAACAGACTATAAGTTTGTAATAAATATAAGTGTTGATTTCAAGACTAAAATCTGGTGGTTTAACGGCAGACCAAACGCAAAGATGATTAATCTTTTTTCCACTTTAAAATAATTATCAAGACCATAATGAAAATGATTATTGTTATGCAGATTATGCTTATAAATGCAAAAGAGAAATGACCCCAGGGAACCGGTACATTCATGCCAAAAAAAATCCCTATTATTACCGGTATTGATAAAATTCCTATAAGTGATATTAACCTCTTTATTAAAATATTCTGGTTGTTACTTATAATCAGTTGCATTGTATTTATAATGCTGGTGAGGATATTTCTGTAAATATTTGTCATTTCAATGGCCTGCCTGTTTTCAATTATCACATCTTCAAGAAGGTCTTCATCTTCAGGATATTTATGCATTATTTCTAATTTTGCCATCCTTTCAAGTGTTATCTGGTTAGCTTTTAAGGATATTGAAAAATGAACCAGGCTTTTTTCCAACTCCATAATATCAGAAAGATCCTGATTTTTTAGAGACTTATGAAGACGTTTTTCAATATTTTTATTGGCCTTATCTATCTGTTTTAAAAAACTTAGATAATATTTATCGATTCTAAGGAGTATCTGAAGGATAAATCTTGACTTCTTATAAGTATAAAAAGTTTTTATTTTTTGTTCATAAAAATCACCAATAATGTTATTTTCCTTTAAAACTATGGTGACTATATAGTCGTCATTTAAAATTATTCCAAGCGGGATAGTGCTGTAAAATGAAGTAGTATTTATAATATCCATAATCGGGACATCAAGGAGCACAAGCATTTGTCCGCTTTCGACTTCAAAACGCGAGCTCTCCTCTTTATCCAGAGCAGCTTTGAGAAAATCCCTGTCAAGACCGGTGTTTTTTGAGACGAGATCAATTTCGTCAGAATCAGGGTCAATTAAATTTATCCAGCAGCCTTTTTCGATTTTATCAATTGCGTGTACTATATCATCAGGACCTGTTTTAAATATATTTATCATTTTGTTCCCTTTTCAAATATATATAATTATAGTTTATTAACTTTTTTGCTTATAATTATTGCTAACTATTGGCAATAAAATTTCCAATAAATTGATATTATATTACCAACTTTTTGGTAATTAAGAAAATCAAAATTAATAAAATAAAAAAGACAACAATTATCTTGATTTTAAATAAATCCGTATTAAACTACTACAGTGAACAAAATTCCACAAAACTTAATACATCATTATACATTAGAATAGAAAGGGGTTGATAGTATTAGTACCGAGGGCTCGAAAAGTAAAACAGATGCAAGCTATTATTATTCTGAGTTTGAAAAAACTGCAGCTAATTTTATCAATCTTTTTCTGTATTAGTCCCCCTATTTTATATAGCTTCACAGACTCAAAATAAATCTATTGCACCTTAAAACCAATTAAAGTATAAGACAATATATTTTTAATAAACTATCGGTATTAGTAAATTTTAGCATTACGAAAGTTTTTTCTAAAATATTGGCCAAAAAATATTTAATAATTGCCAAGTCATTAGAATCAAAAATCAATTTAATAAATATTTTTATATTTTATGACTATATAGCTCAACTCAGATTTAGCGTTAAAAGGAGGTGCCATTGAAAATTGGAATTAGAAGCGATAAAAAAAATAATAATAAAAACCTTTTCAGGTTTGAAGAATATAAACAATTATCAAAAAAGCCTGTTGATGATTTATTATTAGAATTTAAAACCTCCTTAAAGGGTCTTCCAGATGAAGAGAGGGAAGAAAGAATTGAAATATATGGTACAAATGAGCCCGGCAAAAAAATAAAAA
>PMCC01000140.1 GCA_003155275.1 Actinomycetota bacterium | reverse complement strand
GGTGCAAATAAAAATTCAATCAAAATCATTGGCGATAATACTGACCTCTATGCTCAGGGTTACTTTGAGTATGACTCAAAAAAATCCGGGGGTGTAACAATATCACATTTAAGATTTGGCAAAAAACCGATAAAGTCTCCATATTTTGTTTCATTTTCCGATTTTATTGCCTGCCATAATCAGGCATATGTCAATCAGTATGACCTGGTAAAAGGCTTAAAAGATGGCGGAACATTTATTTTAAACTGTGAATGGTCAACTGAAGAACTTGATGAAAAGTTTCCCGCAAGCCTTAAAAAATATCTTGCAGTCCACAATATCAATTTCTACATAATTGATGCAACAAAAATAGCAGGCAGTATAGGGCTTGGAAACAGGATAAACATGGTGATGCAGTCCGCATTCTTTAAGCTTGCAAACGTAATTCCTTTGGATGATGCAATAAAATTTATGAAAAAGGCTGTTTCAAAAACATATGGTTCAAAAGGCGAAGAGATCGTCAGGATGAATATCGAGGCTATAGACAGAGGAATTGATGCAATAGTTAAAATCGAAGTGCCGGAGTCCTGGAAAGATGCCCAGGAGATTGCAGACATAAAAGGAGCACAGGAACCGGATATCATAAAAAATATTTTAAGGGTTGTCAACAGACATGAAGGGGATTCAATTCCGGTAAGCGCTTTTATCGGAGCTGAAGACGGGAGGTTTACTCCGGGTACAGCAGCATTTGAAAAAAGGGGAATTGCAATAAATGNNGGTCTTGAGGGGCACAAATACAGAATGCAGCTGAGTTATTATGATTGCACCGGATGCGGCAACTGTGTTGAAACATGCCCTGCAAAACAAAAAGCTCTTGTAATGCAGCCATTCAATACTCAGGAAAAGCAATCAGCGCTGTGGGATTTTGCAATGAAGGTCAAGCCAAAAGAGAACCTTGTTTCAGATGATACCCTTAAGGGCAGCCAGTTTAAACAACCACTGCTTGAGTTTTCAGGGGCTTGCGCAGGCTGCGGAGAGACGCCATATGTAAAACTTGTAACACAGCTTTTCGGGGATAGAATGCTCATAGCAAACGCTACAGGCTGTTCGTCCATATGGGGAGCTACTGCTCCGAGTATGCCTTATACCATTAACTCAAAGGGTCGGGGTCCCGCATTTTCCAATTCACTTTTTGAGGACAATGCAGAATTCGGCTACGGAATGCTTTTGTCCTTTATTCAGCAAAGAAACAGGATAGAAAACCTGATGAAAGAAGCGATGTTATGTCTTTCTCTTGACCAGAAAATAAAGGATGCACTAAATGAATGGATTTTATATAAGGATAAAGGCGAGGAAAGTAAAATCGCATCAGAAAAAGTCCTTGACGCTCTATCGGTAAAAATAAAAGACGCAAGAGCTGAAGAGATCCGCAACGAGATACTACTGTTAAAAGACTTTCTTATAAAGAAATCAGTATGGGCGTTCGGCGGTGACGGATGGGCCTATGATATCGGTTATGGCGGCTTGGACCATGTTCTGGCATCTAAGAGGGATATAAATATTCTGGTGCTTGATACGGAAGTTTATTCAAATACAGGCGGACAATCATCAAAAGCTACACCAAAGGGCGCAGTTGCCAAGTTTGCAACAGCGGGAAAACAAGTCAAGAAAAAAAACCTTGGCCTTATATCAATGACTTACGGTTATATATATGTGGCACAGGTTGCAATGGGCGCCAATATGAACCAGACATTGAAAGCCTTCCATGAGGCAGAGTCCTACAACGGCCCTTCGATTGTTATAGCTTATTCCACATGTATTAACCATGGGATCAAAGCAGGGATGTCTCAGTCCCAATACAGGCAGAAACAGGCGGTGGATGCAGGATACTGGCATTTATTCAGGTATAATCCTGAGCTTAAAGAACAGGGTAAAAACCCATTTACCCTTGATTCAAAACAACCGAAGGAATCTTTCAGGGAATTTCTTAACAATGAAGTAAGATTTTCTTCGCTCGTAAAGAGCTTCCCTGTGGATGCTGAAAGGTTATTTGCTGAAGCGGATCAGGAAGCAAAAGAAAAATATGAATTCTACAAGAAGCTGGCTGAAGGAAATGGGATTTTTTAAGCAGGACTAAAAGCTTTAATTCGATTTAAAAAGCATTAAAAAAATACAATCTATACACGAAAGTGTATAGATTGTATAATTTCTGGTATTATTTTTAGGAAAAATATTTACGATCAGGCAAAAAACACATGCAAACCAAAAAAGACGTCATAGTAATTAAATTTGGAGGGACTTCCGTTGGCGATGCCGACAGGATAAAAAGAGTCGCTGACAGGGTCATAAAAGCAAAAAATGAAGGGTCGGATGTCGTTGTAGTCGTATCAGCAATGGGTGATACCACGGATGATTTAATAGACCTTGCAAATAGTGTTGCAAAAAACCAGGACAGGAGGGAAATGGACATGCTCCTGTCCACGGGTGAGCAAGTATCTGTTGCGCTTCTTGCGCTTGCCATACAGGAAAAGGGTCATCCTGCCATTTCAATGACAGGTATGCAGGCAGGCATTCATACTGATGACGTATATTCAAATGCCAAGATACTTTTTATTAACGGCACACGGATTTTAAAAGAAATCAGGAATGGAAACATAGTGGTAATCGCAGGTTTCCAGGGCCTTAACTCGTTTGGGGATATTACAACTCTTGGAAGGGGCGGTTCTGATACTACTGCTGTTGCTATTGCCGCTGCGCTTAAAGCAAAATATTGTGAGATATATACAGATGTTGATGGAGTCTATACAACTGACCCAAATGTTGTTGCTGATGCACAGAAAATTGACAGGCTTTCATTTGAAGAAATGCTTGAGCTCGCTTCATCAGGCGCAAAGGTGCTGCACCTGCGGGCAGTTGAGTTTGCCCGGAAACACGATGTGGTAATTCAGGTCAGATCAAGTTTTAATGATAACGAAGGGACATGGGTTATGGAAGATTTTAAAAAGAACGATAAAATGGAGAGGCCCCTGGTAACGGGTGTTGCATATGACCCAAACCAGGTTAAAATAACTGTTTTCGGCCTGCAGGATAAACCTGGCATTGCATCCGGGCTTTTCGGAGCTTTTGCTCAAAACAATATAAGTGTTGATCTGATAGTCCAGAATATTGGAGAAAAAGGAGTTGCAACAATTTCATTTACTGTCAAGAATGAAGACCTTTTGATTGCTCAAAAAGTACTCGAAAGCTTAAAAGGCACAGTATCGTACTCAAGCCTGGATATAGATGCTGATGTTGCAAAAGTATCAATTGTCGGGGCNNTCCGGTTTTGGTTTGGAAAAGCGTGAAGTATATAAAGGAGATTAACATTGAAAGAATATAATGTGGCAATTGCAGGAGCAACAGGGGCAGTTGGCGGCGTGTTCCTGTCAATTCTTGAAGAAAGGTCTTTTCCTATAAGGTCGCTACTGCTTCTTGCTTCCAAAAGGTCAGCCGGGAAAAAAATTGTATTTAAAAATGAACAGTTTGAAGTAAAAGAACTGTCAAAAGACTCTTTTAAAAATATCGACATAGCGCTTTTTTCTGCAGGCGCCTCAAGGTCAAAAGAATTTGCCAAATATGCGGCAGACAGCGGTGCTGTAGTAATCGATAACAGCAGCGCTTTCAGGATGGAGCCGGAAATACCGCTGGTCATTCCGGAGGTCAATCCGCAAGATGCATTTAAACATAAAGGTATTATTGCAAACCCCAATTGCTCGACTATAATTATGGCTGTTGCGATAAAGCCCTTATATGATATTTCACCCATTAAAAGAATAGTGGTGTCAACATACCAAGCAGTTTCAGGTGCAGGGGCAAAAGCCATACTTGAACTTGAAGAACAATCAAGGCAGATAATATGCTCAGGAAATGGCCAGGTTAGTAAAAATGTTTTCCCAATCCAGATCGCCTTTAATGTAATCCCGCATATAGATGTATTTTGCGAGAATGGATATACAAAAGAAGAAATGAAGATGCATCACGAAACCCGAAAGATCTTTAATGATTTTAATATAAAAGTAAGCGCAACTACTGTGAGGGTGCCGGTTTTCACCTCGCACTCAGAGTCCTTAAACATTGAAACANNGTTACTTTAAAAGATGATATTGATAATCTGTTATATCCAACGCCAATTGACTCTTCAGGCAGGGATGATGTTTATGTTGGAAGAATAAGAGAGGACTTTTCGGTTGACAATGGCTTGGCCATGTGGATTGTTGGGGACCAGCTAAGAAAGGGCGCAGCCTTAAACGCCATACAGATTGCAGAGCTGCTGATAAGTAAAAAATAAATTATTTATTCTCCATGTCTCTTTTGAGTTTTTGCTTATACTCATTTATTTTTTCCAGCCTTAACTTCAGTTCTTTCTCATAGCCTCTTTCGGTGGGGAAATAATACTTGTTGCCTTTAATCTCATCAGGCAGGAATGACTGGTATACAATGGCGTTTTCATGATTATGAGGATAAATATATCCTTTTGAGTAGCCTATATTCTTCATGAGCTTTGTAGGCGCATTCCTGATGTGGTAGGGAACAGGCAGTGACTGGTACTTTCTGATATCTTCCATTGTGTTTAAATAAGCCTTGTACAATGCATTGCTTTTAGGGGTGATAGCAAGATATATTGCTGTCTGAATAATTGCAAGGTATCCTTCAGGCGGACCGATGAATTCAAAAGCTGCTTTGGCCGCAATAGCCATGCTGAGCGCATTCGGGTCGGCCAGGCCGATATCTTCAGATGCAAACCTTACCATCCGTCTGAGAATGTAAAGCGGGTCCTCACCGCTTTCAAGCATCCTTATGGTCCAGTAGACAGCAGCATCAGGATCACTGCCCCTCAGGCTTTTATGAAGAGCAGATATAATATTATAATGCTCTTCGCCCCCTTTATCATATAGCAGCGCTTTTTTTTGGATAATATTTTCAATAAGCGGTATATCTATTTTTACCGATATAGTTTTTGAGGGTTTTTCAAGAGTTTGCCGGTCTTTGCCAAGTTTTTGTGTCTTGCCAGTTTCTTGT
>PMCC01000166.1:12537-19979 GCA_003155275.1 Actinomycetota bacterium | reverse complement strand
AGCATATCCTTATACTTTATGGGTTCTTTCCCACAGAGCGTATAAATTTTATTAAAAGTACTGTTATGACTGATTACTGCCGCAACCGCGCCGGCTACATCTTCTATAAATACCGGCTGGATGAGGTTTTCACCATTTCCAAACATCACAAAAAAACCCCGCTTTTTTATAAAGTTAAGCATTTTTGAATAATTCCTGTCATCTGTGCAGCCATATATCATTGTCGGCCTAAGGATAGTGTAATCAAAGCCTGCGCGCCTGCCGAAATCCTCTATAAGTTTTTCAGACTTAAGCTTTGCTTTTTTCATTTCATATTCAAAAGGTACAAGAACTGATGTAGAACTTACAAAAACTGCCCTCTTTATGCCTGTTCTGGAAATAGCTGAAAGAAGGTTTTTTATGAAGGTCGTATTTCTAAGATCGACAAGATAAATGAGGCAATCAGCACCTTTGATGCAGTTATAGATTGAGTCGCTGCTGAGAAGATTGCCGGTAGTAAAATTGATTTTTCTATTATACGAGAGGGCAAGGTTTTCAAGTTTTAAAAGCTTTTCTACATCAGTGCCGGTCCTTACCAGGCAGGTCATTATATCTTCCTGCCCGGAAAACACCGGAAGAATTTTCTCCAAAACAAACGGTCCAATAAAACTTGTAGCTCCAATAATTAAAAATTTCATAACAGTTGTAATTAAAATTCAAAATTGGCAAAATTACAAACAAGAAATGTTTGAACTTTTTAAATAATACTATATGGAAAATTTTTTAATTTTCAAAGCTTTATTAGCTTTGCTGACAATATTTTTTATCGGTTATGTGCCGGTATATTTTTTGTTTGAATATAAAAAAGGGTGTCAAAAAGACTACAAGAAAAATAGTAACACCTGGGATAATGCCGGGCACGGCATCATAGATCCCGGCCAGCCCGATAGGGCGACAGGCTTCTCAGGTTTTTGCTGTAATGACGGATTTAATGATAGGCATAATATATCAAAACAGATCTTCATTTTCTTTATAAGCATATATTTCGGGTTTTTTATAATATCAAATTATCTGATTATGCTGTCGCTGCTTAAGATCAAATTCAGCTTTTTGAATGCTGCAGTATTTAGCCTTGTTTTTTGTGCCGCCTTTATTTTTATCCAGATTCTAAAGTTTAAAAAAGCAAAACTGATCGGAGAAAAAGGGCGCTGGGACAATCAAAAAGGGAATGAGAATAACCGAAAAGAGCATGATGAGAATCAAAAAGTAAGCGGACTCCCTCAAATAGATTATAAAATCAATCAAGAAGAGACTAAGGGTGCCCAAAAAGAAAAAACCGGCAAGACATCTTTAATCTTTCAGGTAATTTTTGTTTTTCTTATCTTCATAAATTTCTGTGTGGTGGCGTTTTTTACTTTTCTTTTCCCTATAAGATTCTGGGATGCTATTTCATGCTGGAGCTTCAAAGGCCGCGCCTTTTTTCTTGACGGAAGTGTGAATGCATTTTACACCCAGCACCAATATGCCTTTACTCACCTTACTTACCCACTTTATATAAGCCTTTCCCAGACATGGGTTTATATATGGCTTGGTGAAATAAATGAAACCCTGGTTAAAGCAATATTTCCGCTTTTTTATATGTCGCTTATATTTATTGTTTATTATCTGTTGCGAAAAGAAGTCACAAGATTGTATGCCATCATTTCAGCATTTATACTTTCCACCCTACCGGTTATTATGGACCATGGATACCTTGAATACACCAACCTGATATTTTCTGTAATCCTGCTATTAGGGGTTTATTATTTATATTTTTTTATTTTAAAGAGCAGGGAAAGCCAAAATCAAAATAGACAAGTTCAAACCCCAAGTGACGGGAAAAATGTTTGGGATAATCTTAAGAACCTTATAATCTCAGCTGTTTTTTTTGCCATCTTAGTTTATATACGTTCAGAAGGCATATTATTTCTTGCAATATTTTTATTAATCAATACGGTGTATAATCTTGCGGTTTTGCCCGGAAGTTTTTCCTCCAAAAGAAGTAATATAATTTTAAATACGGCAGTTTCCATATTCTTGCCCGCAATGCTGATTTTTATACTTATGGCCCCCTGGACAATTTTGCAGGCAAAACTAAATATCAGCGGCGCAAGCACTGAATGGGCGCCGGTAATTGAGAGTTTAAAGGACATCTTTAAAAATATTTTAAAAGGCAGTATGTTTGTGCCGGGTGGCTTAAAGGAAATCTTTAATAAAAGCACTGCAGGCAGCATGTTTGTACCGGACAGTTTAAAGAATATCTTAAATGGCACCGCAACAGGCGGTTTAAGTGAAATTTCAAGCTTATTTAGTTTCAAGAATGCATCAGGCGCTTTTTTGGGGGAATTTCTTTTTTCAAAATTTGATTCGGCAAGGGCATTTCTGGGTTCTTCTTATGGTATTGCATGGATTGTGCTCGTTGCAATGGCCGTATTTAATTTTAAAAAACTTTTTAAGGCATTTAACTGGATTTTTTTAGTATTTCTGTCTGCAGGATTTATTGCCCTTTTTATATCTCTTGGCTTTATTGCAGAATTTGCCTGGTCAACTGAGCGCTACATGCTCCATCTTTTCCCGCTTGCCTATTTCTGGATAATGCGCTCATATCTTTCCAGCACTATTTTACTTAAGTCTTTTGCCCCGGAAAAATAATTTGGCGCTTTAGCAATAAGAGAACCAGATAACGCAATAGAATTGGAGAATTATTGGATTTTTATGCGGTTTTAAGTATTATGAATTAATAAGTTTTATTAACGGATGAAATAGGAAATGAGGCAGTAAATAGGGGCAGGGCCACAAATATGAACTTAAGTATTAAAGTTACCAAATAAAAAAAAGATGTCAGCAGTAATATTAACAGCCATAATATCAGTATGCGCAGTATTTATCGCAGCGCTTTGTGCGCTTTTATACTGGTATGCCTTCAGGTTTGAACCGGTTAATTTTAAGGTCTCAAATATGAAAATCAACCTTAATAAAAATGCTTCCGGAACTGACAATAATGCCGGCATAATTGATAATGCTCCAAACAAAACCGGCAAATATGAAAGCATAACTGATAATTCAGCAGATGCCAAAGATAAATCTGCAGGCTATATTTACAAAACTGCAGATAAGCCGGCTGGTCTCAAAGGCGGCGCTGATAATGCCGCGGCCCCTGATTTTACAATACTGCATTTGTCAGATTTTCACTTAAGAAAAGACAGGAAAGGGGAGAAGCTTTATGAATTTGTCCGCTCTCTTTCAAACTGCAATCCGGACTTTATATTTATCACCGGGGATCTTGTGGAGAAAGGTATATATTTTGATTATCTTATAAAAATGCTTGAAGGTTTAAGTGCAAGGGTAGGGAAATATGCAGTATTTGGGGTGCATGATTATTACAATAAGACCCCGAAAGAATTTATGAAAAATATGTTTAAAAGGCAAAAAGCATACCGGCTTAAAAATGATGTTTCCGGCCTTATAAACAAACTTGGCGGCATAGGCATTAAAGTCCTTAGAAATGAAAGAATATCCCATGCATTAAGCCCTGATTTCAGTATAAATATCACCGGTCTTGAAGATTCTATAATAGACAAAACGGACATTACCAAAGCATTTAAAAAATATGGTAAAGAAGACCCAGAAGAAGACTTATTGAACAAATCATGCTATTGTCAAAATGGGACAATAAACAAAGGCTTGTTTGCATTAAATGAAGAAGATTCCCACGATCTCAATGATTCCAATAAAATAGAGATATGCCTGACCCATACTCCAGATATGGACCTTTTTGGCCGCCTTTCTAAATATGGGGTGGATATCGTTTTGGCTGGCCACACGCATGGCGGCCAGGTAAGGCTGCCCGGGATTGGTGCAATCATTTCGGGCTGTAACATAAAGGTTAAGTACGCTTCCGGCCTTTTTTATTTTAAAAAGTTTGTTCTTTACGTATCAAGGGGCCTGGGAGAGGGAAGATTTTCACCATTCAGGTTCTACTGTCCGCCTGAAGCTACTGTTATCAAGGTTTTTTTACAGAGAAATTAGAAAGGCTCTAAATCAAACCCCATAGGAATTATGGCCAATATAGTATTGATATTACTAAAAATATTATCATAAGGAAAACAGGCACTTAACGGGTATTTTTTTATATGGGATAATCCCTAATAGTATTTTAAAATGTAAGCCTTGGCAAACAAACTATTTGAAAGGAAAGAAGAAAGAAATGAAATCATTAAGCAGCGAAAAGAAAACCGGAAATCCCGGCAGATCNNGCTTGCTGTTGATTTTTATATTGAGTTTTTCAGCACTGTTGTTAATCTCGGGTTGTAAAAAGCAGGCAGCTTCCGAAACTACAATGGCCGCAGCTTTAGTTTCGGCATCTACTGTGGCTGAATCAACGGCATCGGCTATAACTTCTGCAAGCACAACTGTAGCAACGACCGCCAAACAAATAGTAGCAGAAACAGCCACGGAAAGCGCAACAGAATCAACCGAGGCAATACCATCCGATATTACAGCTCTTATAAAAAAGGCTGACGGATATTATTCTTCCGGCCAGTACGGGCTTTCAAAGAGCACATACAGGAAGGCCACAATAGCAATAGATGCTTCAGATTTGTCTGACGGGGCCAAACAAGAGCTTAAAGATTCTTTCAATGACAAGTATAATAAATCTCAAACCATTGTAGCGACTGCCCTTGTTCATTTTGGCAACGCCATGCAGCTTGAGTATGAAACCCGCTACGAAGAAGCAAAAAAAGAACTTGAGGCAGCTCTTGCCATATATCCTAAATATGAAGATGCCATAAAGGCTTATGATAATTTAAAATCCATTATGGGGCTAAAATAATTGGGTATGAGTAAAAGTTATAAATTGTGGGACTGGGATAATTGAGGAATCAAGAAAAATTATTAAAAAAAAAGAAAAAAAGCAGAAGCAGGTTTGGAAGATTTGTGCTTACCCTCATACTGGTTATTGTCTTACTGATGGTAGCATTTTACTTTTTAAATAATCCGTCTGCCTACGCAGGACTTAAGAATAAGATTACGTCAATTTTTACTTCCGGATCAAATAGTAAGTCTGGTTCGTCCGGAAGTCAGGTTAGTACCGAATCATCCGCCGGCGCGGATAATCCAGGAACGGCTTCAAACACCGGCTCAGTTTCCGGAACTGCCCCCGACTCTGCCGGAAATATCTCTCAAAGCACAGATTCCCAGACCGCATCCGGCTCCTCAGCCAAAGAGCAGACGACCTCAAAAAATCAGGTCGAAAGCAGCGCCACAGGAACGGTCCAGGCGTTTTGGCAAAAAATCATCGCTTTTTTCAGGCAAAAAATTAGCGGCCAGGCGGATAATTTCCCGGGGGCAATAAATATAAAGTTCTATTTTGCGGCGCTCGGGCAGGACGAGGTGTTTTCTTATGAAGAGAGGCTCATAAATGCAGGAAGCCCCCAAGTAGCCGTGGAAAATACTGTAAATGAGCTTTTAAAGGGCCCTTCAAAGTCATTTCATTATCCGGTAATTCCACCCGGCACGAAACTACTTGGCGCCCAGATTTATGAAAATCTTGTCAAAATAGATCTTTCGCAGGAATTTCTCGAAAACAGCCTTGAGTCAGGCATACTTGATGATTATGTGATATATACAATCGTTGATACAGTGACCCAGGTTCCCGGAGTTGATGGTGTTATTTTCTTAATTGAAGGAAAAAGAATAAAATTATATGGAAACGTGGATATTTCAATCCCGGTAATAAAAAATGAGAAATATCTTCCGGTTGAAACCGGGGAAACCNNATAAGCAGTGAGACGTAGCTATATAAAGCTAAAGATTTAGGGTATTATTTTAAAAGTAAAAATAAAAAATAGAGGGAAAACATGAAAGTACTTATTACAGGCGGAGCAGGTTTTATTGGATCAAACATTGCAGACAGGTTAATAGAGATGGGGCACAGCGTAGCTATAGTTGATAATCTTGCAACAGGAAAAAAAGAAAATATAAATGATAAAGCTGATTTTTATGAATATGATATCCGAGAAAAGGACCTCATTAGTGTTTTTAAAATGGTAATGCCGGAAATCGTAATCCATAATGCAGCACAGCTGAGCGTGCGGCTTTCCGTGGAAGACCCGCTTTACGATTCAAGCGTCAATGTCCTGGGAGGGGTAAATGTTTTTAACTGCAGCAGACGGTGCGGGGCGGAGAAGGTAATCTTTGCATCAAGCGGTGGCACAGTCTATGGCGAACAGGAGAAGTTTCCCGCCGATGAGAGCCACACCACCAATCCCATCTCACCATACGGTGTGGCAAAGCTTGCGTCAGAGAAGTACCTTAATTATTTTAATAATGCTTATGGACTTAAATATATTGCACTAAGATATGCAAACATTTACGGGCCAAGGCAGGATCCGCTTGGTGAGGCAGGAGTTGTGGCAATTTTTGCAAGAAGACTTTTGACCGGCCAAACTCCTGTTATAAACGGGGACGGCAGCCAGACAAGGGACTATGTGTTTGTGGGCGATGTGGTTGCGGCAAATATAAAAGCCATTGAGAGCGATTTTGTAGGGTGCATCAATATTGGAACCGAAAGAGAGACAACCGTAAACGAACTTTTCAATATTTTAAAATCAGCTTCAGGCAATAAGGATTTGCATGAGCTGCATGGCCCTGCAAAACCGGGTGAACAATACAGAAGCGTTCTGGCAAACAGCCTTGCAAAAAAAGTCTTGGGATGGCAGCCGGCTGTCAGCATCACAAAAGGTCTTGAAATGACTTACAAATGGTTTAAGGATAATCCAAATATATAGATTTAATTGTAAGTCATATTTTCTGGTAAGAATCAAGATTAAAAATATAAGGCTTGTATAAAATCATCATAGACTTTAAAATTTTAACTGATAAATTTTTTTAGATTTGTAAATAAAACAAAATATTGCTTTAAAAGATATTTGATTTCGTCAATTATAACTTAAAAAGAAAGAAATTCATGAAAGTATGTGTTATAGGTACGGGATATGTCGGGCTTGTTACGGGTGTATGCCTGGGTGAAATAGGACACAATGTAATTTGTGTTGATAATGATGAGAAAAAAATAAAAATGCTTAAAAACAGCATTATGCCTATTTATGAGCCGGGCCTTGAAAACTTGGTAAAGAAGAACACCCAAAGCGGCAACTTAAGTTTTACTACGCAAATTGGCAATGCTATATTGTCCCAGGATATTATTTTTATTTGTGTAGGCACACCTCCGCTGCCTGACGGGAGCGCCGATTTAAGATTTGTTGAAGAAGTTGCAAAAGAGATAGGCAGGAATTTAAACAGCTATAAAATAATTATCAATAAAAGTACTGTACCAATAGGCTCCGGCGACTGGGTCTCCATGATAATAAATGACAGCGTCGCTACAGGTAATGGTATTGACAACGGGGCAAATCATTCAG
>PMCC01000166.1:11733-12503 GCA_003155275.1 Actinomycetota bacterium | reverse complement strand
ATTTGAGCAGATAGACAGTTTGCCGGACTCAAAAGGCACAAAAAATATCCCCCTCGTAAAAACCGACCTTGTCAGCGCAGAGATGATAAAATATGCAGCAAACTCTTTTCTTGCCACAAAGATTTCCTATATCAATGAAATAGCAAATATTTGTGAAAAAGCAGGGGCCGATATTTTAAAAGTTGCCAAAGGTATAGGCCTTGACAGCAGGATAGGCGCAAGGTTTTTAAATGCAGGAATTGGTTGGGGCGGCTCATGCTTTCCCAAGGATGTATCGGCTTTAACTAAAATAGCTGCTGAATATGGCATTACAACACAGCTTTTAAATTCTGCCATAAATGTTAACAACCAGCAAAGACTCAAAATGGTCCAAAAAGCCCAGGAGACACTTAAAATAATCAAAGGAAAAACAATTGGCGTGCTTGGCATATCTTTTAAACCAAACACTGATGATACAAGAGACGCACCCGCAATTACCATTATGAATAACTTGGCAAATCTTGGCGCAAAAGTAAAAGCCTACGACCCTATAGTAAAAGAATCCCCGGAGTCATTAAATCAAAAAGTGATTTTATGCTTCGATACTGAAGAGATATTTTCAGGTTCGGACCTGATTATACTGGCAACAGAGTGGGAAGAATTTATCGGACTGGATTATGAAAAACTGGGGGCTTTAATGAGAGATAAAAATTTCATTGATGGCAGGAATTTTCTTTCGAAAGAAAAAATGCAGTCCTTGGGATTTAAGTATTCAGGCATTGGAATATAAA
>PMCC01000166.1:3231-11710 GCA_003155275.1 Actinomycetota bacterium | reverse complement strand
GGAGGCCATCTTTGTAAATATCTGCTAAAAAAAGAATACAGGGTCATATGTGTAGATAATCTGATTACCGGCACTCTTAAAAACATTGAAGATATAAAAAGCGGTGATTTTGAATATATAAACCATAATATAATTGATTTTATTGATATCAGTGAAAAAATCGATCTCATATTCCATCTGGCGTCACCTGCAAGTCCCATAGATTATCTTCAACTCCCAATCCAAACTTTGAAGGTCGGCGCTCTCGGTACTCACAATGTACTTGGGTTTGCCAAGTCCAAAAGGGCCGTAATGCTTCTGGCGTCAACTTCAGAAGTATATGGCGATCCCCTGCAGCACCCACAGCGCGAAGAATACTGGGGGAATGTTAACCCTGTTGGCCCTCGTGGCGTATATGACGAAGCAAAAAGGTTTGCAGAAGCTATTACCATGGCTTATCACAGGCAGCAGGGAGTAGACACAAGAATTGCAAGGATATTTAATACATACGGGCCAAACATGCGCTTAAATGACGGAAGGGTAATCCCTAATTTTATCTGTCAGTGCATAAAAGGAAATGATATCACGGCATACGGCCAGGGCAATCAGACAAGAAGTTTCTGCTATGTAGATGATCTTATGGAAGGTTTATATAAGTTAACTCAGACCAGGTATAATCTCCCGGTTAACATGGGAAATCCTGATGAATTTACAATACTGCAGCTTGCGGAAATGATAAAAAAACTTACCGGGTCCAAAAGCAGGATTGTATTTAACCCACTTCCGGAAGATGATCCAAAAGTCAGGATGCCTGATATAACAAAGGCAAGAAAGCTTCTTGATTGGCAGCCCCAAGTAAAACTTGAAGATGGGTTGAAAAAGACTATTGAGTGGTTCAAACCAAGAGTAAGTTAGGGCCACTATACATAAACACCTACAGAAATGTACGACTATTCAAAACCTGATGGTACAGGGAAGAACCGCACAGAGGTAAAATACCATATGACTGGAACAGAAAAGACGGATAGGAGGCCGGTAATTGGCGGAAAGGGAATTTAAGGCGCTTCTAGTAACAGGCGGCGCTGGTTTTATAGGAAGTAATTTCATTCATTATATGATGAAGAAGTACCCGGAATATAAGATTATTAATCTTGATAAACTGACATATGCCGGAAATCTTGAAAATCTGAAAGACATTGAAAATAATGAAAATTACAGGTTTGTCAGAGGAGATATTTGTGACAGGAGCATTATAGAAGAATTGTTTTCAGCCAATAAAATAAATGCTGTCATAAACTTTGCTGCTGAGTCTCATGTAGACAGGTCAATAGAGGACCCCGGAGTGTTCATCCAGACGGATGTCTATGGAACTTTTATATTGTTGGAAGCCAGCGCCAAATATAAAATCGAAGCTTTTCTGCAGATAAGTACAGATGAAGTATACGGCTCAATAACTGACGGTTCATTTAAGGAAACAGACCCTTTTATGCCAAACAGCCCGTACGCTGCCTCAAAAGCCGGGGCAGAGATGATTGTCCGCTCCTTTTACAAGACCTACGGAACCCCGGTGCTGATAACCAGGACTTCAAATAATTTCGGGCCTTACCAGTTTCCTGAAAAAATAATCCCTCTTTTTGTCACCAACTTAATTGACGGGATAAAAGTACCCCTTTACGGTGATGGTATGAATGTGCGCGACTGGATATATGTCATGGATAACTGTCATGCCCTCGATTTAGTTCTGCACAGGGGCAAAATCGGCGAGGCCTATAATATAGGCGGCGGCAACGAAAAACCCAATGTATGGATAACAAAAACAATGCTCAAGCTTCTCGGGAAGCCGGACTCAATGATACAGCCTGTAGCGGACAGGCTTGGCCACGACAGGCGGTATTCTGTTGACTGCACGAAAATAGAACAAGAACTTGGCTGGCGCCCGGAAACTGATTTTGAAGAGGCCCTCGAAAAAACTGTCAAATGGTATTTGAATAATGAAGAGTGGTGGCGCCCCTTAAAAAAAAGTAATTAACCTTAAGAATTTCTGGAGTTCAAAAACATCACAATAAAAAAGCTGACAAAGGATTAATTGCAGAGTATTTTAAAGATACCTTGATGTGTTTTCTGAAACTTATCTTAATTATCTAATTCCAAGATGCGGTAAAACAAATGAAAGGATATTATCTCCAAAGAAAGCTTACTGCGCGGATTTGGGGATTAGAAATCTTTTTAAAGGGTTTAAAGATATTGGAAGTATTTTTGAAAACTATGTATATTTAAAAATAAAGAGGAACCAGATTTTTTCTTAAAAATGGCAAAACATGTAATAAAAAAAGTAGAAAAATCAGGTAAACTGGCAGTTTTTGATATTACAGNNCAAAGAAACAGGCAGTAGCCGGAGTCTAGAGTCCAATAGCCGTTCGGGCGTCAGTTCAGACATCAATTCAAGCAAAAAACCCGATAGTACTTTGGGCAATGGGTTGAGCCCGGACCACGGTAAAAAATATGGTTCCGAGTTGGTTGACGGTGGAGAATATGGCGGTGGGACAGGCAATATTCCCAGCGACGAACCCGGCGAAGGTTCTGGAGGCGGGCCGGGCGGAGGATCCGGTAGCGGGCCGTTTACCAGTTCAGGCGGAGGCCATGGACGCAAAAAAAGCAGTAATCCCTTTTTGATCCCAATAATAATACTTGCAGTTATTGCAGTGCTTGCCTGGTCTTGGCTGCTGCTATTATCACCTAATTTTTCCAAAAAAGCCGAGCCTTATGTAAATAAATATTTTGACCAGATAGTAAGTGTCTTTTCTTTTAATTCCGGTAAGACTCAGGCGCAGGTCTCTTCCATTGCACAAGAATCAATGAGCAACACCGGTGTAACCACTGAGAAAAACAACCAATCTTCAAATGAAAGCTCAAATACTTCTGAAATAATTAAAGAAAATATCAGCTCCCAGGAAACGGTCAAAGATAATAAAAAACCATCACTGGATCTTCAGATATATGAAGGTCCCACATATTCTACTGAAGACCAAACATGCTCCTACAGTGTAAAAGCTGTAGTGACAGGTGATCCGACGCCTGTTGTCCAGTTCAGCAGGGATGACAGCAAGGGCACCCTTGGCCCCAAGACAACCCTTATAAGCCTTAAGAGAAACGCAAAATCATATACCCTTACGGCAACTGCAAGAAATGAATATGGCACCGCCATGGATTCACTGACTCTAAACTGGGGCTGCAATATGCCTCCGGTAGTATCAGAAATTGCTTTGTCAAGCGATGTTGTCTATGTTAATAAGGAATACGATCTAAGCATTACGGCAACCGATCCTGATAAAGACAGCCTGACATATAAATGGACTGTTGCAGGCGGAACACTTTCTGTTGACAATGCTCCGGCAGTCAAATGGACCACTCCGGCTGCCCCGGAAAACTACCAGGTAAAAGTCGATGTCAAAGATTCCAAGGGTGCATTGACCTCAAAAACAATATCGGTGTATGTCGGCTCAGATAAAGCTCCTGAAACAACCGCACCTCCCACTACAGCACCTCCCACTANNACAACCGCGCCCCCGACAACCGCGCCACCCACTACAGCGTCGCAGCAGTCAAGTCTTGATGTGCCAAAAAAATCGGGCGAAGGCGGGTATGTGGAATATGGCGGCGAGACTTTTGTGGGAGGCAATGTATATGCGGGGGATTCTTCATCAAACAAACCCTGTGTCGGTTTTATAAGTTTTAACATCACTTCGCTTGCCGGAAAAACCATAACTGCCGCCAGGCTTACCTTTACAGGCTCATCGGTTCAGGGCAGTCCGCTTTCATATTGTGATTCATTCTGGCTGAATGCTGCTGACTGGGGTGCCGAACCTATTACGCAGAGTGATTTTAACCTTTCCGGCATTGCAATACAGAGTTTTACAAGCCCTGACATAACATGCAATGCAGACAAGTTAAAATCTGAGATCCAGAATGCCATAAACAGCGGCAAAGCACGGTTCCAGATCAGGGTTCACTTTGCCGGGCCTTATACAAACAATAATTCCGCCAAAGACGGCTGGGAATATGCCCAGCAAAGCATAAACCTCAATGTTTCATACCAGTAACCTGTTTCTTTTAAAAGTCCAGTCTATTTTTTACAGGGATTTTTATGGTTTATATTAATAAATTATTGATATTTCCAGATAAATGTTGAATTATATATAAAAATTTATTAATATTATATAAAATCTGTTATAAATTATATAAAAGTATAATCAAATTATATATTCACAAAAACCGGAGAGAAAGTTTATGAAAACAACTACAGTCTCTGATAAAGGTTGGATTGTCATACCTAATGATATCAGACAAAAATATAAGCTGAAGAAAGGAGATAAAGTAAACATAGTTGACTATGGCGGTATCATAGCAGTCATTCCTTCTTCAAAAGACGTGATAAATGAATCAGCGGGGATGTTTAAATCAGAAAAATCTTTATTAAAATTATTACTCGACAACAGGAAAGAAGATATTGAGCGGGAAAAATAGTATTTATTATGCAGCTGTAAATAATTTAAATTATGTCCTTGACAGCTATGCTTTGCTGGCTTTTTTTAATGATGAGAAAGGATCTGACACAGTAAAAGACTTGCTTGTGAAAGCTTCCAACTACAAAACGAATTTATATTTATCAAATATAAATTTTGGGGAAATAATTTATATTATTGAAAGGGAATTTGGAGTAAATAGTTCGCAGCTTACAATATCGAGAATAAATAAGTTGCCCCTGGAAATCATATTTGCTGATATGGATATGACTTTGGAAGCGGCCCATTTTAAAGCAAATTACCCAATATCTTTTGCCGATGCGTTTGCTGCAGCGCTTGCCAAAGAAAAGGATGCAATACTTGTAACAGGGGACAAAGAGTTTGAAAGATTGACTATGTCCATAGAAATTTTATGGCTATAGGATTTTATGAGGATTTTTTACGGGCTGACAGCCGTTTTTAACCAAATTAAGATAAAAAAACATTAGAAAAATAATAATAAATAATTTATTTGACATTACTGTTGCTTTAAGTATATTATTATCTTACAAAAAGTTTAAAAGAATTATTGTAGTAATCGTAGCAAAATAAGCAGCAATAAAAATATAATAAAAAATAAAAATTATTTGTAGTAATGAAAAGCAGCAAATATAAAAATAATTTAGCTACTGCATTTTTCCTTTTGTCCAAAAAATCATTTTTTCATGCCTTATTGCCGGGGCTTTATGTCTTTTTGATTGTCTGTGTCGCTACATCCATGGCGCTGTCAGGATGCGCTTTACCGGGCGGCCAAACCAAAACAAATGTTTCAGAAGTATCTGCTGCAGATAATACCGACAGCCATGAGAGCCAGCAACAAACGACTGTAGAATCAGTAAAGGAAACTCCCGAGGAAACCACAGCGCAAACACAGGAAACAACCACAGAATCTGTGCAGCAAACCTCAACAGACGCAACAGATGTCATGGATACCGGCGAGTCGACGATAAATGTCTATTATGCTGATGCCGGCGGTGAATTCCTGGTCGGCGAGGCAAGAACAGTCTCCGGTGCAGGCAAGTTTGTCGATGCGATTTATGAAATGATGAAAGATCCCATAGATTCAAGCCTTTTTGTGCTTATCCCTTCCACTACAAAAATAAATAGCATTACTGTAAGCGGCCAGGTTGCAAAGGTGGATTTTTCACAAAGTTTTTTAGATGACAGGTTTGTTAGCGATTCTGTCGATATACTTCTTAAGTACGCAGTGGTAAATACACTTACAGAGTTTCCGGAGATACACGCGGTTGAATTTTATGTTGACGGAAAAAAACTGGATATCCTGGGACAGCTTGATATGACGGGTCCAATTTACCGCAGAAGTGATCTTATAAAAAAATAGCATAAAAAAATATAAAAATAGATCATAGACAATACTTATAGCAATATCTGCCGGTTGTTTCTGTGACAGCCATATATTTATTTGTGGAGGCCAAAAGGATCAACGGGGTTAAAGCAAAAGGGGTAGTTAATGAAAGTATCGATAATGGGTTCGAAAAATCTTAGAATATTTATTTCAATTTTAATAATTATTACTTTTGTGCTTTTATCACTGTTTACCCCATATGGGCAAAAACTGTTTGCAGGCAACAATATTGTTGTATTTCTTGATGCCGGCCATGGCGGAAGGGATACCGGCGCCATAGGCTTTGGTTTTTATGAAAAAACTGCAAACCTGGATATTGCCCTAAGAGTCAAAGGCAAGCTGGAGGCCAGCGGTTTTTCAGTTGTAATGACAAGAACAGATGACTCAAATCGCACGCTTGATGATGTCGTTAACCTTGCTAATGCAAGCGGCGCAGATCTTTTCGTCTCCATTCACAATAACGCTGCGTTGTCCCCATACTCACATGGCACAGAAACGTACTGGTGCGCAAATGGTGTCGCCGGTTCAAACCAGCTTGCAAGCCTTATCCAGACAAATATTATTGCCAGTGCCGGGAGGGCAAACCGCGGAGTTAAAACTGCAAACTTCAGGGTAATAGTAAACACGACAATGCCGGNNNGGCATATTTGCAGGGATAAAGAAATTTGCTGAGGGAATAAATAAGGCTCCGGCAACCGGAGGCAGCACAAGTGGAAATACCTCTGCTACTACAACTGCAGGCAGTGCAACCAACAACACTAATACTTACAGTGATACAAGCGGCGCTTCCTCTTCAGGCTTTACAATGAAGATTAATATTCCTGCCAACGGCGCAAAAATATTCTCTATGTTTGAAATAAGAGGCTGGGCAGCAGATCTAAGAGGCACACCGGCAAAGAAACTTTCAAAAATTGAGATTTATAAGAGCGCTGACCGCAACAGCTCAGGATTACTTGGTAAAGTGGAAAACTTTGAGACCAATGTCTTGGGAAGCGAAGGCGTGCTAAACGGTGGCTGGACCTTAAATGCAAATATAGATAATCTTGCAGAAGGTGAGAACATACTCTATATATATGCATTTGACAAATCCGGCAATTACAGCCTTGATAACTTAAGGATAAATGTAATAAAATCCGGCAATACTTCAGATATTAATTTAAATCCAATTGCAGTTCCCGGAGCTCCGTATAAGGGTGAAATAAATACGGATATTACTTTTAACGGTTCAGGTTCTTATGATCCTGACGGCACCATATCTGAATATCTCTGGGATTTTGGCGATGGCACAACAGCAAATGTTGTAAAGCCTGCCCATAAATATGCCGCAAAAGGCACATATAATGTAACGCTTACTGTAAAAGACGCCTTTGGAAAGGCTTCTGCAGCCGTTATAACAACAGCGGCAATTACAGATCCTGCCGATAATATCCCAACAAGCACAGACACGACAACCAATCCCACAGATGCCGGCGGCAATGCAAAATTTGACAGTATTTCCAACGCTACCAGCTATGTCGGGTATTTAAACATTACTGAAGCTGCGCTTCTAAAGGTATTTACAGACAGGAATTCAGGCAAAATAGACAAAGCGGCAAGGCTTGCCCCGCTTTATATAAAATATGCAAAACTCTTTAACTTGAGGGCCGATATAGCGTGGGCGCAGATGTGCCATGAGACAGGGTTTCTTGAGTTTACAGGTGATGTAAAACCTGGGCAGAATAACTTTGCAGGAATCGGCGCCACAGGCGGCGGGGAGCCCGGCAATAGTTTTGCAAGCGAGGAGCTCGGGGTAATTGCGCACCTTGCTCATCTTGCATGGTATTATTATCCCGCAGACGTAAATGAATACTGCAATAAAAGCTATGACCCGCGTCACTTCGGGACTACCCATTTAAATTACACCGGCAACACAACACTTGGATTCTTAAACGGCAGGTGGGCGCCCGGGGGGACATATACAGACAAGATAGTGCTTTATGCAAACCAGATAGTCCAGGGCCTTGGAAGCGCAAATGCAGCCGCTGCTGCAAATACAACTGTAACCGTTACGGCAAATGCCGGCCCTGATAAAAGCGGCAATGCAGGTGATACCCTTTCATTCGATGCTTCCGCAAGCGCAATATCTGTTGTACCGAACATGACAATATCATATATGTGGGACTGGAACGGTGATGGGACATATGATGAGACGGCCACAAATGCCGTTGTGAGCCATTTATTTGATAAAGCCGGTAAAATAGATGCAGGTTTAAAAATAGTGGTCTCTGTAAACAATAACGGCGTGATAACAAACACTGAAAGCACTGATAAGGTTTCTGTAACAATTAACAGTATTCCTGCTGCTAATGCCGGCGGGCCCTATACAGGCAAAGCCGGGGACAGTATTACATTTGACGGCTCCAAATCAGCAGATTTGGATGGAACTATAAAAGAGTACCTGTGGGACTTTGGCGATGGCACAACCGGTAGCGGGGTTGGTCCTGCACACATTTACGGGACACCTGGCGAGTTTACGGTTAAACTTACTGTAGTAGATGATAAAAATGTATCATCTACTACAGTAACTGCTAAG
>PMCC01000166.1:0-3164 GCA_003155275.1 Actinomycetota bacterium | reverse complement strand
TCCAGCCAGATAAAGAGTTCGAGTTCCCAAACAATAGGAAGCACAACTACGGAAACAACAGACGGCAGTTCTACAACCACTACTACAACTGAAGTTGTTGCAAATGTCATTCCTGTCGCAAATCCAGGGGGCCCATATACCGGGACATCAGGTGTAAATATCACATTTGACGGTTCCGCATCAACAGATTCTGATGGCAGCATTACAGAGTATCAGTGGGACTTTGGGGATGGCACCGTATTAACTAATGGCAAGATGCCCACCCACGCATATGCTTCTGCAGGGGCTTATACAGTTAAATTAAAGGTTAAGGATGATGGCGGAGCTTTATCGACTGAAGCGACAGCAGCAGTTACTGTAAATGGTGCTGTCGTCCAACAGCCTGCAAATACTATGATAATAACAAATACTACGAGTTTTATTGGATACACTGAAGTCTCAGTAGACCAGCTTGTCAGCATTTTTGTAAGCAGGAACTCAGGCAAAACAGAATGGGCAAGAAGGCTTGCCCCTCTTTATATACAATATGGCAAGACATTCAATATGAGGGCCGATATTGCATGGGCGCAAATGTGCCATGAGACTGGGTTCCTTGAATTTAACGGAGATGTAAAATCCAACCAGAATAACTTTGTAGGTCTGGGCGCCACAGGCGGCGGAGTGCCAGGCAGCAGCTTTGCAACTGAAGAACTGGGTATTATAGCCCATTATGCGCATCTGTCATGGTATTATTACCCAAGCCACATTAACCAGTATTGTAACTTAACCTATGATCCAAGGCATTCCGGGACTTCACATTATAAATATACAGGGGATACAACAGTAGGATTCTTGAATGGAAGATGGGCGCCGAGTTCCACATATACAGACAAAATATTGCAGTTTGCAAATCAGATATACGGACAATAACAAGATATAAAAATCATCTATATACCGGGGCTCAAACATATAATTTAGTTTTTTGCAATTATTTGACTTTACTCAAAATTTGTGTAAGCATATATTAATAAGTAGTTGTAATACAATATAGCAATAAAGTAGTAAAAATCGATAATCAATATTTTTATTGATTATAACGGAGTAAAAAAGTAGTAATGAAGAAATTGTTGTTTCATTGTCTAGACTCATCCCTTTTTAAAATCCTGGTATTTGTTTTTCTGCTTTTGCCATTTACTTTATTTTCTTTTTTAGGTTGTGGACTTATAGGTGGGATGTTCAATACACCAAGTAATTCTAGCATTGAAAAAACTGATGTTAATAATTCTAACCAGGGAGAAAATAATAGTACCAGAGAGACTTTGCAGGGAGAAAATGATGGTTCAAAGGAAAAAGAATCTGACCAAAACCAAACTGCAGAAACAAGTTCCAGCGAAACTTCTGTTGCTAAAACTACCACAGAAATGGTTGAATCTACTATTAAAATAAAAGTTTATTACGTAGATGACCAGGCTCAATACCTTATAGGTGAAGAAAGAACCATAAGTGGCAAATACATAGAGGACTTTATTAATGCAGCCTTCTATGAACTCATGAAAAAACCTTCAAGCGGTAATGTCTATAATCTCATACCTGAAGGTACAAAAATCTTAAGCGCAGAATATATAGACAGATATGCATATTTGAACCTTTCAAAAGAATTCGTTACAAATAAAAGCACTGACGGTATTGTAGATTATTTGGTTATAAACTGCATTGCAGACACAATAACAGAAATTCCAAATATAGACGGTGTCCTTTTTAAAGTAGATCTTAAAAAATTGGATCTTTACGGAACACTTGATATTAAAAGCCCCGTAAAAAGAAATGAAGATATTATAAAAAAATAAATGAAAAAAAATAGTGATTTTTAAAATAAATAAAAACATTTTTAAAATATTTATATTTTTTATAATATTTTGCTGCATTTTTCTTTTTACCAATATTGGAAATATATACCCTGCTGATAATTCAGTGATATTGATATGTATAGATCCGGGGCATGGAGGGTCAGACTTCGGCGCTATTGGCCCTTCAGGATTGACAGAAAAAAGTGTTGATCTTGATATAGCATTAAGGCTTAAAGATAAACTTGAAAATTCGGGATACAAGGTTATTATGACAAGGACCAAAGATGTTACAAGTTCAATGGATGAAAGAATAGCTTTTGCCAATTCCAGCAAGGCTGATATCTTTATATCTGTCCATAATAATAGTTTCGTCACCCCTTCTTCCAATGGAGGTGAGACTTATTACTGTACAAGTTCTCCAGCGCCAAGCTCGAGCCTTGCGGTCAATCTGCAGAAAAGGGTAATAGAACAGACAAAAATCGTTAATAGAGGCGTTAAATCTGCTAATTTTTATGTTTTGAAGAATACAAAAATGATTTCTGCACTTGTCGAAGGCGCTTTCATTTCTAATCCTGCAGAAGAGCAGAAACTTAAAGACAGTGGATTCAGGGACAAAATTGCAACCGGAATATTTAATGGAATAGTTGATTTTGCCGGAAAAGCAGAAATTTCCATATATAAGGCATCTATAGATGACCTTGGCAATACTCCAAAACTTGTTTTATCTGGTGAAACAAAATCTTTTAATTTGAATGTAAAAAACAATGGCACTACGAAATGGTCACACTCCGGGTCAAATAAAATAATGATATCCTACCATATTTATGACAAGTATGAAAATGTTGTCGTTTCTGACGGTATCAGAACGGAGTTGCCAATGGATATTTCTCCGGGTAAGTCAGTAACTGTAAAAATTTCCCTGAAAACTCCCGCGACTCCCGGTGATTATACAATTGAATATGATATGGTTCAGAAAGGGATTACATGGTTTAGAGATAAAGGCAGTCCAACTCTGAAAAAAGATTTTAAAGTTATTAGTATTAAAAAAATTTCTGATTTTATATCAAATGTATATAAGCAATTGATTAATAGTGATATTAATCAGCAAGATCTTGAGTCCTGGGTAGAAAAATTAGCAAATGGCAACAAGGTTGCCGCAGACCTGATAAATGACTTGATTTCCAGAAAGGAATTTAAGGACCGTAAGTTAAATAATTCAGATTTCATAATCGCAATGTATAAGGCATTCTTTAATGTTGCGCCAACTGCTAATAACCTTGCTGAGAAGCTCAAACAGTTAAACAGTGGCGATTTGACAAGAGCTGAATTGTTGAAAAA
>PMCC01000171.1 GCA_003155275.1 Actinomycetota bacterium | reverse complement strand
ATTCTTGCCGATGAGCCTACAGGAAACCTGGATTCTGTTACAGGAGAGGAGATAATGGCGATTTTCCAGAAACTTAACAGGGAGGGCAAAACTATCCTGCTTGTCACGCATGAGCTTGATATTGCCAGGCATACAAACCGTGTTATTTACCTCCGGGACGGGATAATATCTAATGAAGAAAAAGTAGAAAATCCGATTGATGCAATTGAAATGCTCAAAAACATGCCAAGGCTTGATGACCAGCCAAAATGTGATTAAAAAATATGAGAAGATTGCTTGAAAATATAAAAATAGCATTCCAGTCGCTTGGCTCAAACAGGCTAAGGGCTTTTCTTACTATGCTGGGGATAATAATAGGTGTCGGAGCTGTAATAGCCATGATGTCGATTGGTTCTGGAGCCCAGCAATCAGTAATCCAGAGCGTCCAGGACATAGGAAGCAACCTTATAATTGTTACTCCTGGAAATCAGGAACGCCAGCAGCAGGCCGGGCCCCAGGCTATGTTTGGAGACAACAAGGCGAAAATGTCATTAAAAATCGACGATGTCAAAGAGCTTGACAAACAGTCTGCCACATTAATCGGCTCTATACCGATAATTATCAGTTCATCTGTAATTTCTTATCAGGATAAGAGTACTCGGGCAAGTATTTATGCTTCTTCAGAAAAAGCCAAAGAGATATATAATATTAAGATAGAGGATGGGAAATTTTATACTGAAAGTGATGTCTCCAACTCAGCTAATGTTGCACTTATCGGCAAGACTATAATCGATACATTATTTAAAGATACGGACCCTATCGGTAAAATAATAAAAATTGACGGAAAAAACTTTACCATAATCGGAACCACCAAGCCAAAAGGATCTGACCAGTTCGGGAATGACCAGGATAATGTTGTGTCGTTACCCATTACAACGGCTCAAAACAGGCTTTACGGAATAGATTATTTAAATATGATTCTTGCGCAAGCCAAGGATAACATCGATTCTGACAAGGCAATCAAAGAAGTGGAAAAAATCCTGAGAAGAGCGCACCACCTTGGAAAAGATGAGCTGAATGATTTTACTGTCAACAGCCAGACACAAATACTCGATATGGTTGGAACTATAACCGGAATTTTTACGATTGTTATTTCAAGCATAGCAGGCATCTCCCTCCTTGTAGGCGGAATAGGCATCATGAATATAATGCTTGTTTCAGTCACCGAAAGGACAAGGGAAATCGGGATAAGAAAAGCTGTAGGCGCTAAAAACAGGGACATCCTGGTTCAGTTTTTAATTGAAAGCACGGTTTTAAGTATTTCCGGGGGGATACTGGGCATATTATTTGCAGTTGCTGTGACCATTATTCTTTCAAAGTTTACAGTATTGCAGACAAACATCACTGGCACTTCCATATTGCTGGCAATTTCTTTCTCAACTGTCATAGGGTTATTCTTTGGCATTTATCCTGCCATGAGAGCCGCAAGGTTAAATCCCATAGAGGCGCTAAGATACGAATAGCAGCGCGACCGGGCCTGGTTTATATAAATAAAAACCAGGACAGATATCTTAAAAATGACCCATCCTGATTTTTTTTATTTATATAATTATTTTTCTTAATTATTCTTCACTATACAGATATCTTTCAGTTATTTTTAAATTTATTACTTTACTCCTTTTATTTTCTTATCCAAGGCTTTAGCTGGCCTTACCACAAGGTTTCCGCCGGTTTTATTCAAGCCACTGAGCTTTTTTAACAATAGCAGACCATTTTCTTCCGAGTCCTGCGTATTGTCCTGCTTTTGCAAACAGGAGAACAAGCAATACAAGCAAATTTACAATATGGTCGTCTATCTGAAAAAAATCAGCTGTTTTTGGCAGGGTAGCTGCCCACATTAAGAACATCAGAACTGAACCTGAAATCGTACCAATTTTCATTACAATTCCTAAAAGTAATGCTATTCCAATACCAAGAAGTGCCAACATAAATAGCACATCTGTCAGGCCCTTTCCACCGATAGCATTAAAAAGCCCCGTAAAAGGACCTGTTGCTCCTTTTGCCAAAAACCCGAATGTTGGCGATCCGCCTCTTATCCAGGCACTCTCAGCTTTAGTAGAAAATCCCAGACCCAATAATTTGTCAAAAAATGCCCAGAGAAATTGCACTGCCATTACATATCTCAGTATTGCTAACATAATCTTTAGCGGTTTTCCCAGCACTTGTACCTCAAGATTATCCTGCATTTTTACCTCCCATTTGTTTTTGTAATTATTTATTTTTTAGAAATATTGTTTGACTATTAAACTTATTAATACTACTGAATTAGTAGTCTATATAAATAACTAAATAAATGCAACAAAAAAATTTAGTATTTTGCTTCAATTTTAAAGTGCTCTTCTGTGCGGTGGAAAAGACCGTCTGCAAGAAGTAAAATATAGGAAGGATGCCGGAGAAAAATTAAAATTTTTAAACTTTTTCACGTATGATAGGTAAGTAATTACAGGTATTCGTATAAGGCTGGATTTCTTGGTTTTAAGGTTAGTTCTTGCTTTACCGGCATTGAGATAATAGTATCTTTAATAATCTTGACCTAATATATTTATTATGACTTATTTTTTTACGGCTTTTTTTAAAAGCTTTTGTGATAATAAAAAGCTTTTAAATTCAGATGCTTGTTTTCTTTTTAACAATTATTTTGATATTTTCAGNNTTAAATCCAAGTTCTGTTGCCTTTTTAAAAGTCTCGAAATATAATTGCGAATCTATGCCTGTTTTCCTATAATCCTCTTTTATACCAAGTATTAAAATCCTTAAACCATCAAATTTCTTTTCCTTGAGACGCCTGTTAATAATATTAAAAATTTTCAAATCTCTGTTTAAATCCTTCAAACTAAAAAAATTCCTGGAAGGAATNNATATCAGGAAGGCTTATCGAAACTCCTATTGGTTCATTTTCTTTTTCATATATAAAAATCAGGTCTTCAATTGCTACAGCTTTTATACCTTTTGCAAGAATATCAAACTCTTTTTCAGTCAGTATAGTTTGCTGGGGATGGTTTCCTGTGTTCCATATTTCATTATATAGATTCCTGATAATCTGTATTTCAGTTTTCAGTTTTGAAAATTTTGCATTTCTTAATTTAAATCCGCTGTTGTTCCCGAATTCTCTTTTTGTCCCGTTTGTTCTTCCCAGGACCTTCTGGATTCTTTCCATATAAGTATTTGCCTGTGCAACATCAGTGCCCATCGCGTACCAGTCATTTTCCTTTTCAAACCCGTAATTTTCTAAAAATCCCTGGTAATAAGGTGCATTATATGGTTCAAGAAAGTACGGCCTTTTATCAAAGCCGTCAATCAGGCATCCTATTTCACCGCTTGCATTGAATTTTGCAGGGCCGACAACTTTTTTACATTTGTTTTCCTTAAGATAATCAATTGCAGTTTCAATAAGAATGTTGGCGACATTGCCGTCTTCGATAGATTCAAAAAGTCCAAACCATCCTGTGCTTGTGTTATGCTGGGTGTTGAAATTCAAGTCTACAAAAGCCGCAATCCTTCCAGCAGGGATATTATTTTTATAAGCTGCAAAGTATTTTATCCTTGTATGGTCAAAAAACGGATTTCTTGTAAGCACTCCCGGAATCTGAAATGAAGTAGGGTTTAAATCGGATATTTCCTGAAAAAATATTGGAAATACTTTTTTTGAGCTTTTAGAACTATACCAGTCAATAAAGTAAGGGATTATGGTAAACTCTTTCAGTTTGTTCATACTCACACTGTTATAAACCGATGGGACATACTCCCCAAGTTCCTTGATTGTTATATTATTCATTATTTTGGTCTGAGTTTTTGTATTAATTTTTATAAATTCATAGACGGCAATCGTACAATCAGCTAATTTACAATCAACGCCTTAAAGATACTGATTCTATTTACAGAAATATATAAAACCGGAATCACCAAAGCGACAGGCAAGAGGACAGCTACCGGAATTATTCCAACAATAATACTTTTAAACATTTATTTTTACAAACTATTTTAATTGTTGATATTATTTTCTCCGGCTACTATTAAATGGAAGGATATAATAAAAAAGTGGACTATTAGCAAAAACTTTCAAAAACGGGCCAACATCGACACTGACCAACCTGAGAATTCATAATAAAGCTAACACCCAGGTAAAATTAATTGCATTTAAAATTTAGATATTTTTTTGGAGAATTTGTTGTTTTTAACTTAATATCTATTTTCTTTCAGGTTATTTTAATATAAGTCAAGCCTTCACAATGTTAAAATTCTAATAATTTTAGAAACNNTTTAATTATAAATAAAAACTTTCAAAAACAGGCTAAAACCCTGATTTCAATCTTTGCAAAGACTTTTCTATAAACAGGAAATCTGATAATTTTACAAAATATGTTAAAAAAAACAAAAGATATTGTATAATACCAAAAAACCAGGGAAATATGGTAAATAATTAAGCAGAGAAAGGAAAGTAATGAGAAACAGAGTATTTATTGCGATTGCAATGGCCATCATCATAATTACTGTATCAGTTGCTTCTATTGCATGTGCAAAACAGGAAACAAAGATAGATACTTCCAGTCTTAAGACCGTAAAGGCAGGAGTATTAACTGTAGGAAGCGATACCACATACCCGCCTATGGAATATAAAGAAGGGGATAAAATAGTTGGATTTGACTTTGATTTAGCTCAGGCAATAGCAGATAAGATCGGTTTCAAGCTTGACTACCAGACCTCAGCATGGGATGGAATATTCCCGGCCCTGATAGCCCATAAGTTTGATATGGTTATGTCCGCTGTTACTATAACTGATGATAGAAAAAAGGAAATGAATTTTTCAACTCCCTATTATAAAGTGGACCAGACTGCTCTTGTCAAGGCTGATTCCGGTATAGATTCAATAGCTAAATTAAACGGCAAAACTGCCGGTGTACAGATCGGGACAACCGGAGAGATTGAAGCCAAAAAGATTGCTGGCATTAAGGTTAATACATACGATGATAACATGCTGGCAATTGAAGATTTAAAAGCAGGAAGGGTTGACGCAGTTATTTGTGATTCGATTGTTGGAGATGTTTATGCAAAGGACAACAAGGATGTCAAAGTAGGATTTGTAATAACAACCAATGAAAGTTATGGAATAGCATTTGCAAAAGATACTCCTGAACTGCTTGCTGCAGTCAACACCGCACTTAAAGGTTTAACGGATGATGGGACATTCGCTAAAATATCCAAAAAGTGGTTTGGCGATAGAAAATAAAAATTTATTCTCAAACAAATGGGGGAGAAATCCCCCATTTGAATATTATTTTGAAATTGGCAATAATTTGGCAATATACGCTCAATAGGGACCTGGCAGATGGAAACATCAGGTAAAAGCAAGATACAAATCAGGCTATACCGTTAAAGCAATTATTATTGCTAATGGTTTTCCCAAAAAGAAAAATTAAATAAAAAACCAAAGAACCGGTTGATTCATGCAGGAAATATATAATCTGATCCACACATACTTTAATGTTGCAATAATAAAAGAAATATTGCCTTACCTTTTAAAAGGCGCTCTTTTTACTATTATTTTCTCAGCATCTTCGGAGCTGATAGGAATAATGATAGGTATGATAACCTCAATTGTCCGGGTGTCAAAGATAAAAGTCTTAAATCAGCTCGCAATCGTTTATGTAGATTTGTTCAGGGGCACTCCGCTTCTGATTCAAATAATATTTATTTATTATGCATTGCCATATTTTGGAATAAACCTCCCGGCTCCAGTCGCAGGAATAGCGGCGCTTTCAATTAACAGCGGTGCTTATGTCACTGAGATATTCAGGGCCGGCATAGAATCCATTGATAAGGGGCAGATGGAAGCGGCAAGGTCTCTTGGTATGTCCTACGCCCAGGCAATGCGTTATGTAATAATACCGCAGACTGTTAAAAGAGTGCTGCCTCCGCTGACAAATGAATTTGTTGCACTTATTAAAGACTCGTCACTTCTGTCTGTCATTGCAATCTCTGAGCTTATGAGAACTTCCAAAGAAATGATGACGTGGAAATTAAATCCTTCTTCGCTTACAGCGGCAGCAATCATTTATCTCATTATTACGATACCGCTTACAAGGACGATAAGCCATATGGAAGGACGGTTAAAAAAGAGTGAAGGTTAGTAAAATTGATTAAGATTGTAAACTTACATAAAAAATTTGGTAATCTTGAAGTGCTTAAAGGTGTAAACCTGGAAGTCAATATGGGGGAGGTAATGGTCATCGTCGGGCCGAGCGGTTCCGGGAAAAGTACCCTGCTTCGCTGCATAAACCTTCTTGAAGAGCCAACATCGGGCCAGATATTTTTTGACGGAGTCGATGTAACTGCAAAAAAGATAAATAAAAATAAGGTAAGGCAGAGGCTGGGCATGGTTTTCCAGAGTTTCAATCTTTTCCCTAATATGACTGCTCTTGGGAATGTAACACTGGCGCCAATCAAGGTGCTTAATTTAAAAAAGGNNGGACAGAAACAGAGGGTAGCCATTGCAAGGGCTCTTGCCATGAATCCGGAGGCCATGCTTTTTGATGAAGTGACGTCAGCGCTTGACCCGGAACTTGTGAAGGAAGTCCTTGATGTAATGAAGGATTTGGCAAAGAGCGGCATGACTATGCTTGTCGTAACACATGAGATGGGCTTTGCAAAAGAAGTGGGTTCACATGTTATTTTTATGGATGAGGGGTTGATAGTAGAAGAGGGCATTGCTACGGATATATTCGAAAACCCACAACATCCTCGCACAAAGGCATTTCTTAATGCAGTCCTTTATTAATAACGCCTCTTAGTGATCAAACAAGAAGGCACAGGCCGTTTTTAAGTAAATTATGAAGATATACCATGAATGTATTGCATGCCATATAAGATCGGCGGTTACCTCGGCTTTGATTATGACAGATGATGAAAAACTGAGGTCTGCTGCCGTAAAAAAAGCGCTNNATAGACCCATATTTGGATTTTAAAAAGGAGTTTAACAGGATCTGTTTGAGTTTAAGCGAAGGATATAGAGAAAAAATAGAGAAGTCCGACAACCATTTCGAAATGGCTTTGAGGCTGTGCCTTGCAGGGAACAGCATTGATGTCATGCAGGGCAAAAAGATGTCAAAGGATTATCTAAAAAGTTCTGTTGAAACTGCACTTAAACAGCCCCTTGACGCAAAAATGATGGGCAGGCTAAAAAATGAAATATTAAAAGCGAAAAAAATACTTGTAATTGGTGATAATGCAGGGGAAATAGTGTTCGACAAGCTTTTTATTGAATTTTTAAACAGGCATTTTGCCAAAGAAGGCATGATTATTTATTCTGTCAGGGGAGGCCATACTTTAAATGATTCGACAATCGATGATGCAATAATGACAGGAATTGATAAAGTGGTGAAAGTAATCACCACAGGTGTTGACATGCCTGCAGCGCATCTTCCAACTTGTTCAGAAGAATTTAATCAATGTTTCAGGGAGGCGGACCTTGTTATTTCAAAAGGGCAGGGTAACCTGGAAGCCTTAATCGATGAGAAAAAGAACCTATATTTTCTTTTAAAAATCAAGTGTAATGTCATCGCAAATATGCTTGACCACAAACATAAAGTTGATGAAATAGTCATCTTTAAAAATGAAAACTAAAAAACAATTAGTGGGGATGGTTTTGATATAAACTTAAATTCATATTTAGCTAAAGAAGATGATATATCTTTTTCATTATTATCTTCATCAAGAGGTAATAAGCTAAACATGTCTCCAAATATTCTGGATTCAATAGCTTTTTCAATGAAATATTCAAAACGACTTATGGGGTAGACCCCATAATATTATTATTTTTTCATATTTAACTGCTTTAGTTGTTTTGATTTTTGCAGAAAATATAAACCCGTCATAAGTAAAGCGGCTATAAAAGCAAACAGTGATACCATAGGCCATATTTTTCTTATTCCAAAGCTTGCAATAAAAAATCCTGCCAGCATCGGTGAAACCGCAAAACCTGACTCCTGTACGAAAGCTATTGTTGCAAAAAATCTTCCCCTGTGGGTTATAGGGGAGTTATTTGCAATGAAGACCTCGATGTTTACAGTGATAATAATCTCACCAGTTGTCCATAAAATTGTTGAAATGATAAACAGGTAAATGTTTCCTGAAAAATAGAGGATACCAAAACCAATGGCATATAAAAGAATACCTATAACTATACTTTGCAGCGGTTTAAATCTTTTCGTAAAAGAAATCACAAAAAGTGTAAACACTACCACAAGGCTGGCATTGATAGTCATTAACAAACCGAATGTTTTCGGCCCTGAGGCGCCAAAAATACTGTTAACAAACAACGGCAGCCCGAAAGTATACTGCGCATAGACCAGTGAAATAAATATCGCAATGAAAGTAAATATTAAGAGCACCGGCCGCTGCAAAAGCGCTTTAAAAACATTTCCTTTCTCAGCTCTTTCAGTATCGGTATCGGGCACAGCTTCAATCTCATCTTTCGTTGGTGTGGTATCTTTTATGAATATTATTACCGGGATAAGGGACAGGAAAGTGGTTATACTGTCTATTAAGAAAAACCACTTCAAATGATTGGTTATTAAAAAGCCCGCAATTAAAGGCCCTACCGCAATCCCGATATTTGTACCGAGATAAAGCAGCGAAAATGCATTTTGCCTGTTGTCTTTAGTTGTGGTATCTGTGACCATTGCGTCTATTGTCGGCCACTGTGCAATGCTTAAAAAATTGCCTGCCAGTATAAAATATACAATAGTTCTAGATATGCCAAGAAAAGCGCATACCATAAATGCAGCTGCTCCTGCAATGCTTGAAATTAAAAATAATTTTTTCCTGCCGATTTTATCGGCCAGTTTCCCACCAATAAGCATTCCCAGGCCGCCTGCTGCTATACAGACAGTTGTAATAGTTCCTGCGGCTCTTGCATCAAACCCAAGTTTTTGTGTCAGCAGGATTGCAAGAAGAGGGTACACAAAACTGCCTATGCTGTTTATTATCCTGGCAAAAAAAAGTACATATACTGTTCTTGGAAGGGTTAAAAAGTCTCTAAAAATTTTCATGGAATACTTGTAGTCAATTATTTATATATTCTATATAAAAACCAGATAATTATATATTTTTAATTGAAATTGTAAATTAAAATAAGCCTTATTATAATTAAACAGAGAATAAATGTTTTATAAACAGCCTCAAGACAGGTAAGTGGCGCTTAGGTATTTTAAAACACTTTTACTGCGATTTTGAGGCAATTAAAAGGTTTTTAAAAAGATTTTTTTAAAGGGAGTTGGCATGAAAATAGGGATAGTATCTGATACGCATGATGATGAAGGCAATGTAAAAAAGATAGTGCGTATTTTTAAAAAAGAGAATATTGAAAATGTCATCCACCTTGGTGATTATGTGGCCCCGCCGATAGTGAGGATTTTTAAAGATTTTAAACTGACCGGGATATTTGGAAATAATGACGGTTATAAGTATGGCCTGATACAGGCTTTTACTGAAATAGGCGGGACTATTTTAGGGGACTTTGGAAAGATAATATTGGGTGGATTGAGTCTTGCTTTATATCACGGAGAATTCCGGGAAATATCAGAGGCTCTTGCAAAGAGTGGGGACTACGATGTGGTTTTCTGCGGTCATTTTCACAAGTCCGAGCAGACAGTTTTTGGAAAGACGCTTCTTTTGAGCCCGGGATCTGCGCACAGTTATTTTAAAAAAGACAGCAGCCCTACTTTCGGGATTTTTAATACAGAGGAAAAAAAATTTGAAATAATAAGCATCTGATCTTTAATGTTTTACAGGTAAGAAAAGATGCATTATTGCCCAAACTGCTACATCCAAAAATATTATCCAGAAATAGATTTTACAGCCTTCTAACGATAAATTATATAAAAACATATATAATCTATTTAAAAATAGGTGAACTTTATATAGAATCATATTTTATAACTGAAAAGCACATTATTCAGTATGAGACAAATTAAAAGGAGAGGGTAACTATGGCCGAGGGAAATTATCTTTTTAAACCAATCAAAATTGGAAACAAAATTTCGGAGAATAGAATAGTTATTAACGCTATGGAATGCTGTGATTCTGATAATGACGGAAGCCCGGGAGAAAAGACGTACAGGCGTTATAAAAGGTATTTTGAAGGCGGTTCCGGCATAGTAGTTCTTGAAGCTATTACAGTCGGTTATGAAAGCCGGTCACGATTAAACCAGCTAAGTATAATGCCAAGAAATGAGAAAGCACTATCCAAATTCATAAAAGAGGTTAAAGCAATAAATCCAAAAACCCTATTCTTCTTACAGATCACTCATTCTGGAGAGTTAAGCAACCCAAATTTTTCAAGAAAAGTCTGTGTAAAACCCCTGCCAGGTTTTGGTGGTGATGTTTTATCAGAAGAGGATGTAGAAAGCATAATTGACCAGTTTGTTATATCAGCAAAAATTGCGCATTCAGCAGGCGCTGACGGTGTTGACGTCAAGCTTTGCCATGGTTATCTTGGCTCACAGTTTTTAAGGCCATTTAACGACAGAAAATGGAAGTACGGTGGTTCATGGGAAAACAGGACAAGATTTGCATATAAAATTTACGAAAGAATACAAAATGAAATAAAGGACTCAAATTTTATTGTCGGTTCCAAAGTTTCTATCTGGGAAGGTTTTCCGGGTGGTTGTGGGAGCGCAGGACCGGATACGGCAATAATTGATTTGTCCGAATCATTGGATCTGGTTAAAGGCATAGAAGCAAGAGGAGCAAAATTTATTTTGGTATCTGCCGGTTCTCCCTCAATTACACTTGCACTGTCACAACCCGATAAAAAAATCCCTGATGATGTATACCTGCATTTTACATTCCAGAAAGCTGTAAAAAACGCAGTTAAGCCTGGAACAGTAGTAATAGGGTCAGCTTATTCGGTTTTAAGGGATGGAAAGAACAACTTGCAAGCTGTTAACAGTGATGAAGCCTCATTAAAATATTGGGGAAATAAGAATATCAAAGATGGCGTTACCGATATGATTGCAATCGGCAGGCAATCACTTGCAGATTGCTATATGGCTTCGAAGTTAAAGACCGGTAAAGACAAAGATGTAAACTGGTGTACTGCATGTGATCAGTGCATTGAACTTCTTATAAGGCAAAAGAATGTGGGATGCTGTACTTACGACAAAGAATACGTAGAGGCATTAAGAAAAATCAGAAGGGAAGAAGGTCTCCTAAAAGCAAAAAGGACCTAATAGACATTATAATTATATAATTATTTTTGCTTGAGGAAGTTTTATTTATTATTGATTTGGCTGGATAAATATGCTATATTACACTAATTATACGTATAAGCTGGAAACACATGATTGCAACAGCAGGCTTCAAAAAAAAGACGATTTTAAACATTAAGAATAATGGCATGAAGATCGGCATCAAGATATTTAAATCAATTTTTCGCATTCGCGGGAACTTTTAACAAAATAAGAAGGAGAACAAACATGATTAGACTTGGAATGCATGCTGATAACTGGAGGACATTAAGTGGCGGCTATATGGCTGCTCTTGATTCAGCTGCTAAGTACAAACTCGATCATATGGAGTTTGGGATGATAGACGGACAGTACTTCATTCAGGCAATGGGCTATGAACCGAGTCTTGCGCTAAGACAGAATCCCCTTGAAATCAGGAGACTTTGTGAAGCAAGAGGATTGAAAGTATCCCAGATCGATGCTTCTTATCCAATGATGGGATTTGATGGAGCGGTTTATGGAGTACAGTATGTGCAGCAGTCAATACGTTTTGCCCGAGAATTGGGTTGTCCCAAGGTGGACACCACTGACAGCGGCAGGGTGTATGATATGTCCAAGGAGGATGTCTTTAAACAGACCATACTCAATTATCAGGAATGTTTAAAATGGGCTGAGGATTATAAAATTATAATCAATGTTGAACCCCATGGGCCTTACACAGGTGATATTGCCTTTATGCAGAAGCTCTTTTCACATTTTGAATCTGAATATTTGAGATTTAATATGGACACAGGCAATACATTTATACAGGGCAATGACCCACTGGAGTTTCTTAAAGCAATGAGAAAATATGTGACGCATGCGCATATCAAAGATGTAAGTCCGGCGCTTGCTGCTGCGCTTAGAGGAGAATCTACCGGTATTGGTGCAAGTGAAGTGGCCATTGGAGAAGGCGTAAATGCTGACAACATAAAGAAATGCGTCCAATTTCTCAAGGAAACCAACTGGGATGGCGATATCTCAATTGAATGTTCAGGCGAAGATTCAAAAATAGCTTCCAGTGTAAAATACCTGCGAGGAATCATTTAAAGATTTTTAATAAGAGAAACGGTCTGCTTAAGGGCCGTTTCTCTTACATTGGCCATATGTAATATTTATAGTCTCAAAGTCAAGTCAGTTAATGTATGGTTCAATGTATGGTTTAATGTATGGCTCAGCCCCAAAATAAAATTAATTGAATTAATATTTTTTAAACCTTACATTTTTTAAATTTTCTGTAGCATATAAAAATAATCTTGCGAACCGATAGGTTCTGATAAGGAATATAAATATAATTAAATTATAAGATAATATTCTGCAGGTATTGAAATCAGTAAAAAAATATGAAATAATTCAAGAAAATATGTTTAAACGTATAAGTTAGCGTATAAAAATATTTGGCATAATAACAAACTATAGTTTTAGTATCTGGCATTTTAATGAAAAAAGCGCTCAAAACTCCAACAATGAAAGATATAGCCCGCATTACTGGAGTAACGCAGGCGACTGTTTCATATGCCATAAACGACTCTGAATATATCTCTGAAACAGTAAAAAAAAGGGTTCTTGATACTGCAGATGAGCTTGGTTATATACCAAACCTGGTTGCCAGGAACTTAAAAAAAAGGACGACCAATACGATTGGCATCGTAGTTCCCGATGTTATGAACAGTTATTACAATGAAATGGTAAAGTATAACGAAAAAATAACACGGGAGCTTGATTACTTTACTTTTATATGCAACACGATGCATGACGCTGATATAGAAGACTGGTATATAATTTCCCTTATACAGCAAAAAGTTGCAGGCGTAATAATATGTTATGGTTTAACAAACAGAGCATGCTATAAAAAGCTCTATAAGCACAACATTCCTTTTGTAGCTATTGACGATGAGGTATCCGATGAAGAGGGGGAAGCGCCCTGTGTGCTTTTAAACAATATAAAAGGAAGTTTTCTTGTAGTACAGCATTTTATTTCGCTGGGTATAAAAAAAATAGCTTACTGCAGTGAACCTTTGTATAACATGGCACTGCGGGACAGATATGAAGGCTTCAAGGTGGCTATGAAGGAATTTGGTTTGCCAATAAAAGATGAAATGGTTTATATAGCAAAAGAAGACAATGAGTACGAAAAAATCGAACTTGGTTATATTGCGACCAAAGAAATACTGGCAAAAGGCAAACCTGAAGGCATATTTGCGTCAACCGACCAGATGGCTTTTGGCGTAATCAAAAGACTGAATGAATTAAAAATAAAAGTGCCTCAGGATATAGCCGTTATAGGATATGACAATGTTCCGTTCTCGAGTGTTATATCACCAAGTCTGACAACTATAAACCAGCCTATAATGACAATGTGTATTCAGGGCACTGACACGCTCTTTAAAGTTATAAGAAGAGAAGAAGAGATAAAAAGGAAAATCACACTTGAACCGAGCATAGTGATAAGGCAATCAGCGCCATAGCCTTTACAAGTCTATCGGCGTGATAGCCGATATTAATTGTTTGGAGCAATTTTGGATTATTTGGGGTTTTTACTCCTACAGCAGGCAAAGTCTCAGAGGAGGGACCCGATTGGCTTATACCGTAAATATAAAAATAAATTTTAAGATTATTGGTTAAAATGTTACTGAATTATGTCAATTAAATTTCTAAAAGTTAAAAAAGGGGCTAAAGGACATGTCTAACCAAAAAATTAAAGTTGCTGTAATAGGGTTGGGATTTGGAGCGGATTTTATTCCCATTTACCAGAGTCACCCTAATTCAGAAATATATGCAATCTGTCAAAGGTCAGCAGAAAAACTTGAAGCTGCCGGTAAAAAATATGGGGTAGACAGATTATTTACAGATTACAGGGATCTGTTAAAACTTAAAGAATTAGATGCAGTACATGTGGTTACTCCTGCTGATACGCATGCGCCTATTGTGCTTGATTGCCTGAAATCTGAAAAACATGTCGCTTGCACGGTTCCAATGGCAATCGATGTTGAGGATTGCAAAGAAATTGTAAGGGTGCGAAGAAAAGCCGGTGTCAATTATATGATGATGGAAACGGCAGCCTATACCAGGGAGTTCCTATATATAAAGAAACTTAAAGATGAAGGCAAACTGGGAAATATCCAATTTCTTAGAGGATCCCACATGCAGGATATGGAAGAATGGGGCTATCCCTGGTCTGGCTGGCCTCCGCTGAATTATGCAACACATGCAGTAAGCCCGCTTGCAATTCTTGCTGAGGCTCCTGTTGATTGGGTGTTTGGTCTTGGTTCAGGAAGAATAAGGGAAAGTTATATTAAAAACTGGAATTGCCCCTTCGCTGTTGAGTCCATGCTGATGAAATTTAAAGGAACTGATATTGGAGCGGAAGTGACCAGATCTCTTTATGATACTGTAAGGCAGTACATTGAAAGTTTTGATGTCTATGGCCAGAAATTATCGTTTGAATGGAACAAGCTTGACAACGAAGAACCGATTCTTTTCACAGGAAAAGAAGATTCTGAAAAGGTAAATATTCCGGATACTGGGTACATGCTCCCAAAGGAAATCGCAAAATTTACAAAATCATCGGAAGTAATGGATGAAGAAGAGAAATCACACTTATCATTTATTCAAGGGTCTGGCCATGGCGGTTCGCACCCTCACCTTGTTAATGAATTCATTATGTCTATAATTGAAAAAAGGGACAGCTCAATTGACGCTGAGAAAGCTGCAAACTGGTCAAGTACCGGTGTTTTAGGCAACAACTCTTCAATATTAGGTAGTGAAAAGATATTTGTTCCTGATTTTTGGAATCTATAAAAAATCTATATTTTTATATTACATCCAATTATCTTTTCTTAAAAGTCTGATCAAAAGCCTGATTCACCTGTTGAATCATCTAAAAAAGTATCTGGAAGCATATTCGTTGACAATTTTAGGTTAGTTAGGTAAAATACATAACAAAATAATCTCTTAAAAAAATTTATGTATGCCATTAGACAAAAA
>PMCC01000129.1 GCA_003155275.1 Actinomycetota bacterium | reverse complement strand
CCTGATGATTATGATTACGTTAATAAAAAACTGGAGCAGGCAAATCAGAGACTGGCACAAATGTGATTTATTGCATGGCAGGCTGGCTCTGGATGTTTTTTATACCCCCAATTACTAATTCATAAATATCTTTGGTCAAAATTTTATAAAAAATCAACATCATCATTATCAGGATATTAAATAAATCTTTTAAGTAATTTTAGTTTATAGCTTAAGCTTATAGACTAACTATAACTACTTTTTACTATATTTTTACAGCTTGGAAAGTTATAATCATATTCTCAATTAATTATTTTTTGTTTTAAATCTTCTATGAAACAGAATTTATCACGAAACCAGCTATATGGTATTCTTGCCCTTGCTGGAACTGCACTGCTCTGGAGTACATCCGGCATGCTCATCAAGCTGATTCCCTGGAATCCTTTTACCATAGCAGGCGGAAGAAGTTTGATCGCTTCCATAGTTATCCTGTTGATTATCAGGAAGCCAAAGATGCATTTCTCATTATACCAGGTTGCCGCAGCACTGGCTAACGCGGCTACCATGATATTGTTCGTTGCTGCCAATAAATATACCACTGCCGCTAATGCAATCCTTCTGCAGTATGTCTGTCCGGTAACTACGGCACTGTTAGCGGCTTTGTTACTCAAGGAGAAAACCAGGCTTGAACACTGGGTTGCAGTGTTTTTTGTCATATTGGGAATGGTAATAATCTTTCTGGATAAGCTTGGTGGCGGCCGGATTATTGGCAATATACTTGCGCTTTGTTCAGCACTTACATTCTCCTTTGTATTTATTTTCATGCGGAAACAGAAAGATGGTTCACCGCTGGAATCCTTACTGCTCAGCCACTGGATTGCAGCGGCTATTGGATTGGGAGTATCCTTTTTCCTGCCAATGCCGGTTTTCACACTTCCGGCTGTAGGCGCAATAGCTGCACTGGGAATATTCCAGCTTGGTTTTGCCTCTGTTCTTTTTAGTTATGGCATCAAGCGTATATCCGCCATTAACGCCAATCTTATAACGGTTATTGAGCCGGTTTTTAACCCGGTATGGGTTTTAATAATTATCGGTGAGATTCCCACCATTAATACTATTATAGGTGGCGGGATTATCATTGCAGCTGTGATCGGGGTCTCAATAATCAGTGCAAGGCATGGCGACGGTAATACGGCAGAACCTGTTATAGACAAAAAGTAGCCGATACGAGAAATTTAAAGCTTTATTTGAGTAAGCGCTGAATCAATAATTCCAATATTAGCCAATCCTAAAATTCTTTTGAAAGGCAAGCCAAAATAACAAATTGCATTATTATAAGAACAATGATTAAGCTGCGAAAGAAATGTTTTTAAAAATAATTTTTTGCTTGTAACAACATTAAAACATTAATTAATAAGTAATACTGAAATATAAACAAGAAAATTATTATAAAAACTTTAAAAATAAATATTAAAACATTTATAAATAATATTTTTGACAAATTTAATAATTTTTGATATTATCATAATTAATCTTTAAATGGCGGTAACGCTAATAAGTAATTGAAACTTGCAAACGAAAGATTGCAGGGATAAAAAAACCTAAGTGAAGTCACGAAGTTTAAAGATCAGCTGCAAAAGATATAAAACTATTTTAAATATTTTGTAACTTAGAATGGCGATTAAAGAGACCCCACATGGGATGGGGTCTTTTTAATATAGGGCCAATTGTTATGCCGGGAAATTCCAATAAAAATTAAAAGAAAGATTAGTTAAAATGATTATTGAAAAGAATCTTAAAAAGTTATCTGAAAAAGAAGCTGACAAATATTTTATTTTCAAGTTTGATGAATTAGCCAGAGAGAAAGAAAAAATTGGTTTTACCAAATTTGCCAAACTGTGCCGCGAAAATATTGAAAGAATAAGAAATCATAGAGATTTAATTGAATTTGAAGAAGTAAGTAAAATTGCCAAAGGAGAGGTAAAAAATCATTTGGGAATTAGTGGAAGATATGCTGGATGGTTTGATGAATTGGCTGCTGAGAAAGGGAAAAAGGGTAATTTTGAGTTTGCAAAAATATTTTATAAGCGTGCAGAAAGAATTAGAGATTGCAGTAAATTTCTTTGGGTCTGGGATAAGAAATACAATGAATTATTAGAGGATTAAATGTATACTTAAGGAAAATTATCCAATAGCAAAGGTTTATCTTTTCGAAACTGTAAAATTCTTTTTAGTTTTTGGATTATAGATTTACTTATAAAATTGCCCCAAGTTTTAACCCGGAGATGATTTCTTTAGTCGAAGAGATCCAGGCGTAATATTTGCCCAGTATCCTTATCTCGGCATCATGGTCATCTTNNGAAGACACACAGGCATCTGTAAGCCCGCCGGTAAAAACCAGCCTTGAGATATTGTTTGACCTTAACACAAGATCCATTTCCGAGGCGCAAAATGCTCCGCTTCCACCTTTTAACACAACTATATCCCCGGCAGCCGGTTTTAACCTTTCTTCAATGAAGCTTGCCCTGTCTTTTTCGTGCAGCGTCCATCTTTTGCCGTTTATATCTATATTATCCTCGTCTACAAGGTTTTTCTTGGCAGTCGAAGGCACATCTGCAAAATTTTCATCAAGTGAAGCAATTCTTGTGTATACTACTTTTAGGCTGTTCTTCCTGAAAAAATCAATTAACTTTACAATGTTTGGAATGACTGTTTGTTCTGCCCTGTTGTAATAATAGTCATCGGAACCTCTTGAGCTCCATTTACCGGTATAAAGGTGATCGGTCATATAATTCTGCATATCAATCACCATAAGGGCAAGCTTGTTTTTTTCGAGGTAGCTTTCTTTTGCGATTTTGTGGGGACCGCTTTTGTCAAAATTAAAGTCGAAATAATATTTTTCCATAATTTAAAATATTTCGTTGAATTGTTCAAAGCTGATTCCTGCTTCACCTATCTGCCTTGGGTTTGGTGCGCCTTTTTTAGCGTCATTGTGGTAATCTGACCCTCCTGTAAAAAACTTTACCTTTTGCCTGTATTTATTCTCAACTATTTCTTTGATCCGGCTGTCGGGCAGGCTGCCCTTATAGGTGGTCTTGCTATAGGTGTAACATGACTCGATTCCGTCAAGGCCTGCGTCTATAAGGTTTTCAATATATCTTTCCCTGTT
>PMCC01000004.1:5178-13516 GCA_003155275.1 Actinomycetota bacterium | reverse complement strand
TAAAAAATATTTCCAGAAATAATTGTATCATAAAAGCTTTTCTAATTACGACTATATCAAAACCATGATATTATCACATTTTTTATTTTAAGAAAAAGAGGAATGCTGATAAAATATTTGAAATCAGGTATTTGAATCGCTGAAATAAAGAAAAATAATTTTAAAATTCGGGAGGTAGAAACTATGAGATTTGTTAAATTAGGCAGCACTGATATGAAAGTCTCAGTTGTCGCTTTTGGCGCCTGGGCAGCCGGAGGACACTGGTGGGGAGGCAATGATGAAAAGGATTCAATTGAAGCCATTCAGGCATCTATTGAGGCGGGGGTGAACTTAATCGATACGGCGCCGGCTTACGGACAGGGACTGTCTGAAGAAATTGTCAGGAAAGCGGTTAAAGGCAATAGGGAAAATGTTTTTATTGCAACAAAATGCGGGCTTAGGTGGAACCTTAAAAAGGGAATGTATTTTTTTGATTATGATCCGGGAGTCCCGGTTTACAGGTATCTTGGAAAAGAGTCTTTGGAAGAAGAGCTTGACAACAGTTTAAAAAGATTAAACACTGACTATATTGACCTTTATCAAACTCATTGGCAGGATCCTACAACACCAATTGACCAGACAATGGAGTTTTTGATGGATGCAAAGAAGAAAGGTAAAATACGGGCCATAGGAGTCAGCAATGCAAACCTTCAACAGGTAAAAGAATATAATGCAAATGGAATTTTAGATGCTGACCAGGAAAAATACAGCCTTATCGATCTTGAAGTACAGGAAGAATTGCTGTCATGGTGTGAAAAAAATAATGTTTCGATGCTTGCATACAGCCCAACTGCAAAAGGGCTTCTTACAGGAAAATTGACACCTCAACGAAAGTTTTCAGCGGGTGACATAAGGAAAGGCGACGACGTATACTCTCCGGAAAATATCTCAAAGATAAATGCCCTTATAGATAAATATATAAAGCCTGTTGCACAAAAGCATAATGCGGAAATAGGCAATATTGCAACAGCATGGCTTGTTGGCAATTCTTCAGTGATTGCTTTATGCGGCGCAAGAAATAAAAAACAGGCGGTTGAAAATGCGGCTGCAGGTGATATTCTGCTTGATGGCGAAGATATGGCTAAAATAAAGAGTTTTATAAAAGAAGCAGTATAATTAAAAAATCTCCGCCTTTTTATTTGATATTTAAAAAATTGGCATAGTCATATCTAACATATTTATAAAGGATATCGGTTTTACTGGTGACGGAACGTTGCTTTGCGGCGGCCTATCCTTATTTTAAAATAGGATACTGGCCATCGCAGAGGCTTTCATTTATCAAGGACGCCATTTTAATCTATTTAGTTTATTGCAAATATGCAATTAATTGCATATAATTGAACAATTAAGCCAAGCAACAAGTATTAAAAATATATATAGAAAGAAAGTTTGCAAATAAAACCGGACAAGAAATATTCTCAATATATACAAAACAATATTTTTACTGATTAAACCAGAAAGTAAGTTTTCCTAATAAACCTAAAAAGAAGTTTTAATAATAAAACCGGAAAGGAAGTTACAGGCAAGATGCAGAAACTTAAAAGGGAGGAAATACAAACTCTTATTGAAAAGTCCTACAAGTGCAGGAAAAATATCCTGAAAATGATGCGCAATGGGGAAGGCCATATTGGCGGGGCATTTTCAAGCCTGGATATCCTGACAGTCCTATATAACAAAATATTAAGGCACAATCCTGACCAGCCTAAATGGCCTGACAGGGACAGGTTTATACTTTCAGCGGGCCACAAATGCCTTGCGCTTTACAGCGTACTTGCTGACCAGGGTTATTTTGCGGAAGAAATATTGTGGAAGTACAACACCTTCGACACGCCGGTGGCGATGCATCCGGAGGAAAAAAGGCTTCCGGGAATTGAATTTTCAACAGGTTCCCTGGGGCATGGGCTTCCGGTGGCAAATGCTATTGCGCTTTCAGCCAGGCTTGATAAAAAGAACTATAGGGTTTTTGTAGTCCTTGGCGACGGAGAATGCGCTGAGGGAAGCGTGTGGGAGGCTGCAATGGCTGCCGCCCATCATAAAACTGACAATCTTGTAATAATCGTGGATAAAAACGGTCTCCAAGTAAACGGCAGGACAGATGACATTATGAGTAGTTCGCCGCTTGATGAAAAGTTTAAAGCTTTCGGGTGGTCGACAAGGACAATTAACGGCCATGATTTTGGGCAGATTTTTGATACTCTTTCCGGTGTGCCGTTTGAAAAAGGCAAGCCATCCTGTATTGTTGCAAATACGGTAAAATGCAAAGGGCTCCCTTACGGTGAAGATAAATACCAGTTTCACCACTGGCACTGTGAACTGGAAGAAATCGATAATGCCATAAATCTTATAGGTGTGGAAATGGGAAAGGAGCTTGACAAAGTTGGAAAATAAAATGCCTGCATCAGCAGAAAACCAGGATAGAATAATGGAAGACCCCAGAAAGATGGTCTCAGATGCGCTTGTCGAGCTGGGAGCAGCAAACAGCCGTATCTTATACATTTCATCTGACTCGTCCCAGGGTGCAAGCGGCGGAGAGTTTAATAAAAGGTTCCCGGAAAGGCATTTCGAGTTCGGGATCGCTGAGCAGAATGCAATGGGGGAAGCAGCCGGTTTTGCATTGTGCGGAAAAATACCTTTTATTTCAGCTTATGTTCCTTTTATAACAATGAGATGTTTTGAACAGGTCAGAGACGATGTCTGTAAGCCAAAGCTTAATGTAAAATTTATGGGCAATAACTGCGGTTTTTCGGTCAGTTCCCTTGGCCCCACACATACAGTGCTCGAAGATGTTTCAGTAATAAGGTCGTTGCCGAATATTACAATAATTTCACCGTGTGACGGCCCGGAATATTTCCAGGCTATTTTTGCGGCAGCCCAGCATGAAGGTCCCGTATATTTAAGGATGCACAGGATGAAAACCGCAAGAGTTCATAAAGACGATTTTAAATTTATCATCGGCAAAGGTGAAATAATGCTTGAAGGAAGCGATGTTACAATTGCTGCCTGCTCAACAATGATTCAGAAAACCCTTGATGCGGCTCAAATTCTTGCAGACAAAGGTATAATGGCCGAGGTTTTAAACATCTCCACAATTAAACCAATAGACAGGGAGCTAATATTAAAGTCAAGTNNAGTGCAATCGCTGATGTCCTTATCAGGGATAATCCCGTAAAAATGAAAATGCTGGGAACAGAAGATGTCTTTGCAACAGTGGGGGGTTATAGTGAGATGCTTGATTATTATGGGCTCTCCACTGTAAAAATTGCTGCATCTGTCGAGGACTTTGTTTTAAAAAGAACTTAAAATCATATAAATTTTTAAGTTCCAAAATAAAATTATTATAAGCACATAAATTTTATGAAATTTATTTTAGTGGAGGAAAATTATGAAAATAGCTATCGGATGTGACGAGAACGCTCTTGATTTAAAAAATGCCTTAATAGATGTCCTGAAGGCCAAAGGCTCAGAATATAAGGATTTTGGTGTTTTTACAAAAGATCCTGTTGATTATCCCGATGTGGCAAAATCCCTGGTTGTTGAGCTTCAAAAAGGGAATTTTGACCGGGGTATACTTGTATGCGGTACAGGCATAGGAATGGCGGTATGCGCAAATAAATTTAAGGGGATAAGAGCTGCAGTATGCCATGACTTGTATTCAGCGCAAAGAGCGATACTTTCAAATGACTGCCAGGTTTTATGCATGGGCTCTCTTATAATAGGTAAGAGCCTTGCGCAGGAAATCCTGAAAATCTGGCTTGATATTGAAAGAAACGGCGGAACTGCTGCAAAAGTCAAAAAAATCGAACAGCTTGAGAATTAATTATTTAAGATAACTTACCAGGCGCAAATAAATGCTGTTATAGAAATATTTTCAGAACTGTACAGAAAAAATAAATACTGGTGCAGGGACAAGAACGATGACATATAATGTAAAACTGATTGTCAAGATTGCAAGCCTTTATTATAAGGATCAGCTTAACCAGGAAGAAATTGCAAAAAAACTGAAAGTATCCAAATACCAGGTAAACAGGATATTAAAGAAGGCTTTAGACTCCGGCATTGTCCAGATATCGATTATAGACCCGTCGACCGGCGTTTCGAATCTTGAAGACCAAATGGAAAAAAGATTCGAGTTAAAGAGGGCAATTGTAATTGAAAACTCCGGGCTTTCAGATGTGGAACTTAAATCCAAGCTGGGCTCTGCCGCCGCAGATTACCTTCAGGAGATAATAAAGGACGGAGATGTAATAGGAGTATCGTGGGGGACAACCGTAAACGAGGTTATAAACCACCTTCCTTCAAGTATAAACAAGCACGTTCAGGTCGTACAGATAACCGGCGGAAGCCACCAGCTTTCAGTTGACTTAAACTGCCATGATCTAACAAGAAGGCTTGCTAAAAGATTTGAAGTTGAACCGCATCTTTTATATGCCCCTGCACTTTTGGATTCTAAGGAATTATACAATCTTCTGATTAATGAAAAATCGATCAGGAGCACTTTCGATTATTTTGACAAAGTCACTATTGCCCTTTGTGGGATAGGGTCAATTTTCCCGGACATAATGTCATGCATTATAAGTACCGGAGACATAAATGATTCAGATTTTAAAGGCCTGAAAGAAAAAGGCGCGGTAGGAGATATTTTTTCTTATTTCTTTGACGAAAGTGGAAAAATATGTGATACAGATTTAAAAGACCGGATTTTTTCAATACCCATTGATACTTTAAAGAAAGTTCCGTATTCGATAGGTGTTGCCGGAGGGAAAATTAAAGCGGAAGCAATGTTAGGCGCTATCCGGGGCAAATATGTGAATATATTGATAACTGACAGTACTGCTGCTGAAAGAATGCTGGAATTGGAAGCTGGTAAAAACTCCAAGTAAAAAAATCTTTACCTAAGTTTATTTGAGTTTATTTAATTATCGCAAATTTATTGCAATACTGCTATAAATTGCATATAATGCATTGTGGCTGGATTCTTATAGTTTTGCGCCAATTTGATTTTTTAAAGAATCAATAGTTTTTATTTTTTTTATTGTGATTTGATTGTTCCAATATTTAAAGTTTTATTGTTTTTATGTTGGCTGGATTTTTTATGATTATTGATTTATAAATTTTAATTATTTTAATGGCTCTTATCAAAAGGAGATAAATGGCTGAGTTAACTAAAGGGCAGAAAATACAGTTTTTAAGGACAATCTTAAAAATCAGGAGATTTGAAGAAAAGACTATCCAGATGTACCAGATTGCAAAGATCTGGGGTTATCTTCATCCTTATGTCGGTGAAGAAGCTATAGCAGTCGGTGCCTGCGCCGCAATAAACAAATCAGACTATATCATCTCAACTCACAGGGGGCATGGCCATAGTATTGCAAAAGGCGCAGACCTTAACCGGATGATGGCTGAATTGCTTGGCAAGGCAACAGGATACTGCAAGGGCAGAGGCGGCTCAATGCATATTGCTGATACTGAGCTTGGCATGCTTGGCGCCAACGGTATTGTAGGCGGTGGCATCCCTATATCAGTGGGAGCAGGTTTTTCATGTAAGATGGAAGCAAAGGGAAGGGTAGCTGTTTGTTTCTTTTCTGACGGCGCCTCCAATAACGGAGTCTTCCACGAAGCTTTAAACATGGCCGCTATTTTTAACCTGCCTGTTATTTATGTCTGTGAAAATAATATGTATGCAATTTCAATGAGCTCCTGCGATTCCATTGCATGCAAGGATATTGCTAAGAGGGCCGCTGCTTATGATATTCCGGGAGTAATAGTGGACGGGTCAGACCCTGAAGCTGTATATAGGGTAGTCACTGAAGCTGTAGAGCTTGCAAGACAGGGCAAGGGACCATCGCTGATTGAAGCCAAGACATACAGATTTGGCGGGCACCATCCTAACGATCCGGCTGACTATAGAGATAAACAGGAAGCAGAATTTTATAAAAGGGAAAAAGACCCTGTGATTAATTATAAGAAAAGACTTCTCGAAGAGAAGGTCATTTCGCAGACAGAAATCGATACAATGGAAAAAGAAATTATCACTGCGGTAGAGGATTCAGTAAAATTTGCTGAAGAAAGTCCTGAACCTTCACTGGAGAAGTTTCTGGAAGAAGTAAGATCGATTTAATATTAACAGACAACAGGTTTGACAGGGTGATTTGGCTAAATTATTTAACAGATTGACATGATAAAGGTTTTAGTATTGTAAATTAATTTATAATTCAAGTTAACTTTTTTTATTTTAAGTTTAAAAAAAGAGAGGATTTTATGCGAGAGATTGAATACAGGGAAGCAATCAGGGAAGCCGTAATGGAGGAAATGAATAGGGACCCAAAGGTTTTTTTAATTGGCGAGGATATTGGAAAATATGGCGGAGCCTTCAGAGCATATAAGGGGCTTCTTGATATGTACGGTCCGGAAAGGGTTATAAATACGCCTATTTCTGAAGCTACGATAATAGGTTCCGGCATAGGAGCCGCAGTGACAGGATATCGTCCAGTTGCTGAGATTATGTTTATTGATTTTACTGGTCTTGCAATGGACCAGATAGTAAACCAGGCGGCCAAGATAAGGTACATGACAGGAGATAACTTAAGGTGTCCGCTTGTAATTAGGACACAGGGCGGTGCAGGAAGGGGAGTTGCTGCACAGCATTCCCAGAGTCTTGAAGCATGGTTTTATCATGTGCCGGGGCTGAAAGTTGTAATGCCTTCCACGGCTTATGATGTAAAGGGGCTGCTTAAGACTGCAATAAGAGATGATAATGTAGTGGTATTTATTGAGCATAAAATGATTTATTTAAACAAGGGCCCGGTTCCTGAAGAAGAGTATATAATAGACTTTGGTGTTGCAGATATTAAAAGGGAAGGCAAAGATGTCACGATTTTTGCTTATTCCAATATGGTGTTTAAAGCGCTTGAAGCTGCAAAAGATCTTGAACAGGAAGGAATAAGCTGTGAGGTTTTTGACCCGAGGACATTGGTGCCCCTTGATATGGAGGCGCTGTTAAAATCTGTAAAAAAGACAAACCGGCTTGTAGTTGTAACGGAAGCCTGCGAGAGGGGAAGTGTTGCATCTGATATATCTGCAAAAGTATCATCCCAGGCTTTTGACTCGCTTGATGCACCGGTAAAAATAGTCGCAGGCCTAAACACTCCCATACCGTATAATTCAATACTTGAGCAGGCATCAATTCCACACAAAGCTGACATTGTAAAAGCGGTAAAAGAGGTGCTGGCTTAATCAGGGGCCAAATAAATATTGATTTGGTCCATGCTAAGGAGAGGTTTTTTTAACAAGAGAAGCGTGGGTAATTTTGTAAATATATATGGGTATAGCTTGCTGTGGCGGCTATAGAGTAAATTTATACAATTAATTTAAAGCAAGAATAAGATTAAATAGTAAAATTTTATTTATCAACGGAAGGAAGGCAACTATGGCGACTTACACAAAATCTGCAATGCAGAGGCTTGCGGAAACATCAAAGGATTTCGAGATATGGTGGGACTCATCACCGCTTATTTTTAAAGCCTGGACAAAAAGCATGCTTGAGAAGGCCCCACATGATAAAAAGGGTGAGCTTGAAAAACAGCTTAAGGTTTTATTTGATTATGATAAACCCGAAGATACTCTTTTCTGCGGTGTTACTACAAATCCAAGGCTGACAAGAAAAGTGCTTGAACTGATTCCTGATGATGTCAACCCGGTTATTGATAAACTTATTAAGGAAAACCCGCACAAATCAAGCTATGAACTTGCATGGCTTNNAAAAAGGCTATGTAAGCGCCCAGGTTGACCCAAGGCTTGTAACCGATGTAAAAGAGATGCTGCTGCAGGCGCTTGAATTAAAAAAGATTGCGGCAAACATTATGGTAAAATGTCCTGGCTCTAAGGAAGGCATCTATCTTCTCCAGATACTTTCATCACTTGGAATTCCAACGAATTCTACACTTGTTTTTAATGTCCCTGGAGCAATACAGGTTGCAAAAGCCGTAAAAAGAGGATATGAGATCGGCAGCGCCTGGGGCGTGGACTTTACCCAGTGGAGATCAGTTATTACCATCATGATTGGAAGGTTTGAGGGAATGCCTGCCTTTAAAGAAAGCGCAAAATCTGTAGGTATTGAACTTACAGAAGAACTCTCAAGGTGGTCGGGCATTGCAATTGCCAAAAAAGCGCACGAAATTCTAACGGATGCCAAAAACGGATATAAGAGCAAGCTTCTGTTGTGCTCTGCAAGGCCGGGTCCGGGCGAGGGTAATGTTTACCATATTGAAAAAGTAGCCGGCGGTAAAATGGTTTACACATT
>PMCC01000004.1:1008-5150 GCA_003155275.1 Actinomycetota bacterium | reverse complement strand
CCTTCATTTGTCTACACAAGCAAGGAGTTTTCCGGTTCAATGAAGGAAATCGAGGAACATGTCCTGGCAAGGATGAAAAAATAAAGGTCATTAGAAAAAACGCTGTTTCATTAAGTAATTTTTGAAGGTAAATTTAATTTGTTATCTTCCGTCAAATATATACTTTATTTACTTGTTGAGGATTTGATGCTTTCGAAAGGATTTTATTGGAGAAGCAAAAAGTAAATAATTTATATTAAGTAAAAAAGCGGAAAAAAACCTGGTCGATATTGAGTGGCCAGGTTTTTTTTCGATTATAGGCCTATTTATAGATTTTAATTATCCTTCTGTAAATAACTATTGCGTTTTTCTGGTTAGACACTCAGGCAATGAAGGTAATTCTAGCACGTAATTTCAATATCATGACTCTCACGGATCCGGGCTAATTGGTTAATTTCTGAGAATAATCCAATTTTCTTTGAATTAATAAAATCGTTGAAACTAAGTTTGGAAACTTTTTAAATCCAATTTTTTATCAAATTATTCAATAATAGTTAATTTTATAATATTTTGTTACATTATATTATAAATTTTAATATTATTAAATTAATACTTTACTTTATATTAATATTATGATATAAACTAATACAATAGTCAATAATAATATAAAATAATATATAATAAAGCCAAATATATTTTAAACCAATTACTTAAATATTATGAAATTAGAAAATGATTTGCTTGTAAGTGATATAAAGACAATTGATAAAAAGATTGCAGAATTGGAGCTTTTATACGAAGAAAGCCTTAAGTTTGGAAGAATTTTAATACATAAAGGCCTAATTACTGAGGCGCAATTGGACAGGAGCCTTTCAATTCAAAAAGAAAAAGGAGGACGTCTGGGCTGGATACTGCTCAGTCTTGGATATATCACAAGACTCCAATTCTTTGAAACCCAGGCCCAGAAATCAGATAAATATTTTGCGACTCCTCATATTGACGAACTAATCAATAAATTTGACAAAAAACTGTTACAAAAAATTACTGCCAATGAAGCAATAAAGTATCAGGCTGTACCATTTAAATTAAATGAAAATGGATCATTGGTAATTTTAACCGCATATCCTGAAGATAAAAGAACATTAAATTTTTTTAGAGAAAGGTTTGGAGCAGAAGGAATTTTAGAGTGGGTTGTAACCGATCTGGATATCAGCGATATAGTAAAAAAACTTTTTAAAGATTACCTAGCAAACCTAACCATAATGGGCCTGTATAACAGGAATCCGGAAGAGTCGGCATATAAACGATTATCAAAAACACAAATTGCGCTTTTTATATTTTTAGTGCTGGGAATTGTTGCTTCAATATATTTTTATCCTATAACAACTCTCGTTGTGCTATTTTCAGCTGTCCAGCTTTTTTATTTTATTGCTATTTTTTTCAAATTAATAACAAGTATAGTTGGAGCAAAAATAAAACTTATAAACGGCAGAACCAGTGAAACAATAAATTTAAATATTTCTGAATATCCTGTTTACACGGTCCTGGTGCCGCTTTTTAAAGAACCTGAAAATGTAGTTATAAACTTAATAAAATCAATAAAAGACATTGATTATCCTCAGAATAAGCTTGATGTCATTTTTCTTTTTGAAGAACATGACAGCAAAACCATAGAGGTTGCAAAATCCTGCAAACCCCCAAACACGTGGAGATTTTTCTACGTCCCTAATGGAACGCCAACGACAAAACCAAAAGCCTGCAACTATGGACTTTACTTTTCACGTGGCGAATACCTCGTAATTTATGATGCAGAGGATATGCCGGAACCTGACCAGCTAAAAAAAGCGCTTGCAGCTTTTATTGACAGCGGCCCGGATTATGCTTGTTTCCAGGCTTATCTTAATTACTACAATAAATATGAAAACTTCCTTACAAGAATGTTTACTCTTGAATATACCTATTGGTTTGATTATATGCTTAACGGACTCCATGCTTTGCATCTGCCGATTCCCCTCGGAGGTACGAGCAATCATTTCAGGACGGAAGACTTGAAAAAAATATCCGGATGGGATCCTTTTAATGTCACTGAGGATGCAGATCTTGGCATAAGATTTTCTGCAGAAGGGAAAAAAGTTGGAATAATCAGGTCAACTACATATGAAGAGGCCACCTGCAGCACCGGCAACTGGATAAGGCAGAGGTCAAGGTGGGTTAAAGGTTATATGCAGACTGCCATAGTTTATAACAGGCATCCTGTTAAAATGATAAAAAAGATAGGTTTAAAAAATTGGCTGTCATTTCAACTTCTGGTTACAGGAACTCCGCTGACTTTTTTAATTAACCCGATAATGTGGGGAGTATTCTTAATCTGGCTATTTACAGGAACACATTTTTTAAGCGGGCTGCTGCCTGGATATGTAGAAATCGCAGGGATAATAAGCTTTATTGCTGGAAATTTAATCTTAATTTTAATAAATTTTGCTGCAGCTTTTTCCAGAAAATATTACAGATTAATCCCTTTTGCATTTTTAAATCCACTATATTGGGTGCTTCATTCCATTGCAGCTTATAAAGCTTTGTGGCAGTTGATTTTTAAACCATATTACTGGGAAAAAACTACCCATGGGGTAAGTGTTATAAATAATGTGCGTGCAAATGAAAATCCTTTGCCGGGAATGCCCGGCCAAATGTGATTAATTGATTTATTTTTGAAACATTGCATAAACGTGACAATCATTATTGCACAAATAAATTCATACAATCCATTTTTATGTTATACTGCTTTATTTGATTTTATTGCTTTAATTTTTAAGCTGTTAAAGATTGTGAAAATTGATAATAATTTTTTAATTATCAAGGCGAATCTCTCTAAATAAGCATAAATATAAAAACAGGCCCAACAAAATTTGGTGAGAATAAAAAATAAAATTAATGATTTTTATCTTGTAAATAACACTACTTATACATTAATAGCCGTCTCGATGTGCAAGTTTCTGTATGGCTTTTATACTGCAGCAATCGGTTCAATACTTGTTCCGCTTGGCGCTGCATTTAATATTAACATAAGAACGCAAAGCTTAATCTTTCCATTTAATTATTTCGGCCAGATAGTAATTATTTTTTTTGTCGGATATTTTGCAGACAAGCTGGGGAAAAAAGTCGTACAGACAGTATCGCTGGTTCTCTTAAGCATTTTTGCCTTGTTCTTTAATTATGTAAATAACTTTATATTATTCATGATAATGATTCTATTTATGGGGCTTTTCGGCACTTCCATTAATACCATTGCAGACGCTGCAGTCTCAGACACTTTTAAGAACAAGAAGGGATATTATTTAAATATTGCGCACGTATTTTTTGGGCTTGGCGCGATGACTTCCCCGATAGTATTTAACCTGATTTTAAAAGTGTCAGGTGATTTCAGAAAAATATATTTTGTACTTTTTATAATTTCTATACTTATATTCTTTCTTATCTCAATAGCCAAATATCCTACTGTAGACAATGAAAAAATCAGGCCTTCTGCAATAATTGAGCTTTTAAAAAATAAAGATTTTATTGTAATTTGTATTCTTGCAATGCTTTCTTCAGGGGCGCAGCACGCTGTTTCAGGCTTTATACCAACACTTTTCCAGAAGAATTTAAATATTTCAGCACAAATATCAAATTATTCATTGTCTTTTTACTGGCTTTCAATTGTAGTCGGAAGGGTTGCGGTTGCGTTTCTTTCCAGGAGATTTAAGGAATATTTTCTGCTTAAGATCCTGAATTTTGCGACCTTTTTTGTGCTCGCAGCTTCTTTCTTTTTAAACAATTATGTTTTGCTGATTATTGATTATCTTTTATTCGGACTGCTCCTCGGGGGTATATTTCCCCTTATAATTGCATATAGCGCAGAGATTTCTCCAAAATACAGCACAACAAGGCTGGCAGTAATATTTTCTTTTACAGCAATGGGGATGTTTGCGGTCCCAACAATAGTCGGAATGCTTGCGGACTACTTCCTGATATATAAGGTCCTGGCGTTTACTTCACTGCCATTTCTGGCATATATATTTGTATTTGGCAGAAAAACCGGCAAAGTCCAGATTTAGTGCTTCTGGCTAAGAATATTGTGCCATTAAATAAAGTTATCCATATTGAGCTACAGCACATTAAGTTAA
>PMCC01000004.1:0-968 GCA_003155275.1 Actinomycetota bacterium | reverse complement strand
TGATTTTCAAGGTCTGATTTTCGCTCCTTGAAATATCCTGATAAATCCAGAGCCATTTGCTTTTCTCTTGGGTCCGGCGAGCTTTTAACTGCAACAAAAAGCCTTTGCATTTCAGGCGCGGCATCATAGGATAAGCCTTTCAAATAAACAACATCTATCTGCCCGGATTCAAAATACCGGTTGATATTGTTTTTTGCTATTATGACATCAACATTTGCAAAATTTAAAATTATATAAATTGCAAGCGAGATAACAAAATATGATTTAATTATCGGTAGCTTACGATACCAGATATAAATAATATTGATAATAAACAAAAAAAACAGCATTATCATAAAAGCCTGTGTAAAAATCCTTAAGTATGTAAATCCATAAGCCTGCTCGTAAACCGTCATTCTATAAAATGCCGATACAAGCAAAATAAAAGTAAAAATTACAAGCAGGGTAAGCAGTGCTCTGATGACAGTAAAAATTCTTTTACTTTCTTTTTTTACAAATGTGATGCCAAAAATTAAAATTATAAAATTAATGATAGTCACGACAACCAGCTCGGCAAAACCCCTTCTTGCATATTCTGCATAGGTAAAAGAAGAAGGGGCAATAAAAGAACTCCCACCGAAAAGATACCTGAACTGTATAAAGGAGAATACTGCAAAAACTGCATTTATTAAAAATAAGACGGTTAATAAAACTACAGGATCCAAAAATAATTTCCACTGTGTTTTATTATATACAATATTTCCCTCAGGCTCCTCCCCCCTCTCGTCAAAGGCTTTCAGCAGCGCCCACAGAAAACAAATCACATAAACTGAAACCAGGATAATTATTAAAAAATGTTTGAATATTTGAAAAAGGGGTATGTTTATAAAAATGTTTTTAAACACAATATCTGCAGAAGACAGAAGCCATAAAATAATTGCCAGCAGAGGAATTGAAATCAGTATGCCAATAATCACTTTTGGCAGGAT
>PMCC01000108.1 GCA_003155275.1 Actinomycetota bacterium | reverse complement strand
GCGCATGCCATCGGGTTGCCGCCATAAGTAGTCGACGCCGACGATTTCTCAAGCGCCCAGGCATACTCCTCCTTTATTGCAAAAGCGCTTACAGGAAAGCCCCCTCCTACCCCCTTGCCAAGCGTAATGACATCNNCAACTCTTGAATATACTTCATCAGGATATACCACCGTTCCACTGTATCCCTGGATAGGCTCCATTACCACTGCTGCCTGCATGCCGGTTCCCTCGTTGTCAATAGTTCCTTCAAATATATCCATACACAACAAGCCGCAGGATGGATATTTTAACCTGAATGGACACCTGAAACAATTGGGTGTTGGCGCAAGATGACATCCTGCAGCGCGCGGGCCAAATGCTTCATTTCCAAGCGACGAGAGGCTCATCGAGCCCATCGTCTTGCCGTGCCAGTCACCCCAGAAGGAAAACATTTCATATTTGCCGCCTTTAATCACACGGACTGCACGCAGAGCTGCTTCAACAGCTTCAGAGCCACCGCAGTAAAGCTGGATTCCGTTGATACTACCCGGAAGGAGTGCAGCGAGCTTTTCAAGAAAAAGGGTTTTAACAGGAGTTGTAAAATCATGGCAGTTCATCAGCTTGTCTGCATACTGCTTTATTTTTTCTGCAACTTTAGGATGGCAATGGCCTGTGCTGTTGCAGTAAATGCCAGCAGAAAAATCTATATATGTATTTCCGTCAACATCTGTCATTGTACTGCCCTTGCCGCTTTCCCAAACAACAGGAAACTGTTTTACCTGGCTTGAATATCCTCTCATATGTTTGGAGGCCCGTTCATGCCAGCTTCTTGATTTGGGTCCGGGTGGAGGCACTACTATATTTGGAACATTTTCGCTTATATTCTTTTTAATCCTATCATTTGCCGGCATTGATAATCTCCTCGCTTTAAGTTTTATTTAACCTGGCTGATCCCTTACCTCATTATTGTTTCTTTTGCCGCGGCAATTATACTCATCAGTAAAAAGCCTTGCTCAATACCTTCCATATTCGTGTACCGCATTTATCATCGCCGCAAAGTTTTCAAACGGGATATAATTTACTATTGAATGTGACGAGCTGCAGATATAACCATAACCTGGTTTTAACACATCCATGTGCTCTTTTATGTCTTTCCTCACATCCTCTGGTGTACCTTTTGCAAGCGGAAACTCTATATCGATATTGCCCCATAGTGCTATGTCTTTTCCAAACTTTTTTTTGTATTCCCTATAATCCACGCAATACGGGTCCATAGGGTTTAGGGCATCAATCCCATATTCAATAAGCCACGGAACAAGGTCATCGATCTTGCCATCACTGTGGCACATTATTGCAATGCCCGCTTCTTTTATCGGGTCCATGATTTTTTTATATCTTGTAAACCATAGCTCTTTTAAAACTTTAGGCGGCAGAAACAACCCGCTTTTAAAACCAAAATCATCTGCAGTATAACACCAGTCTATTTTTTCCTTTGCAAGAGCTTTTGAAAATTTCACCCAGTATTCTGTGCTGACATCAAACATATATTCAATAAAGCCATAATCCTCATAGACATCCATCATAAAATCATCAAGGTGCATTAAAAATTCATTAATAGTCATCACAAAAGTTGCATAAACTATCCCGACACCTATTTTTGTTCCTTTGACAGCCTCCTTATATTCCCTTACATACTTCATTCTTTCTTCAATGTCATCGTCTGATGGAAATATAAGCTTGTCAAAATCCATTCGCGTTTTTACCGGTTTTCCGGAAATCGGGACCGTTCTCCCATCTTTGCCTTTCATTTTAAACGGGGTCCATAGAGCTTCCAGCAAAATAGTATCCTGCCCAATTATATTACAGATCTCAACCCAGTCTTTCGGATGCATGGGCCTTACATCCCCTCCTCCTTCCATTCCTTTTGCAGGATCTCCCCCATATGCAAGAGTGTTGCCCCCATATCTTCCAAGCAGCCTTTCAACAATTTTATCTTCGATTACAATTTCAACATTCGGGACCCTGTCAACAGGCTGCCTTCTCATTGCACCCAGCAGCCTTTTTATATCAGGCTCCCCAAAATCCCCGTTAAATAATGTTTTGCCTGCAGTCACTTAAATACCTGCCCTCTTAAAATTTTTTGTGTAAAGTTTTTTATTTTCATGATATTGTTTCATGCTTAAATACTATTTCACCCGCTATATTTCATATCTCTTTGTAAATCGCGTCACATTTGTTTTTATAAAAAAATATTATTATTTCTATGTGGTCCAAAAACATTTTACCGCCTGCCGGCCGCTTTTTATTGCCGGACTTAAATATTTTTTCTTAACTAACCAACTACGTTCCTGCTTTTAAGGTCTTTAAATGTTTTGTTATATTTGCTTAGCTCTTCTTCTGTCCTGCTGATATAGTCAAGCGCCCGCCCTCTGTTTTTGTGCACGGCATTTAAATATACAGAGTCAAGAATAGCTATATATGACATTTTTGAAGGTATGTCTACCCTCTGATGCCTTGAGCTGACGGGGGCTGTATAAAGTCTGATGTCTGCAAATTCCGTAATGGGAGACTTTATAAAGGTGGTAATGCAAATAGTTTTTGCCCCGCCTTCTTTGGCATTGCGCATGCAGTCCAGTACTTCAGGTGAGGCCCCTGAAAATGATATTCCTATTACCACATCTTTACAGGTGCATTGCGTTGAAATCACTCTTTGGGTATAAGTGTCGGTATCGTAAATGCAATTGAAGCCCGCACTTAAAAACTTTAAATAACAATCAAGAGCCACAGGCTTTGAATAACTTACAGCAAACAAAACCAGCCTTTTTGCGCCTGCAACAAGATCGATTGTTTTGGAAAGATCGTCATAGTTTATAACGGACAGGGTCTCCTTTAAATTGCTGTTGACTTTTTCGAAAACATTTTTAGTTATTGACTCTATGCTGTCATCATCAATATTTTCCGCTTCAATATTTATACCTATTGCCATATCCCTTATAAGGGCGACTTTAAAGTCCTTGAATCCTTCAAAGCCCAGTTTTTTTGCAAACCTGAAAACTGTAGGCAGGCTTATGTTTAATTTTCTTGCCAGCTCCTCTATCTTAAGGCTGTATATTTCTTCAGGATTGTCAAGTATATGAGACGCAATAAGATTTTCAGAATCTGTCATATCAAGGGACAATGCCTTAAGTTGTGTAAGAGTATTTATTCTTTTATCCATATTTAAAATATACTGATTATACTGATTTTTAACTTATGAACATAAGCATGCTAGTTTTTGTTTTCTGTTTTAAACTCTTTGTATAATACCTTTTGCTTGATGCCGGCAATATTTTGCTTTATAGCGATATATTTACTTTTTAGTGATATTTGCTTTGCCATTGCCCAACATATTATTTGTGCTTGTTTTATATTTAATTTATGGCCCTCTGGAGTAAAAATTTTACATAATTTTACTTATTAATATAAATTATTTACATTATATACCAAAGAAATTTAAATAATCAATAAAAATATTTTGAACATTTTGATGGAAAAAATCTTTTTTTTACTTGATTATAACTTTGTTATTTTTTGTTTGTTTTTGAATTAATAAATTATTATAATATTTGAAACTTTTTAAGATTTCTAAAAGACTAATAAAATAATATTATTTTTTGAAGCTTGTAACAGTTTTTGAAGGAGCAATATTTAAAATTCAAATAATTATAAAAATTTAATCAAAAGCAGAACGGAGGACAAATGACTTTCACGGATTTCGGGCTTTTTGCTCAAATCTCCCTTTTCGCAATCCTGGCAGTAAGTATCCTGGCTCTACTTTATGCTTTCTTTCTTTCNNAGACAGGTTTTCAAACAGAAAACAGGTACGAAGAGGGCTGAAGAAGTTGCGGAAGCCATAAAAGAAGGTGCGCAAGCATACTTAAGAAGACAGTTTAAGACAATACTTTACCTGGTCTTTATACTTGCAATAGCTATTTTTGCCTCTGCTTTTTTTGCAAAACAGGGCGTAAACATTTCCATAGCAAGAGGAGTAGCATTTTTAGTGGGCGCTTTCTTTTCAGCAATGGTGGGTTATCTTGGAATGAATATGGCAATTTCCGGAAACCGAAGGGTCGTTGTAGCTGCTGAAAAAAGCCACAGGGATGCCTTACGAATTGCTTACAGGACAGGCACTATTACAGGAATGCTGACCGATGGACTGGGGCTTTTGGGGGGCACGCTGATATTTATAATATTTAAGATTAAATCCCCGGAAGTCCTGCTGGGCTTTGGTTTTGGCGGAACATTAATCGCATTATTTATGAGGGTTGGCGGAGGCATATATACAAAGGCAGCTGATATTGGAGCTGACCTTGTTGGAAAGCTTGNNGTCGGTGACTGCGCCGGTATGGCCGCTGATATTTTTGAATCCTATGAAGTTACAATAGTATCTACTTTAATCTTGGCATTGGTATTGGCGCCTTTTAATATGAAGTGGCTGATTTTTCCGCTGCTGGTGAGGGCCATAGGAGTGGTAAGCTCAATAATCGGGACTTACGCGGTTTCATGGTGGAGGACACAGGATCCCTTTAAAGCAATGGATTACTCTTACGACCTGTCATCAGTTATTTCCGTAACTTCGTTTTTCTTTGTTGCAAAATTTTATGTTCACGACTTAAGGGTTTTTTGGGTCACCGCAATCGGAATAGCGCTTGCAATATCATTTAACAAGCTTACTTCATATTATACCCATCCTGAACATTCTCCGGTAATCAATCTAAGCAAAACTGCAAAAACCGGGCCTGCCACATTACTTTTAAACGGCCTGTCCCTTGGGTTTGAAAGTTCTGTATGGGCCATAATGATTATTGCGGTTACCATATTTCTTTCAGTCTTAATATTTGGAAGCGCAGGGGTCACTTTCATTCTATACGGAGTTGCTCTCACAGGTATAGGTATGCTCTCTCATACCGGAAATAATGTTGCCATGGATGTGTTTGGACCGATTGCAGATAATGCCAATGGCATCGGTGAGATGTCCGGCGCCGCCCCCAAGACAAGGCAAGTGCTTGCAGACCTGGATGCTGCAGGAAACACGACAAAGGCCATAACCAAAGGCATAGCAATCGCATCCGCAGTAATCGCAGCGGTTTCTTTATTCGGCGCATACATTGAAGCAACAGGGCTTCAAAAAATTGGGCTATCGCTTACCGACCCCATGGTATTTATAGGCCTTCTTATCGGAGGCGCTGTTCCATTTCTATTCTCATCGCTTGCAATTAAAGCCGTAGGTAGGGGTGCGGGAACTATTATTGAAGAAGTCAGAAACCAGTTTAAAACTCCCGGTGTGATGGAGGGTACCGTAAAACCAAAATATGGCAGGGTTGTGGAAATTGCTACAAGGTCTGCCCAAAAAGAACTCCTGCCTCTCGGGCTGCTGGCAATACTGATGCCGATTTTAATTGGTTTTACTCTCCAGGAAAGGGCGCTTGGCGGGTTTTTAGCCGGTGTAATATTATCGGGCCAGCTATTGGCAGTTTTTATGGCTAATGCCGGAGGCGCCTGGGATAATGCAAAGAAAAGAATTGAAGACGGTTTCCTTGGCGGTAAGGGCTCCGAAGCGCATAAGGCTTCAGTGATCGGGGATACTGTTGGCGATCCGCTAAAAGACACTGCCGGCCCTGCGCTTAACCCGATGATAAAGGTAATCAACCTGGTTTCACTTTTAATTGCGCCGGTAATAATCAGTGTTAGAACCACATCACCGCTTCTTTCATACATTGCAGGAGGCATTGCGCTTATAATAGTAGTATGGGCAATATGGAGAAGCAAGACTGAAAGATTCCAGCCTGCCTCACTTTTTGAAGACGCTGGGGATAGCAAAACAGCTGAAAAGATTGAGAAAAAATAATAATAACAATCTTTGTGTTATGTATTTTTATGATGCATTAACCCAACTGTGTAAATGTTTTAGAGACCGGGCCAAATTCCCGGTCTCTAATTTTTAGAATCATTTTTATTTATCATCTAACCTATGGGAGATAATTAACCTAAACTGCACTCTTCCCAGTTTAGTCCTTGAAAGTTATTTTAAGTTAAGTTGAGGATGAAAAATAATAAAGAAAAATAATCAAACAGCAAGGGCAAAGAATATACTATGCCAGATTTGACTGCCTGAAATTTTTTAATAATTTTCTTCTATTATTTTTTTAAAAATTATCACAAATCCCGGATCAAATTTGATTCCGGAGTATTTTAGTAATTCTTTCATGGCTTCTTCTTTGCTCAAAGCAATGGCATAAGGCCTTCCGCTTAGCATAACATCATATGCATCAACTATTAATGCTATTCTTGAAAGTATTGGGATTTTTTCTCCTTTTAATCCCTGCGGGTAACCGCTTCCATCCCATGATTCATGGTGGCACAATATATATTCTGATATATGCCCAAGCTGGTGCGAAGAACGGGTAATATTATACCCTATTTCACTATGCCTCTTGACAATCTCCCATTCTTTTTCTGTCAATTTTCCTTTCTTTAAAAGTAAAGCCTCCGGGATAGCTATTTTTCCTATGTCGTGTAAAGTTGCTAAAACACTCAGGTCATTTAGCATGTTCTCGGAAAGATTTATGGATTTTCCAAGTTTTCTTGACAAATCAACCAATCTTTGGGAGTGTTCTTCAGTTTCATAATTTTTTTCATACATCATGCTTTCAAGTGATGCTATCACTGAGCTGGCAATGCTTCTTTTTTCCAACAGCTTGCTTTTATACATATTCTGCTCGGCTTCTATTAGGGCATTCTTAACACTCAAAGATTCGTCTACCCTGGTGTATGTACCAAAAGAAATAGATATTGGTATATTCTTAAAGTAATATTTTTTGGTGCACGCTTTTTTTATTCTTCCTAATATATTTTCTACAACTGCATCTGTAGTTTTGGGCAAAATTATTGCAAATTCATCTCCACCCCACCTTGCCACGACATCTCCTGCCCTGAAAAATTTTTTTAGCAGATTTGCCGTGGCTATCAGCAGTTTATCTCCCTCCTGATGGCCGATAGCATCATTTACAAGCTTAAGGCCATTAATATCTCCAATAATGTAGCTTAAGGGCAGCTGCCTTTTACTGTCAAGCCTTTCAAGCTCTTCCTGAAAGTATGCCCTGTTGTAAAGCCCTGTCAGGCTGTCGTGAAATGACAAATACTGCAGTTTTTTCTCTGTTTTTTTCCTTACGGTTATGTCTCTTATTATTCCCTGGAAATATTTGGGTTGGCCGGCTTCATATATTACACTCGAACTGATTTCAACATTAATTATATCACCGCCTTTTTTTCTGAGACTTGTCGCAAACATCCTGTCTCTTTCATCCGGTCCGGGCCTCTCCTGCTCTGAAACATATATTTTACTTGGAATATCAACATCCAGGAGCTCTTCTTTGCTTCCATATCCTAACATATCAACCAACGCTATATTTGTATCAATATACCTGCCTTCTGGTGTGCTTATATATATTCCATCAGTTGAGTTTTCAAAAAGGCAGCGATATTTTTCTTCGCTTTTTTTAAGTTCTTCCTCTGATTGTTTAATTTCATCGATGTTACTTATTGCAATAAGGGCCGATTTGGTTTTACCGTNNTAAGTTCCAGCTCGCAGCTATTTTCTTTATAATCATAAAAAATATTTACCAGCAGGTGTTCCCAGATAATAAGGTCCCTTTTGAAAATATAAAGTGAAAATCCATGGCCAATCAAATCTTTAGGCTCCACCCCAAGCATACCCGCAGCTGTAAGGTTTGCTTCCATGACAACCCCGGATTTATTAATGCTTATGTATCCAACAGGGGCAAAATTATACAGACGCATATATCTTTCTTTAGCTTCTTCCAAAGCTGACAATGTATCTTTAAGCTCGTTATTTTGCATTTCAAGTTCAATCTGATGAACCTCGAGCTCGTGAATGATTTCATCAATGGATTTTTTTTGTAAACCGGACTTTTTACGCAAAGAAACTGAGAGCTTTGATTCTGCGGCATCTCTTAACGCAGATTTGGAGTTTTCATCTTTTGCATTTTTATTTTGATCCCACAATAGANNAGTTGAGGCAAAGGTGATTTTTGGACAATAAGTCGAGCATTAAGCAGCAATACTTTGCGGCCAATTCTTAAAAAATCCTGTTCAACCTCAAAGTTTTCAATCTGCATATCTCTTGGAAGAATCTCTTCGAGCAATTCCCGAAACTCAGGAATATCCCATTGTTTGTTTCCCAGATTGTATATAAAATTGCCAATGGTTTCTTCAGGTGTTACCTTAAAAAAATCATAGTAGGAGTTGTTTACAGAAATAACCCTCAACTCTTTATCAAGAGTTATTAAAGATTCATGCACTGTATTAAAAATATTAAAAAATTTTTCAGCAATTTCAGAAGCTTTCCAATAAGAGGCTTGAACGGCTTTAGCTGATGTTATGTCGGTAAAGGTTATGGCCACACCTTCAAC
>PMCC01000143.1:7833-8255 GCA_003155275.1 Actinomycetota bacterium | reverse complement strand
ATCCAACCTTGAATGTAACTGAAAAGAGCGCTCAAAAGATAAAGCGAAAGGATTTCAAAAACAAGCGTTTTCAGTTTGACAAAATTCATAACCGGCCGTTTGGTTAAATCAAGATTTTTAATAATATTTAAAAAAATGGCCGGAATTTTCTGTACCGCTGCGGCCGGCAACTCTCGCATTAATTGGGCGCCGGTTGTTCCAGCCGGCAAAGACATCCCCTTAGGCAAAATAGAATATATTTTCTCGTAAGCTTGGATATTGATGAAGTCGCTGACGACCTGGTTTGTCATGTTGCCAAGAATTTTTGGACTTAAGATAGCAAAAATCGTGCTGGCAATGGCAAAAATAAAAACAAAAATAATAGCCACCCAAAACGGTCTGAGATAGCCAACAAGCCTATTCATTGTTTTCCAAAAAGATTT
>PMCC01000143.1:0-7755 GCA_003155275.1 Actinomycetota bacterium | reverse complement strand
TTGCCTGAGCCGACAATTTTGCCTTCGTCTAAAACAATGATTTTATCGGCCGATAAAATGGTGGAGATACGTTGGGCGACAATTAAAACTGTTTTGTTTTGCGTTTCTTGAGCAAGAGCTTGGCGCAACATGGCATCGGTTTTAAAGTCTAGCGCTGAAAAACTATCGTCAAAAATATAAATTTCTGGGTGTCTCACAATCGCCCGAGCAATTGAAAGCCGCTGTTTTTGCCCCCCCGAAACATTGGCGCCGCCTTGAGCGATGGGTGAATCAAATTGTCCATCTAAATTTTTAATGAATTCTTCGGCTTGCGAAATTTCCGCGGCTTTTTCAACTTCATTTATTGATGCTTCAGGCGCGCCGTATTTAATATTGCTTTCCACTGTACCGGAAAAAAGCACGCCTTTTTGCGGCACATAACCAATTTTAGCGTAGAGCTCCTCGAGCTTCATTGTTCGAATATCAACACCATCAATTAAAATCTTGCCCTCGGTTACATCATAAAAACGCGGTATCATATTGATTAGAGTCGATTTACCGCTGCCGGTTGAGCCGATAAAAGCGGTAGTCTGGCCGGGTTGGGCTGTAAAAGAAATATTCTCTAAGACTGGTGTATCAGCACCCGGATAACAAAAAACCACATCTTTAAACTCAACCACCCCCTGATGTTTATCAGTTAAGTCGGTGGGGTTTTCCGGATTTTTGATTAACGGTTCAGTTTCAATGACTTCCATGACACGATTGGCCGAAACCGAAGCGCGCGGCAACATAATAAAAATAAGAGAGATCAATAAGAACGCCATGATCACTTGCATTGAGTATTGCATAAAAGCGATCATATTGCCAACAGCCAGGCTTCCTGAACCAACTAACCGAGCACCAAGCCAAACAATCAAAATAGCAGTTAAGTTAAGAATCAGCATCATTATTGGCTGCATGATAACCATTAAGCGATTAACGAAAAGATTAGTGTTAGTTAAATCTACATTGGCTTTTTCAAATTTTTCTTCTTGAATTTCTTCATTATTAAAAGCCCGGATGACGCGCAAACCGGTTAAATTTTCTCTGGTGACGAGATTAAGTTTGTCCACTAATTTTTGCAAAATTTTGAATTTGGGGATGGCAACTAAAAAGAGAACAATAATAATACTCATGAGCACTACCACGGCTAGAACAATTACCCATGAAAGTGAAGGGGCTAAATTATAGGCTTTGTAAATCGCCCAGATAGCGGTAATTGGCGCCTGCAGGACCATTCTTAAAAGAAGCACTAGAACCATTTGAATTTGTTGAATATCGTTTGTTGAGCGGGTGATGAGTGAAGCGGTGGAAAATTTATTGAATTCAACCAAGGAAAAGCTCTCGACTTGCGAAAAAACTTTGTTTCTGACATCTTTGGCAAAACCAGTTGCAATCCTCGAGGCCAAAAAGCCAACCCCAACCGTACAAATCGCGCCGATTAAAGCAAGTAATAGCATCCAAAAACCATTACTATAAATAACAGCACTATTTTGGCCGATAATACCATCATTAATAATTCTTGCCATATAGTCCGGCAGTTGCAATGTCATTGCGACCGAAATGAAAACTAAAATAATTAAAAAAATCAGCAAAAGCCAGTAATTTTTTAGAAACTTTAAAATTTTCAGCATGTTTAAATTACGTTTATCTAGAGGGTATTTTTTATTTTCTAATTTACTAGGACATCTTTCAAATGTTCTCTATTTTATAATCCAAATTCTGGCGGACATACCGTTTTTAAAATCAGGGTATTGAGTGTGATTAAACCTAATTTTAACATCAAAGTTTTGAGTTTGACGCGTATTAGAACTTTGGAAGGCAATGCCACCGGTGTTGGCCGTTGGGCTAACCTCGCTAACCGTGCCGTAAAATTTCTGCGAGCCGAAGGCATCAACGGTAAAATAAGCATTTTGACCGACGTGAATATCAACCAAACCTTTGTTCTCCGGTACTTGGCCGACAACAGATAATTCGGCTGGATTAATTAAAATCGCCATGGTTTCACCGGGGTTGACGACACGACCGATGCCGCCATTGATTTTAATTATTTCCCCGGCAGATGAAGTTTTAATCAATTCGCCACTGACTCTGGCCACAAGTGCTTGGGACCCCACAATATCGCCTTCATTGGCGTAAACTGCTTCCAGGGTGCCGCCATGAGCTGAAGTTAAATCAATTTCTGGTGCAAAAATCTGCGCCTGGTCAATAGCGATTTTTGAATTGGCTGATTGCCACCAAAAATAACCGCCAATAGCGCCAGCGATAATTAAAATTACCAAAACAAAAATAAAACCTTTTTTTTTAAAAATCTTAGGCAAAATTTATCCTTTCTTCTTTAAAATTTTCGTTAGCTTTGACCAAGCTGACACAGTTCCGGTTAAAAGCGAAAACAAAGAGCTTCTCTACTTTTTCCTCCCTTGGAATACTACCATCCCTTAGGTATATAATCCTTTGCGTATGCATGGCAATATCATGCTCGTGTGCTACAAGAAGTATTGTTTTACCTTCCATGTTTAGCTTTTGAAATATTGCCATAATCTATTGTCCAGTTACAGAGTCAAGATTACCTGTTGGCTTTTCCGTAAGGATTATAGACAGATCGTTTGTTTCCATTGGGTTATCCTTTATTTTAATTATTAAATATAACGTCTTACGTACTACTTGTGCTGCCCGAAACTTGCAGCAGTACCCCGTAAGCATATATTACGTCTCCTTCCTTCAATCCCGATTTTATTTCTATATTTTCATTAACGGATGCCCCTGTTGTTACTTCAACCTTTTTAACTGTTTTATCCTGTGGGGAAGGCATGTCAACATATTGTTTTCCATCTTCTTTATAAACTGCCTGAATGGGTACTAACAAAACATTTTCTATTTTAAAAATAGTTATAGTTAGATTTGCAGAAATTCCATAACGCAGACTTGAATTTGCAGAATCATCGGGTTTGACTGTTACTTCAAATGTGATTATGCCTGCAGTATTTTTAGAGACTGGAGATATATCAGAAATTTTACCACTAAAATGCTTATCCGGATATGTATCAAGTGTTATATCAACTTCCTGGCCTATTTCAATATTCATTATATCAGTTTCATTAATATCAGACTTTATAACAAATGTATTGCTTATAATTGAAATGGCAAGCCCTGACGCAAATTCACCCGGGTTAAAGTTAGATAAAAGCACTATTCCGTCAAATGGCGCTGTAATCTGATTTTTATTTAAATCAAGTTTTGCAATTTCAAGGCTTATTTTATACACAGCAAGTTGTGCTTCTGCCTGCTCTATGTTTTTCTTTGTCAGTATTATTTGAGCCTGAGCAGTTTCCGTACTGCTTAAACTGCTCCAGTAACTTGCAGACTGGCTGTTAATTGCCTGCTTGTAGGCTGCTTCTGCTGATTCAGCCTGGGATTGAGCGTTTGCTTTTGCCTGCTCGTATGCAGCCTCCGCAGTACTCGTGCTATTATCTACCTGGGTAACAGCCTGATGATATGCTGCTTTTGCAGTTTGCAGGCTATTCTGTGCCTGGTTAATCTCATCATCAGTATGAGGTGATGCTTTTACTCTATCATAATTACGCTGTGCAATATCCAGGGCTACCTTAGCGCTGTTTATTGATGTATCTGCAGCAGCAGCAGCATTTTCTGTAGACAGTTTGGCACTGTTAAGTGATGCATCTGCAGCAGAATTTGCATTTTCAAGCGACGATAGCGCATTTTGGGTTGCCTGTTCGGACAATACTGCATTTGACTGGGCAAGTTGAATAGCTACATGATTTGCATTAAGAGCATTCTGATAATTTATTTTCGCAATATCGATAGAGTTTTGAGCTGTCACCAGATTTTCCTCAGCCTGGCTTACAAGAAGCTGTGTTTTACTGTTGTCAACCTTAATCAGGGTATCCCCTTTTTTAAATTTAGCTCCTGCGCCAAGTACCCCCTGAACTTCACCGGGAGATTGAAGAACATAGTTTCTTGCTTCCGATGCATATGAGTATCCGGTTGATGTTACAGTTTGCGTAATATTACCCAATTGAACTTTATATGTTTCTATGTTTGTTGCGCTTTTTTTAGTACAGGACACCAATCCTATTATAAATACCAATAAGGTAAAAACTACAAAGATATTTAAAAAAAATTTTGTTTTATTATTTTTTCCCATTTTCTTCTCTTTCTTTTGTTTCTTTGGAAAATTCTTCAGCATATATGTCATTAAATATTTCATTAAATATATTGATTGCTTCTTTAAGCCGTTCTCTTAGAACTACCTTTATAATTTTATACTCATCCTTACCCTTTTTAGTAATTTTGTAAATTCGCCTTGGATGTTCTTTTTCCAGGTACCATTTTCCTTCTACAAATTTTTCTATTTCCAGCTCTTTTAACAGAGGATAGATTGTTCCGGGATTAATACTCCAGGTATGAGAGGTTCTTTTTTCAATTTCACCCATAATTTCGTTACCAAACATTTCATTTTTTTGAAGCATATGCAGGACAAATAATGGCAGGAGTCCGCTCCTTGTTAAAATCATGTTAACGAAAGGATTAATATCGGGGCTTTCAACCCATGGCAGAAAACTTCTTTTGCCAAAAATCCAGTGGTTTTTTATATTTTTAAGAATATTTTCAGCCAATTGGTCAGGATCTTTAAGTCCTTCTTTTATTTTGTTTTTAATGAAGTTTTTTGCCTCATTTTTTATTTGTAAATTCTTCACAATCTGAATTTTTCATGGTATTTTATAATTTTATTTAATATATTTATTAATTTATTGAATTCAATATATATTAAACTTAATATATTATTGCTGTCAAGTAAATTTTAAAAATTTTTGTTTGTATGAGGTATGGCCGCTGTTGCTATGATTTCCACACAGGCATCAATTCCTAGTATCCCGCTGTTAAGGCATATATCATAGGTATCCATACTAGTCCACTTTTTTTCAGCACGAGCGCTATAGAATCCTGAACGTCGCCTGTCGTTTTTTCTCAGTACATTATGCACCTCATTTTCCAATATGCCATACTCTTCAACGGCTCTTTTGATTCGTACATCTTCGCTTGCGTGAATGAATATACGCAGACAACTTTTTTGATTCACCAACACCTGGCCTGCGCATCGTCCAACAACAACACAATTTCCGGTAAGAGCCAACTCGTTAATAATCTTGCTTTCTGTGTAAAACAGTTTGTCCGCAAGTGGCTGATCTTCTGTGATATTTTCTGTCATAATCTTTGCGTAAAGAAAGATGTTTGTCGCTGTCTCCTCCAAGTGTTGAACATATTCTGGAGAAATGTTGAGCTTTCTAGCAGCCATTTGAAGGATTTCCTCACCGTAGAACTTGAACCCCAATTTTTCAGCTAATAAGATTCCGATCCGTTTTCCGCCACTTCCAAATTGCCGCTCAATCGCAATGATGTTATATTTTCCCATTTTGTTTTCCTAATCTAATTTATTGCTTGAATTAAAATTATTGTTTCTGCACAACCTTCTTTCATTTTAAATTTTCAAAAAACATATCAAACAATTTGTTGAGCTTGACAAGGCCTGTGTAAATATCCTCAATATCTTTTTGAGAGACATTTTCTTGTATTTTTTTATAGAAGCCTTTAACTCTGTCTTTGATATCATCCATTTTGCACCGGGCAGCATCTGTAAGTCCGATATTAACCACCCTTTGGTCATCCTTCAACCGGTTTCGTACAACAAGTCCGGCTTTTTCAAGACGGGAACAGATGTTAGAAACATTGCTGTTGATCATAGCAAGCCCACCCGCGATATCACTAACTTTCATTGGGCCCTTTTTATCAAGCAACAGTAAAATGCCAACTTGTGACACGGTCAAGCTTTGTGTCCCAAACTGTTTACTATTAGCCTTTGCAGATTTTGATTCGGCTGTTTGTAAAAGCTCATTGATTACAGCCCAGGGTATATGATAATTCATGGTACGTCTCCTTTTTAACTCACTCGAATTGAAAGAAACACCAAACGCTTTTTACATAGTCTTGACGGTGTTATCTCATGAGAATATTTTAGGTAGTTTAATCATTTTTAAGTTCATTTCATTTTTTGTATCGTAACTATAGTTACTACGGTATATAATACCACGGTAAATATTTATTATCAAAATGCATTGATTATTTATTAAATTGATTGTATTTAGAAACTCAATTCAGGTATTAAAATATTCCCATTCAAGTTCAATAAACAGGTTTTAACTTTGTCTACTATCCCCAGCCATTTAATTATAATTCGTACCAATATTCAGTATTTTTATGAGCAATAATCCATTTGTTATTTTCTTTGAATCTGTTTTCCCTTCTGCTATTCCAATTGGAAAAATAACGATTATAAAATAATTTAAAATCGGTCTAAAAATGCTATACTTAAGCTGTAAACTTAAAAGTAATTCTGATTTTGATGACGTTGCATTCGCTGTTGTTTATGGGAAAAGCGATAGGAATGTTTGATTTCAATGTGGACCAGCTACAAGAGATGAGCTTACTGGTAAATAGGTTTTCATGTTGTTGCAGCGCTCCCTGAAACGTCTTAATGGCGTGGTACCTTGGAATTTATGGTTATGTTGAAATTGACAGTTTTTTCAAACTTATTAATCTTATTCTTCTTTCTGTAGTAGCTTATTGTAGTTAATTGCAAGGAGTGTATTATTTGTCAGGTCATATAGAACTTGTTAAAAAAGCTATTGAATTTAAAAGACCGGATTATCTGCCGCTTGAAGTACTTGACGTTCCTTATTTATACGATGCTTATAAAACTCTTGACAGTAAAAAAGTTAAATTGATACCGGGGACCGAAGATTTTGACTCTATTTGGGTTCAAGGATTTTGGTTTCCTGAGGAAATAGGAAAAAATGATTTTGGTGAAGCCTTAAGAAAAGATGAATATGGTGTTATAACTAAAGTTCCTAAAGACATGAACTCAGCATATGTAATTCTGGAGGAGCCCTTAAGAGGTAAAAATTCACTTAAGGATTATAAGTTTCCTGATAAAAGCAGCACAAGAAAATATTTCGATAAATTTAAAAAAATTATTGCTTCCAGGTATTCAGACAGATTTATAAATTCCCATATAGACCCTGCAGCTTTCCTTACAGCCTCTTTTCTTATGGGAACTGATGAACTTTATTTGAAAATGGCATCAGATCTCAATTTTGTAATTGAGGTAATCGAACAAATTTTTGAATACCATTATAGTTTGATTGAGGAGTTTGCAAAATATGGTTCCCACATGGTAACCTATCTTGATGAATTTGCAGGGAGCACCGGGATGATGTTTAATCCTAATATATGGAGAAAATATTTTAAAAAATACTATTGCAAGTTTTTTAAGCTTGTCCATGAAGCAGGAATGTATGGATCCATTTGCCTAGACGGTAATTTTTCTGATATTATTGATGATTTGCTTGAAATGGAACTGGATGTTATTCAATGCCCAGAGACAAAAGCTATAGGAATTGATACATTATTAAATAAAGTAAAAGGTAAAAAGTGCATAAAATGCGGAGTCGACATGATGCACACGCTTTCTTTGGGAAAACCGGAAGAGGTATATAGCGAAGCAAAAAAGGTAGTAGAAAGCTTAAACAGTAAAAATGGAGGCTTTATTTCGGTTGTTTTAAGATGGCACAGACCTCAATATCCCATGAGTAATGTCATGGCTTCAGTTAAAGCTTTTAATGAATTTAGAGGCCATTGAAAAATTAAATTTTTTAAAGG